>NZ_CP048829.1:2935000-3267205 GCF_019355395.1 Chordicoccus furentiruminis
CCATCGTCCAGTTTCATCTGGAAGAAGTCCATGGTGAACTCGCGGTAAAGATAGTGGAGTTTGTAGTCACTCTTGCCGTTCGGTGAGTCGGGATCCACATGCTTCAGGCTGTTCTTGTAGTATGAACAGTTCCGATTCACGCACTTCCAGATGGTGAAATGCTTACGGCTCTTTACGGGCACAAGGGAATGGCCGCAGAAGGGGCAATGGAGCTCGAATTTTTTGTTAAAGCGTCTGGTCCCGGGAGAAAACATCTTCCCGCAGGCCTTACAAAGGCATTGTCCTTTGGAACCGTTATTGCGGTAAATGTAGTCGACGGGGGCGTTGCAGCAGGGACAGCGAAGGCCAGAAGGAAGATCACAATCCTTCCGGCGCCTGACTGGAGGCAGGTCACGGCCGTTGTGGCTTCGCTTGTATTCCATCCGGAGATGCTTCCAGTCTTTTTTCTCAACGGGAATAATGACAGGCAGCTTATCCGTTTTGAATTTCTCGTATTTTGGGGAAGTGGCGTCATCGAAAGCCCACTGTTTAAGGGGAATATATTTGCAGATAAAAGAAATCAGCCAGCAGTTCTGGCGATAAAGGTCATTCACGACCGCAACCAAATATTGTATAATGTCCATGAGCAATATCACCTCTTTCTAATGTTGGTTTGGCGATTGACATTATACACAAAAGTAGGGGGTATTGCTCTTTTTATTTGCAAATCCTCCAAAATCAAGGGTTATACACAGTTATACAGAGGTTATACATTACACTACGCAGATACGACGCGGAGGAACAAGATAGAGTCCGTATAATGGTGTAAATTCAATAATTCAAAAGAGCCAATGGCTCTTCCTTCAGGTATAATGAGAATCTCGACATTCAACAAAGTACCGAAAGGAGAACCAATGGCTCAACTCAATATTACATTGAATCAGGACGAAATTCTACAGTTACTTTCTGCCGATCCGGAGGATGCTTTCCGAACCCTCCTTCAGGATAGCCTGAATTCGGTTCTTAAGGCCGAATCCCAGGAGCAGCTCCAGGCGGCGCCGTATGAGCGCTCAGAAGGCCGTACAGACTCGAGAAACGGTTTCCGAACCAGAGATCTCAAAACGCGGATCGGAACGATAACGTTGAATGTACCGAGACACAGAAACCAGCCATTCCATACGATGGTCTTTGAGAACTACTCCCGCAGCGAGGCCGCTCTGGTTACGACCATGGCGGAAATGGTCGTGAGCGGTGTATCCACCAGGAAAGTTGCAAGGGTCGTAGAAACGCTCTGCGGTTCATCGATTTCTAAATCCGCCGTTTCCGATGTCTGCAAGGATCTCGATAAGGAAGTCGAGGCATTCCGCAGCCGGCCGATCGAAGGGAATTATCCGTTTCTCACGGTCGACGCTACGTATTTCAAGGTGCGTGAGAACGGCCGGGTTGTCTCGAAAGCGCTGATGATTGCCTATGGCACCAATGACGATGGAAAGCGCGAAATCCTTGGCTTCTCGGCCTACCGTAACGAGTCACGTGAGACATGGAAAGATTTCCTGACAGGCCTGAAAAAGCGCGGCTTGTGCGGCCTCATGATGATTACGTCCGATGCTCACGATGGCATTATCAATGCATCCAGGGAGGTATTTCCTGATGTTCCATGGCAACGGTGTCAGTTTCACTTTTCAAAGAACATCGCCGACAAAGCACCGAAGAAGGTACAGGCTGGTCTCCGTGCTGAACTGCAGGAAATGTTCAACTGCAAAAAGATCAAGGATGCCAGGAAAAAGCGGGACCAGGTTCTCGCCGATTATCAGGAATCCGCTTCGTCAGCCATGGAATGCCTTGACGAGGGCTTCGAAAGCGCTATGACCGTTATGACGCTTCCGGAAGGGATGCGCCGCTTCTTCCGGACATCGAACCACATTGAGCGGCTGAACCGAGAGCTGAAACGGCGTTCCGGTGTTATCGGGATATTTCCGAATGAAGCTTCGCTGATCCGGCTGATGGGATCTGTCCTGATGGAACAGAACAGCATCAGTCAGGCCAGAAAGGCAATCTTCAGCAAAGAGTCTTATCAGAAGCTGCTGAAATCAGATGCTCGAAATCACCTGCACCAGATTGCCGAAGAACAGGCCGCCCTCCTGGCAGCATAGTTATCAACAGTTATACCTGAAGGCAATTTACACACAAATTTGGACTTGACTAGGAACAAAATGAAAGACATGGGCATAAAGAAAAAGAAACATGTAGCGATCAGAAGAATTGTTATCTTATGTATTCTTGCCGTGCTGGTTCTTACAGGGACTGTATTTTCCCATTTTGGCGGATTTGGAACCGGGGAGAGTGCAGATCCTAAAGAATTTGCCGCATATGCAGGACAGATTTCTGAGATAGCAATTCCTGATAATACAAGAATCATTGCGCTGGGAGAGGCGACGCACGGAAACCGTGAATTTCAGCAACTGAAACTGGATGTGTTTCAGATCATGGTGGAACAATATGGCGTCCGGGCGTTTGCCCTAGAGGGCGATTACGGTGGGTGCGAGGCAGTCAACCGTTATATTCATGGTGGAGATGGTACAGCAAAAGAGGCTGCTGGCGCGATTGGGTTTGCCATCTACCGGACCGATGAAATGGAGGATCTGATTTCCTGGATGCGCAGCTATAACGAGACTGCTGCCGAAGGAGATGATATCCGGTTTTATGGGTTTGATATGCAGCAAACAGAATACAATTATCAATTCCTTCTGGAAGAATTGAAGAGCCTGGGTCATGATACTGCAGAACTGGAGAAACTCCGGGTCGGTGAGGAATGGTCTGCTTTATATAATCGCGAGGAAAGGGTATCGTTTCTTACTAAGCTCAATCAGGAGTTATCAGAGAGAAACCTCGCGTCCGACACGGATCGGGCCATGGATACAGCGGTGCATCTGACGGACATTTTATTGCAGAATCAGGCGATGGAAAAGGCGTATGAAGAGAATTTCGCGGACGCCAACGGGATCCGCGACCAGTACATGGCGGACAATACGATGTGGATCCTCGCACAGGAAGAGAAAAAGGGGAATGACAGGATTTTCATTACGGGACATAACGGTCATCTGGAGCAGTCAGGCACATATGTCGGCGGTGAGAATAAGGTTATGGGGAATCTGCTGACTGACAGAATCGGAAGGGATGCATACTTCGCCATAGGGACGGATTTTTATAAAACGACATGTAATTTTCCGACAAGCTCCGGAAAACGTGTGAACAGGACATTTTATTCGAGAGATCCGCTTGCGAAGGCTTCCCGTAAAAACGATTATGACGTTTCATGGCTGGATTTCTCAGTTATTCCCGCAGACGGGGGTTTGGCAGAAATGGTGAACGGATACATATTCATGGGCAACATCGGGGAGAATCCGATGGATGGCCTGAACGGAATTGTGTATCGTCTCCTCCCGTATGCTTATCGGGTCTGGCAGGTTCCGTCAGAGCTGTATGACGGGATGATCTTTGTGACAGAAGCGCATCCTATAAGTATCAATAACTGAAAGGTACAGGAAAAGCAGTGATCGATTATTCTTGTTTTTGTTCTTGACTCTCACACTGTGGCAGGCATTAAGCTTGACGTGAGCTCAAAAACCAGTAACAGGAGGTACCGCCATGCTGAAGATCGGAGAATTTTCAAAACTGTCCAGAGTCAGCGTCAGAATGCTCCGCCACTATGATGAGATCGGCCTTTTGAAACCGGCCGAGATCGATCGCTTCACGGATTATCGGTATTACAGAGAGGATCAGCTCCCCATAGCGGGCCGCATTGCCGCCCTGAAGGATATGGGCTTTTCCCTTGCTGATATCGTCAGGATCCTTGAAGTCTATGATGACCGTGAGAAATTGGAACAGTTCTTTTCTGCCCGGCAGAAAGAGTTGGAGACCTTATCAAAGGATACGGCATATAAGCTGACGCTTCTGGACGCAGCCAGAAAAAGGCTGAGAAAGGAAGAAGACATGAGTTATAACGTTACCCTCAAGACAATCCCCGAGCGCTATGCCGCGACCATCCGGATGACCATTCCCCGCTATGAAGATGAAGGCATGATCTGGGGCAAACTGGAAGAAGAGACTTGCCGGATGAATCTCGTGGAGGATGATCCCTGCCTTTGCGCGGTGACCTACCTCGACGGAGAGTACAAGGAAGAAAACGTCGAAATGATGGCCTGGAAGACCGTCAAGGGCAGCTATCCTGACACGGAGCACGTGAAGTTCCGTACGCTGCCGGAGGTCATGGTTGCGAGCTGCATATATCAGGGAAGCTACACCCAGATCACGGATGTTTACACTGCCGTGATCGCATGGATGGAAGCGAACGGTTACGAGCCTGCTGAGCCGATGTTCAACATTTACCACGTCAGTCCGCATGAGACACAGAATCCGGATGAGTTTGTGACGGAGATTTGCTATCCGGTGAAGAAGAGAAAAGAGATTTTGAGGTGATTCTATGCCCCGGCCCCCAAAAGGCCGGGGCCGTCGCCCATCCCTGGTGAGGTCGTGAAATGATAAGGGCAGGACAGATCTGAGCAGGAAATAAGACTGAAGCAACTGAATACATTGTTTGGAAGAGAAGGATCGGGTGACCGGTTCTTCTTTTTGCAACACCAACCTGGCAATAGCTGCTGTGCTTGCAAGGGCAGACATTAGCCAAGTGCAAGAACATGGAGCACGTAATGCGGAATGCCTTGACAACTATACATCCTTATATAATAATGATTATATAACGCAAATTATAAGGATGGAGGACTGCTATGCCGCCGAAAGTGAAAATTACAAAGAAAATGGTTACGGATGCCTCGTTTGAAGTGATCAGGGCAAGCGGACATGAGAACCTGAATGCCAGGACAATTTCGGAATATCTGGGTTGCTCAACCCAGCCGGTGCTGTACAGCTTCAAGACGGTGGATGAGATCAGGGAAGCCGCCTATGAGATAGCGGATCAGTATCATACGGAGTTCATTATGCCGAAGGATAAGGAGGAAAATCCGATGTTGGCTCTGGGACTCAATTATGTGCGGTTTGGACAGGAAGAAAAGAACCTGTTCCGTTTTCTGTTCCAGACAGATAAGTTTGGCGGAAAAGATGTGGCAGTTCTTATGGCTGATCCCGGACTTTCGGAGATCATGGGAATTATGGCGGCAGGGCTTAAGGTGGATACAGAGCAGGCAAAAGAGATGTTCCTGACATTTTTCTGTGTGGCTCATGGCATGGCGAGTCTGCTTGCCAATAATTCCATGGAATATGATGAGGGGCAGTGCAAGAAGATGCTGGAGAATGTCTTCTTTGGAATGATCGCTGCAAAGAAATAAGGAATTCTCCCGAAAACAGGTTCTGCTCCCTCCGAATGACGAATTCCGGAAAGGAAAAAAGTATGCGTAAGCTGTATGAAAAGAAAGAAATACTATTTGCAGTGCTTTGGATTGTCCTCTACTGCGTTGTTTTAGGCACGATCAGAGGAAACTTCGGGGATACGAGTATTGCCATGTTGATAGCGCTGCTTGTTTTTGCGGCAGGAATCATCACATTTGTAAAAGCAAATCATTTGGAAGAAAAATACGGACTTACCGGATGGCCGAAAGATATGAAGAGGTATCTGTTCTTTATGCCGATGTGGATTTTGGCTACGGGTAATATCTGGGATGGATTCGCTCCTTCCTATCAGGGCGCTTCACTGGTGATAGCGGTGCTCTCTATGATCCTTGTTGGCTTTGTGGAAGAAATGATCTTCAGAGGATTTCTTTTCAGGGCGATGCTGGGGAAGGATAAGACGATTGTGGCAATCATAGTTTCTGCTTTGACGTTCGGTATAGGTCATATCGTGAATCTCTTTACAGGACATGCAGGCTTTGAGACGGTCATGCAGATCATTTTTGCCATCAGCTGGGGATTTATCCTGACAATGGTCTGCTATAAGAGCGGCAGTATTATCCCGTGTATCATTGCGCACTCCATGATCGATGTCCTTTCGTTGTTCGGTGCGGATAATGAGCTGATTGACTGGATTTACATAGGAGTAACGATAGTAGTTGCGATTATTTACTGTACCTGGCTTGGCAAGATGAAAAATGAAAAACCGGAGGATATAGGATGAATGCAAACACGGTTATAGTCTATGCTTCGAAACATCATGGAAATACGAAGAAATTATTAGAAGCTATAGCGGAGCAGGAAGATGTGGAGCTGTTGGATATTGCAGAGAATGAGCAATATGACCTTTCAGGTTATGACCGCATAGGGATTGCTTCCGGCATAGCCTATGGGAAGTATTACCCTCAGATGCTAAAGTTTCTTGAAAACAATCTTCCGTGCGATAAAGATGTATTTTACATTCATACTGCAGGAGATCCAAGAGAGAATCATGCGGATAGCGCGAAAAAAATTGCGGAAGAAAAAAACTGCCGCTGCCTGGGCGTGTTCTATTGTAAGGGATTTGATACTTTCGGACCATTCAAGCTGGTTGGAGGCATAAATAAAAATCGACCAAATACAGAGGATATGGAACAGGTGCTTCGGTTTTATCGAGGACTGAATAAATGAAAAATCTGAAAAAACCTTATTATATGGGCAGGACACGAATCGTATCGCGGATGTGACGATACGTTTCTTTCCTTTTTCATGGGTCTTTGTTACTTTCAAATTGCCAATGGGCAATACTAAATGAAAGGACGAAGAGAACATGAAGGAAAAAAGAAATCTGCTGGCAGGGGCAGGGTTGATCGGTGCTTTTGCCCTGTGGACTGTTTTGATCCGGTGGGTCGATGTACAGGCTGTGGGGCAGAATGGAACGAAGATTGGATTTGCTGATTTTAATGTATGGTTCCATCAGCTGACCGGCGTGCACATGACGCTTTACACGATCACGGACTGGCTGGGACTTGTACCCATATTTATATGCCTCTGCTTCGGAGTGCTGGGTCTGGTGCAGCTGATAAAGAGACGGAGCCTGCTAAGGGTTGATCCGGATATCCTGTTATTAGGTATCTATTATGTTCTGGTCATAGCCTGTTACCTGATCTTTGAAATGATTCCGATCAATTACAGACCGGTGCTGATAGAGGGAAGGCTGGAAGCATCCTATCCGTCATCAACGACGTTGCTGGTGCTGTCTGTAATGCCGACATTGATGTTCCAGGTATACAGACGAGCGGTGAATTCTATGCTCAGAAAAGCGGTGGCGGTGTTCGTATTCGCTTTTTCGACATTTATGGTAATCGGAAGGCTGATCTCAGGGGTACATTGGGCGACAGATATTGTTGCCTCCGTAATCCTAAGCGCAGGGCTGTTTATGCTGTATAGGTCCGTGGTTTTGTATGTGGACAACGCAAAGAGAGGTAATAGGAACAAGGATGGAGTTCAATGAAAAGCTGCAGGAATTGAGAAAGGCCAGGTCGCTGACACAGGAAGAACTGGCGGAGGCTCTGTATGTTTCAAGAACCGCAATATCGAAGTGGGAGTCCGGCAGAGGGTATCCAAGCATCGACTCGTTAAAAGAAATCTCACGGTTTTTCTCCGTTACGATTGATGAACTGATCTGTTCGGATGAGATGATCACTGTGGCAGAAAACGATAAGCGGGAATTTGTCAGTAAATATATCTCGCTCATTTGCTGCGTGATGGATGTTCTGCTGGTGATGCTGATGTTTATTCCCGCCTTTGGAAATGGGACAGATTTCTCCGGGACGGTATCTCTATTCGGATTGACCGGAATCAGCCCGTGGGTGAGGATCGTATTTATCGTGATTATCAGCATTGCGATTCTGAACGGAATCTGCGGTGTGATCATTGCCCATTTCAATAAACCTGTTTGGATCAGACACCGGCTTGTTACGGGATTGGTTCTGTCGATACTCGAGGTTATAGTGTTTATTGCGACAAGGCAGCCGTATGCCGGTATCGTCTGTTTAGCGTTCCTGGTTATAAAAGGTTTTTTGATAGCCAAAACGAAATGACAACATGAAGCAGAAATCAGACCGAAAGGTTTTGATAATAAAGAAAAGAAGGAGAATTGCTGTTTGAAGACATTTAGCAAATTAATAGAGATTGTGGCATAACCGGGAGGTTTGCCAACAGTCTCGCAAGCCTCCCAGAAGGTTTAAGATTTTACTTTTAGGAGGTTGGTACTCAATGAATCGGGAAAACAAGAAAAAATCATTTGAGAAGAATTACTATAAAACCCATCCATGCAATGAATCCTTCGTCTGTAAGGTCTGCGGCAAAACCGTTGTACCGACAGGCGCAGGGAGCGATCATCGGAACCATTGCCCGTACTGTCTCTCCAGCCAGCATCTGGACAATGAACCGGGAGACCGGGCGGCAGGCTGCGGCGGTGTGATGGAGCCGATAGCGGTATGGGTAAGGAAGAATGGAGAATGGGCTATTATTCATCGCTGCAAGGTATGTGGGACATTAAGTTCCAATCGCATCGCAGCGGATGATAATCCCATGAAGCTGATGTCACTGGCTATGAAGCCGGTTTCGTCTCCTCCGTTTCCGCTGGAGCGGATTGAGGAGATGACGCGGCTGATGGGCGGTGACGGTGAACTGAAATGGTAATGTAGCAGGCGGAGCCGGTACGTTTCATTAGCGTACCGGCTCTGTCTCATAGGATTATTATACATAGGCAGAATAGCATGGTTGCAAAGCCACTGACAGGATTATTTCTTCGTCGGTGATATTTTCATTTGAGCAAAAAAATACGGGGGAATTCGCAGGTTGTCTATATAATCGTTGAATATAGTAGTACATCGTGGTATGATGAATCGGTCATAACAGAATATGATCACGGGAGATTTATCATGGCAAGACCAAAGAAAAATGGAACATACCTGAATGTATGTATCGAGAGTTCGATTTATGATAGACTAACTCGTTTTTCTGAAGAAGCGGGTCAGGCAAAAACAGTAGCGGTGGAACGGGCTCTGACCGCGTATCTTGATGACTATGATCAAAAACAGGAGAAATTGCGGGAGATGGAAATTCATCACATAAACAAAGGGAGAGGGTAAGCATGAGCAGTAAGCTGATAAAACATAACGATTCCTATCGGAGTTGGATTCAGGAAGTCAGTAAACGGTTCCGCCAGAGCCAAATCAGGGCAGCTATGAAGGTGAATGATGAAATGCTGCGGTTTTACTGGTCGATTGGCAGGGACATTTCCGCAATGCACCTGGATGCGGAGTATGGTGATGGATTTTACCAGGCGGTCAGTACCGACTTGCAGGATGTTTTTCCGGAGGTACATTCATTTTCTGTTACGAACCTGAAATACATGAAGTATTTTTATGAGCTGTATCCGAATGCACAGAATCGTCCGTGGCTTACGGAGGGATACGAAGCTTTCTCAAATCGTCAGCAGCTTGTTGACGATTTGAGAAGTGCAGAAAACCGTCAGCGGGTTGTTGACGATTTGGGTGAGGAAATCATCTTCTATATTCCGTGGGGACATCATATATTTCTGCTCGGCAAATGCAGGGATGATCATGACAAGGCCTTGTTCTATGTCTGCAAGACCATCGAAAACAACTGGTCAAGAGCCGTCTTGATGAACATTTTTGATACTGCTCTGTATGAACGCCAGGGGAAGGCTGTTACGAACTTCGCCCTTACATTACCTGCTGTGCAGAGCGACCTGGCGCAGGCCATAACCCGCGATCCCTATAACTTTGATTTCCTTACGATTCGTGAGAGATACGATGAAAAAGAACTTAAAGCGGCTCTCATGGACAAAGCCGAAAACTTTCTAATGGAGCTTGGCACAGGTTTTGCCTATATGGGCCGTGAAGTCCGGATCATGGTCGGCGATAAAGAGAAATTCCTTGATATGCTCTTTTATAATACGCAACAGCATTGTTATGTTGTAGTTGAAGTGAAGGCCGTTGATTTTGATTCCTCATTCGCCGGCCAGTTGGGGACATATGTGGTGGCGGTGAACCATCAGCGTAAAACGGCGGTTGACAATCCAACAATCGGCTTGCTGATCTGTAAAGGGATGGATCGTGTCGAGGCACAGTATGCGCTTGAATCCACCAGTCAGCCTTTGGGAGTGTCCAGCTATGAATTGTCCAAACTGATTCCCGAAAAATTCAAAGGCAGCCTGCCGACGATAGAAGAAATTGAAGCGGAGTTTGCCGACCCGGAAGACGGACAGAATATCCCTAAAGGCTAAATTGAGATGGGGTCAACTACATTTTCAATAGTCAGCATGCGGTTGAGATCATTGCGTTGGTTTCCGGTTCCAGAGAAACGCCTGTTTGGTGCATGATCTATGATGATCTTGAGTATGAACATGAAGCAGACATCTTTGCTAACCAGATGAAATACGTAAAAGCCTTGCTTCCCTATGAGATATTTATGGCGAATATCGAGGCTGGAAACGATAAAGAATTGAACATCAAGGCTCTGGTTGAAGATTTTGGAATGATGATTACACCGTCGGCATCTCCGAATGGGATATGTGCGGTCACTACTTTGGAGAAAATCTATGATAAGTATGGCTTCAACGTATTGAACAGAGTGCTCCGGCTGGTGATTGGAATCTGGGAAGGAATTCCGAACTCTACAAGCGCAAATATGCTGAACGGTGTAGCCAAATTAGTGGATGCTTATGGCGACTCATTGAAGGATGATGTGTTCAAGGAGAAACTGAGTAAGATCTCGGTGAAGGAAATATCCAGGGCGGCAAAAGATCGAAAAGCGGGAGCACTGGGGTATGCTGAAGCATTGCTCCTGTACTAACTGGCATGCCGATGAGAAGAAGCTGGCCACATTGTCAGAGTATTTTGTGCGGTCGAAATCAGAGGTGATTATCGTCAACATGCTGGTGGACAGGGATATACCGTTCAAGTATGAGGAGCCGCTGTACGCTGCGGACGGCACGATGTATCTTCCTGATTTCACGGTGACATTCCGTGGGGAGACATATTACTGGGAGCATGTCGGAATGCTGGATCGCCCGGATTATAAAGCGCACTGGGAGAAAAAACAGAAGTGGTACGAGAAGAACTTCCCGGGGCAGCTGCTTGTAACCTATGAAGGAAAGAACCTGTCGCAGGATGCACTGGAGATTATAATGGCGCATTCATGAGATATGTCCCAGAAACTTGGAGGCTGGCATGGTCGGAAAATATAAAGTCATAACCCTGTGTGGTAGCACCCGCTTTAAGGACGCATTTATGGAGACCCAGAAGCGGCTGACTCTGGACGGAAATATTGTAATCAGCGTAGGCCTGTTTGGCCATTCCGGGGACAGTGAAGTCTGGGAGAATATGGACGAAGGAACGCTGACTGCTACAAAGGCCATGCTGGATGACATGCATAAGCGGAAGATCGATATGGCAGACGAGATCTTTGTGATCAACGTTGGAGGATATATCGGTGAAAGTACGCGGTCAGAGATAGAGTATGCAGAAATGACCGGAAAGCTAATAAAGTATCTTGAACCATTTGAGTGAGCTGATTTAATAGTCTTTTTTACAATGATATATAAGGTTGGCCGTGTGCCAACTTATGAGGGATAGGATGAAAATAGATCTTCATTGTCACACAAAAGCCATCAAAAAGGGTGATGGACGAGGGAGAAATGTAACACCTGAGCTATTTAAAACTAAAATTGAAAATGCAGACATTAAAATTGTTGCAATCACAAACCACAACGCATTTGATCTTGAGCAATATAAAAATTTGATGGAAGCTGTCATTAATACGTGTCAAGTTTGGCCTGGCGTAGAGATTGATGTCTTGGAGCCAGGATCTAAGAGGTGGCACTTGATTGTTGTTGTAAATCCAAAAGAAGCGTCTGATTTTTCTGCAAGTGTTGATAATCTTTTCAGGGGAGACAATTTGAATGATTGTACACATACTCTTGATGAAATACATGCTGCGTTCAAGAATCATGATGCTATTTACATCGCACATTTTCATCAAAAGAAACCGGCAATTCCTTTAGAAGATGCAGAAAAGTTGGATGAAATAATCCAAGACCCGCATAGGGTATTCAAAGAAACTGCAAATGAAAGCTCCATGAGCGTTTTTGTGAACTATAGATATAATGTGCTGGTCGGAAGTGATGTTAAAGACTGGAATCATTATGAAGACTGTAGTTTCTCTGAATTAAAACTCCCCGTTGACAGTTTTGAACAGTTTTGCTTATTGTCGAAAAGGGATGAAACTGTTGTTCAGACTTTACTGAATAAGAAGGATAGCAAAAATTTAATTGCCCATCCAGCTGTGGGAGTGGATCTACCGATTCGAATCTATGCAGATATGAATGTTATCTTTGGCCAGAAGGGAACCGGTAAAACCGAAATAGTCAGTAGTTTATTCGAAAGTATGAGGGCAAATGGATATAAATGTGTAAGGTATGTTGCATCTGAGAGAGATGATGATTTTAAAGCACTTCTGCGTATTTCTGGTATAGAACCAGAGCTGTCTGTAATGGGGGTAAGGGATTGCGAAAACGAGTTTAATGATATTAGGAATTGGGTAGATGCGAGTCCGACCCATTTTAATAATTATCTGAACTGGAAGAAAACGGACGGCAATAATGCAAACAAATCACGAATGCGAATAACAAGAGCATCTGCCTTACCGAGTATAGAAAATGTAAAAGAAGAGCTTCATAAGGCTGATAAAGAGACGATAGACAATATCTTCCCGAGTATACTTAACATACAGCTTGAAGAATATTTGAGCCAGGAAGAGAGTGATCAATTAAGAGCATTATTAAGAAGACTAAAGGAAAGTATCTACCAGCATCGCTTTGAGGATTTAATTGCAGAGCAAGTGATTCATCTTGTGAATTATACCTTAAACACAATAAAGGAAATTGCTGACAAAAGTACAAATTCAGTTTCTAAGCCATCAACTACAGGGTTGACAGGTTTTGTGGAAGGCCGATTAAAACTGCTTAAGATCGTTAATACTATACTGAGGGCGTTGTCTGTTGATGAGTCTAATAGTCGGGAAAAAGTAGGAACTCTGGATGAAAAGGGAGACATATATATCAATACTAAATTTCGGATGCTCTGTGCAGAATCCCGAAAGGAGGAATTTAGAATTGGCATACGAAAACTGCGTGAGGTAAAAGCAATCCTTGAGTATATCAAACAGAATATATTTAATGTTGACATAGCAGACCAGGTGCAAAACCTCAATGATATTTGTTCGGAAGACAATATTACCTCTGTTTTGCCCTTTGTTGGAAGATCGAAGCAAATTATAAACAATACCGGGGAATTATACTCGCCTTCAAATGGCGAAAAGGGGATGTTGCTTCTTCAGAGAGCAATAATGGAGGATGCGGATGCGTATTTCCTGGATGAACCTGAATTAGGTATGGGGAACTCTTATATAGATACAACGATCCGACCAATACTTGTGAATTTATCAAAACGACACAAGTTCGTTGTTGTGGCGACCCATAATGCTAATATCGGTGTAAGAACACTTCCGTATACATCAATATATCGCACGCACAGCAATGGAATATATACAACGTACATAGGTAATCCGTTTTCAGACCGATTAGTCAATATAAATGATGAGAATGACGTGTTAAATTGGGCTGAAGAAAGCTTAAAATCTCTTGAAGGTAGCCGGGATGCCTTTTATGAAAGGAAGGATATCTATGAATCAAATAATTCTTGAAGTTAAACTGTTTGCCGAGAATACCGATGATGATATTCTTTCTTTTGCATTCGAAGATGATGAGTGTCGAGTGAATTTGAATAGTGATTCATGCCAGGGAGAATTGAAAGAGGTCTTTTCAAAACTTGTCAAACTATGTCTTCATAATGATGTAACCCTTGAAATGAAAATAGAAGAAGGTTATAGTCGAGGCTTATATAAGGACGTATGTTCTGAATATGTTATAGAACTTCAGCGTGAACTTGATAGTATTAAAGAAAGAATTCGTCGAGAAGTTTCTGCAGAATAAATATTGAAACACGGATCAAGAAATGGAGAAAAAATGTTAGAGATTGGAACCAAAGCTCCGGCATTTACCCTGCCGGACCAGAACGGAGAAATGAGAAGCCTTGCAGATTATCAGGGTCAGAAGGTAATTCTGTATTTTTACCCAAAGGACATGACTGCCGGCTGCACGAAGCAGGCCTGTGCGTTCGGAGATCTGTATCCACAGTTCCGGGAGAAAGGCGCGGTCGTTCTTGGCGTAAGCAAGGACAGCATAGCATCCCACAAGAAATTTGAGGAAAAATACGGCCTGCCCTTCACACTTCTTTCTGATCCGGAGAAGGAAGTGATTCAGGCTTACGATGTCTGGAAGGAGAAGAAGAACTACGGCAAGGTCAGCATGGGTGTTGTCCGGACGACCTACCTGATTGATGAGAACGGTATTATCGTAAAGGCTTTTGATAAGGTTAAGGCAGCTGATAATCCGGCCCTGATGCTCGGAGAACTGGAATGAGAATCATTATCTCCCCGGCAAAGCAGATGCGGGTGGATACAGATTCTTTTGCCTGCAAAGAGTTTCCGGTATTTATGGACAGGACGAAAGTCCTGATGAAATGGATCCAGAGTCTGTCTTATGAAGAACAGAAAAAGCTTTGGGTTTGCAACGACAAGATCGCCCGGCAGAACGCCGAGCGATTTGCGCATATGGATCTTCAGAATAATCTGACGCCGGCGCTACTGGCATATGACGGTATCCAATATACTTACATGGCCCCGGCAGTCTTTGAGGATGGCCAATACGATTATGTGCAGGAACATCTGCGGATTTTGTCTGGTTTCTATGGCGTGGTGAAACCGATGGATGGCGTTGTGCCATATCGGCTGGAAATGCAGGCGAAGGCTGCTGTAGGTGGTCATAAGAACTTGTATGATTTCTGGGGAGACAGCCTTTATCGGGAAGTGATCGGTGACAGCAGGACCGTCATCAATCTTGCTTCGAAAGAGTACTCAAAATGCATTGAGAAATATCTGCAGCCGGGTGACCGGTATATTACCTGCGTCTTTGGTGAACTTGAAGGCAATAAAGTCGTTCAGAAGGGTGTTTACGCCAAAATGGCCAGGGGCGAAATGGTGCGTTTTATGGCAGGAATCCATGCAGAGACTCCGGAGCAGATGAAGGACTTCAATTGGAGTGGGTATCATTACGAAGATAACCGCTCTTCGGATCAGGAATATGTTTTTATCCGCACAGCAATACCAGGAAAGAAAAGTCTATCATTGTAAGTGGACGTAATGGGAGAGATGAGTATGGCATCAAGCAAAGGATACCTGGAATTCATATTGGAGCAGTTATCGGACTTGGATGATATATCCTATCGAGCCATGATGGGCGAATACATCATATATTTTCGAAGCAAGGTGGTCGGCGGCATTTACGATGACCGTTTTCTTGTAAAACCCACAAAATCTGCTGTGGCGATGATGCCGAATGCAGATATGGAACTGCCATATGAAGGCGCGAAGGAAATGCTGCTTGTCGATGACGTGGAGGACAGGGAATTCCTGCGCAAGCTGTTGGAAGCAATGCATGATGAACTTCCTGGTCCGAAGAAAAAGAAGTAAGGGCGAAACAGGCTGACTGCAATTACAGGCAGGGTGAATACAAATGAGTAAGCACAGGATGGTGGATGGACGTCTGCTCCAGATGAATAAGAGTTACGGGCAGCTGAAGCAAAAGCAGAAAGAGAAAATCTCGGAGTGGATGTACCAGGCCTATCGAAAACAGACTGAAGATAGTCTGTCTGATGAAGAGGCCCTGCAGTTCGTTTTTGACCGCATAGAAGAGGCAAAGATCTGGATTCCGGATTATGAGATCGTCAACCATTACCGGGCGAAAAAGAGCCAGTTCAGAAAACGCCTTGCCGGAGAAAACGTGCCGCAGCATATCTATGCAATGGAGAGCATTCTGGATAAGGCGACACAGAAGATGGATGTCCTGGAAAAGAAGATCGAGGAGTATCAGGCATTCCAGTCTGAAATTCAGAAGCTGGAGGCATATTATACGAGCCAGCAGTGGAAGGATGATTATGCCATGGATGAAGCCGGCATCTTCCCAGAGAAATTGAAACGCGGAGTCCTTTCACAGAATGGTATTTGGAATCTGTTGGAACGGAACAGGGAATTGTCCCAGAGACTCGGAAACTCGGAGGTACAGGGGCATGATGACGATCATGGCTCGACTTACACACCAGAGAAATAAAGGAGTATGGCATGGGCTACTGTACTTGGGCCGGAATGAATGAGGCCAATCAGATTTATCATGATACGGAATGGGGAATCCCTGTCCACGATGACCGGCAGATGTTTGAGCATCTGACGCTGGAATGCCTTCAGTGCGGTCTTTCCTGGGATCTGATGCTGAAGAAGAGGGAAATCTTCCGTGAATGCTTCTGCAACTTCGAGTATGATCGTATTGCTGAGTTCGGCGATGAAGATGTAGAACGTATCCTGAATACAGAAGGGATGATCCGATCACCCCGCAAGGTACAGGCTGTTATCAATAACGCCCGGTGTTATCAGAGAGTGCGGGAGGAGTTCGGAAGCTTCTGTGATTACATCTGGGGATACTCCGGGGGAAAGACGATTCTCTATCTGGGCCATGATAAGGGGCCGATTCCGGTGAGCAATGGACTGTCAGACAGAATAAGTAAGGACCTCAAGAAGCGAGGCTTCAAATACGTGGGTGCTGTCACGATCTATTCCCATCTGCAGGCCTGCGGCGTCATCTGTGACCATGATCCGGAATGCCCTTGTTATCAGAAGATTGTTGCTGCGCATTCAACTGTACGGAAACGCAGGGACAAGGAGGTGCTCTGATTATGAAAGTATTGATTTTTAACGGAAGTCCCCGACCCAAGGGAAATACTAAACAGATGATCCAGGCTTTTTGTGAGGGACTGGAGACGGCAGGGCACGAGTATGGTGTATATGAGGTCTGCAAGATGAATATCCACGGGTGTCTTGCCTGCGAATACTGCCACACAAAGGGAAATGGACAGTGTGTTCAGAAGGATGACATGCAATTTGTCTACCATGAGCTTCAGGAAGCTGAGATGCTCGTGATCGCATCTCCGATCTATTATCATGGCCTTTCCGGGCAGCTGAAATGTACGATTGATCGCTTCTATGCAGCAGCATATCCCAACAAACCGGAGAAGCTGAAGAAGGTGGCCATGTTCTTAAGCTCCGGTGATCCGGACATGTATGACGGGGCGCTGTTCTCATATAAGGGAGATTTTCTGGATTATCTGCAGCTGGAAGATATGGGAGTTTTCACAACTCATGGATATGATCTCGGTGTATCGGAGGAAAAGCTGGAGGAACTTCGCAGGTTTGGGGCGAGTTTGAGATAGCAGAGGATATCGGGACAAATCTGTTTACAAAGATACTTCTTGATTGCGTCACTGAGGAAATGAGGTGGTCGTTTTGGAATACAGGAAGACAATCACATTGAAAGACGGCAGGATCTGCATCCTGCGCAATGGGACGGTAGAGGATGGGAAGGCTGTCCTGGATAATTTCATCCTGACACACGAGCAGACGGACAATCTGCTTTCCTATCCGGACGAATCGGACATTACTGCGGAACAGGAGGCTCAGTTCCTGAAAAGCAAGTCAGAAAGCGCCTGCGAAATTGAGATACTGGCGGAAGTGGAGGGTGTTGTTGCCGGTCTGGCCGGGATCGACCAGGTGGGCAGCAAATACAAGATCCGTCACAGAGCTGATTTCGGAATCAGTGTAGATCAGGCATACTGGGGACTTGGGATAGGTCGGGCCCTTCTGGAAGCCTGTATCGAATGCGCGAAAAAGGCCGGATATGAGCAGATGGAACTGAATGTGGTTGCTGAGAACAGCAGGGCAATCGACATGTATGAAAAAGCCGGCTTTGTAGAATTCGGAAGGAACCCGAGAGGTTTCAAATCCCGCATGTCGGGATATCAGGAACTTGTGTATATGAGACTGGAATTGTGAGGATTTTGGGATGCTGGAAACCGAAAGACTGATCCTGCGCCGCTGGGAAGAGAGTGACGCGGAGAGCTTATATCAATATGCAAAGGATCCGGACGTCGGTCCGATCGCCGGATGGCCGCCACACCAAAGTGTGGATGAGAGTCTGGATGTGATCCGGAATGTATTTAACGGCCGGGAAGCGTATGCTATCTGTCTGAAAACGGACAACAAAGCAATCGGTGCGATCGAACTTAAACTGAACGGCCACACGGATATGACAGAACGTGACGATGAGTGTGAGCTTGGCTATTGGCTGGGCAAGCCGTTCTGGGGACAGGGGATTGTACCGGAGGCTGCCCGGGAGATGCTGCGACATGCCTTCGAGGATATCGGCATGCAAAAGGTCTGGTGCGGCTACTATGAAGGCAACCTCAAGTCAAAACGGGTGCAGGAGAAATGCGGATTCCGTTATCAGTGGACCACGGAAGGTGTCGATGTACCGCTCATGCACGAGACGCGGACAGGGCATGTCAATCTGATGACGAAGGATAACTGGCTCTGGCAAAAGCTCTATGAAGCAGCTAAGTCTGTGCAGAACGGCAGGAAGATTTCAGATTATGTCGAGGCAGGCGGCGTGGCTGCGGCCATCCTCTCTGCATCAGGAAGGATTTATACCGGAGTGTGTGTAGATACCTGCTCGACCCTCGGCATATGTGCGGAGCGCAACGCTATTTTCAACATGCTGACCAACGGGGAACAGGACATCTGCAAGGTGCTGGCTGTTATGTCAAACGGCAAGACCGGTGCACCCTGCGGGGCTTGTAGGGAGCTGATGGTACAGCTGATGCCGACGACATACAAAGACATCGAAATCATGTTGGATTATGAACAGGATAAAGTGGTGACACTCGGGGAACTGACGCCGGAGTGGTGGATCGGATAGCATACTAAACCAAGGGTCGGATGCTATTCTCGGGAAAAACTGTATATTGATTATTCCGGGCGATCAGCCCATGCGCTGAAGCGCGTTCAGCGCATGGTAATCGCCGTTTAGCAAAGTCGGGCCGCAGTTGAGCCCATGCCGTCAGGCGTGGGATAAATACTGCCGCATATTCACATCACCGGTTTCCACCCAGGTGGTGTTGTGCGCGAAGCGCTCAACGATGGATTCTGCATAAGTTCCGCCGCGAAGACGCTTCACCCAGTCCTCACGCTTGTAAAGCGTGCAGAAGATCGTGGACGTGCTGTCAAAGCGCCGTTCTGTCAGTTCCAGAAGGAACTCGACATCTGCTTTGGAAAGTTCCGGCATGAGCCATTCATCCAGGACGAGTACCTTGAAAGCTGCATACTTGTTCAGTACCTTGTTCTTTCCGCCGGGAAGCAGCGACTTCTCAGCGTACTCTCCCAGCAGATCCGGGAGACGGATATATCTGGTCTTGTGCTGAGCGCGGCATGCCTCTTTTGCCATTGCGCAGCCGAGGAAGGTCTTTCCGGAGCTGGGGTATCCCTGGAATACGATGCTGCGACAGTCATCGACAAACCGGCAGCTGGCCAGATCGGCGATAATGCCTCGGCTGAGCGGGCGTTTATCGATGTACAGGATGTCATGGATATCCGCCTTCGGGAGACGGAACTTCGCGTTCTTGATCAGCCTGCGCACCTTCTCATTGTATTTCCGTTGATAGACACTGTCTGTCAGAAGCTGGAAGCGGTCATCAAAAGGAAGGGCAAGCGTTTGTGGATCCTGCTGTTGTATTTCGAGTTCCTCTATGAATTCGCCGATATTCAGAACGCGGAGCTTTCTTCTGGTCTCATCATTCAGCATCCGGATCACCTCCCTTCCGGTAGTAGTCGCTGCCGCGCAGATAACCCATGGAGGAGTCGTCAGCGGTAGATCCGGATTCCAGCTGTTCTTTATAAGTGATGTCTTGATTCGCTGTCAGGATTGCTTTAAGGTGGTGGTAACGGGGCACCTTAATCCCCCTGCTGATGGCAAGCTCACAGGCAGTTTCCAGACGGGCATCTGTATACGTCCTGCTGAGGCGGAGAACGGCGAGACAGGGATTATAGCCCTGTTCTTTTATACTGACACTGCTGAAGATCCGGTCGATGACCTGCCGGGTAGACTTACCGACCGAGCTCGCCCAGTTTCGGATCCGCTCGTCATCCCACTGGACGATGTTACGAAAGGCAGGCGGCATGTCTTCCGGATGTGTGGAGTACTTGTTCTTCCTATAGTCCGGAAAACGGTTGTGTGTTGTCAGGCGTTCTCCTTTGTAATAGAGCTCCACAAAACGATCTGTGACCTTCAAATCCACCTTCTTTTTCGCGTACTGATACGGACAGGAATACCGGTTCTTCTTGTACACGACATGGAAGTCGAGGTTTACAGCCCGGCCATAGACCCACTCGGCGATCTCGTAAGGGACATCCGGGAGCGGACGAAGGAATTCCCTTTCTTCCTGAAGCACCTCATAACGGCTGCCTTCGCGTTTCTGAAAAGCCTCATGGTTGAACTTATAGAGCCTGTCCGCAACTCCCTTCTTGAGTTCTGAGAAGGAGTAATACACATCGTTCCGACACCGGGCAATGATGGCGGTGGCAATCTTACCGACCGTGCCTTCTACGGAAGACTTCTGCTTCTTATCGGTAATTTCTGATAAGAAGCACAAACCAAGCGCTGAAGGCAATGTCGGCCATGTATCGACCTGGATCATTGCCGCCCTGCGTGACGAACAGTTCTTTTCTCTTGCGGGACTCAACAAGGCGATTCAGGAAAAACTGAAAGCCTACAATGACCGGAAGTTCCAGAAAAAAGAGGGCAGCCGGTCAAGCCTCTTCCGCGAAGAAGAACTGCCACGCCTGGCAAAGCTCCCAGCCACCCCATATGAAACCGCCGAATGGAAACAAGCGACAGTCCAGTACAATTATCACATAAGCATAGGGAAAATGCTATATTCCGTGCCTTATGCGTACATCGGCAAGAAGGTCGATGTCAGAGTGACTGAATCGATGATTGAGGTCTTTTACAAACAGGATCGTATCGCCTCTCACAGGAGGCTGAAAGGGCGTCCTGGCCAGTACAGTACCGTGCCGGAACACATGCCTCCTGATCACCAGAAGTACCTGGAATGGGACGGCGACCGGTTCCGCAAATGGGCCATAAAGATTGGAAGCAATACAAAACGTACCATTGATGCAATCCTTTCTTCAAAAGCAGTTGAACAGCAGGCTTATCGTGCTTGTATGGCTCTACTGAAGCTGGAAAAGCGTTATTCGGCAGAGTCCTTGGAAAGCGCCTGTGCAAAGGCTCTGGCATTCAATCCGAGCCCAAGCTATAAATCTGTATGCAACATCCTTGCTGCTGAAAATACGCTTTTACAGCAGAAGCAGACAGCTCAGACAAAGGCTACACCTCTACAGAATCCTTATGGGATAACCAGAGGAGCAAAGTACTACGGAGGTGAAAACCATGTCGAATGAATCTACAATCAATAAGCTCGTCGAGATGCACATGACCCCGATGGCTGATGCCTTCCGAGCTCAGCTCAGGGATCCGAGCATCCGTGAAATCTCTTTTGAGGACCGTTTCGCCCTGATGGTCGATGCTGAATACAACAGCCGCAAGACCAACCGTCTGAAGCGCCTCATTATGGATGCCTCCTTCGATCAGCCTGAAGCTTACATCGGAGATATCAATTACGTCTCCGGCAGAAAACTCGATCGAGATCTGATTGGCAGGCTTGCTGGCTGCGAGTACATAACTGACAATCGGAACATCTTCATCACCGGAGCGACCGGATGCGGCAAGACCTATCTGGCATGCGCTCTCGGAATGGAGGCCTGTAAGCAGTACTACAAAACACTGTATGTCCGCCTTCCGGATCTTTTGATCGAATTGGCGGAGGCTAGGAGAACCGATACATACGAGAAAGCAATCAAGAAGTATTCAAAACCTGCACTTCTGATTATTGATGAATGGCTTCTTCTCCCGCTGACGCAGGAGCAACAGCCGGACATATTCGAGATCCTGAGCAAGAGATACCACAGGAAATCTACGGTCTTCTGTTCGCAATACAAGGAAGAGGGCTGGTATCAGCAACTCGGTGGCAGTGACGCTCCTCTTACCGATGGCATTCTCGACAGGATCGTTCATGATGCCTATCGGATCGACATCGAGCCAGTCGATCCAACCAAAGACATCTCCATGAGGGAAGTCTATGGTCTACACAAGTAATCGCGACGGAGGTGGCTCAGTTCCTTCCGGACACCTGGCTCACCCGCCACCGGAAGGGCGGCTCCGCCGCACCGGAATATTCAAGTGGGCCGGAGGCGCGGAATAATCAAATAACCTCTTATCATTCATTTACACACGATTGGCCCTTTTAATCCGACTGAAAATGGCCCTTTCTTTCCGACTCGAGAGTGGCCCTTATTGCCCGACCCTAACAGCTCCTTTTGATTCGGAACGAATTGCGTTAAAGACGGAACCATATTCGGGAAGATGGACGCATCATATTGTTGTCAGCTCGCCGGAGGAGCTGGATGAAGAATTGCTTTCATGGATAAAAACTGCCTATACTTTTGCAGATGCAAAGTGAATAACAGCAGAGGAGGATAGTGGATATGTGGAGATGCCCGAAATGTGGACGGAGTTTCAGCCGCGAAGGACAGGGCCATTACTGTGGCAAGATCGAAACAGTAGATCAGTACATTGAAGAACAGGATGAAAAAGTAAGACCATACCTGAATGAAGTCCGCCAGATCATCCGCAGCACGATTCCGGACGCACAGGAGAAGATCTCGTGGAGTATGCCAACATACTGGAAGGGCCGGAACCTCATTCACTTCGCAGCGTCGAAAAAACATCTGGGCCTTTATCCAGGAGGAGAAGCAACCACGGTTTTTGCCGATAAACTGGCGAATTATGATGTGAGCAAGGGAACGATCCGGCTGCCCTATACCAAACCGCTGCCGAGAGATCTGATTGCAGAGATCGCAGTGTGGTGCTATGGGCAGTATGCAAGATGAATTGAACCTTTTAACACCGTTGCCATGCCTTTTCCGCCAAAATAGAAAAGTCAGCCAACCTTATTTTCCAAATAAGCAGTGTATTTCGTCATGCATTCGGGATAGAATAGGATCCACCAATAAAAAACAGGCTTCGGAAAAGAGAGGAACGATGTATGAGATTGAACGCGCATGATGTCCGTTCCAGAGTGGCGATTACGAGGCTCCTGATCAAGGCGGCCACGGAACTGGAATACAGCACAGCAATCCGTATCGAGGATGCATTGCGCTTTCGATCTGAAGCCGCCAAATACGGGAATGAGGTAGAATGCTATGTTAAGCTTTCTGGTGCTTATCTTGATCATGATCGGTCTGTTTAAGCTTACGGGCCTGTTCTTTCGTGCTGCCGGCACGCTGCTGGGATGGATTTTAGGAGGTATCGGCTGGCTGATTCTTGCCGGACTCGCAGTGACAGTTTTGGGTCTGGCTCTGATTGCGGTGCCGGTCGTTTTGATTGTCGGCTGTGCCGCATTAATCGCTGCAGCAGCGTTTTGAGCCGGAGGGTAAGAGATGTATGGCGTGTATGACAGGGATAAAGAAATACGAGAAGCTATCAGAGGAGGAGAATGTGCACTGAACAGTCTCAGGGAAGCAGAACGGCATTCGAACAGCGCCGGGCAACTGGAGACTGTAGAAATGGCAGAATGAAAAGGAAGAAAAACAGGGAGGCCCGCAGGCCTCTCTGAAGCGGTTACTTTATTTCGTTTGCCGCAAATCTGTGTGCGTCCGGAATCTCGCGCTTTGAATAGGACTCAGAAGTTTTTCCGACCGCAAGCGCGCCCAGAGGAACAAATCCTTCAGGAAGATCAAGCTTGTCCAGAAGCTTCTGGTTTTGGTTCATCGCGGCAACCGCACCGTATATATCGCATTGGCCGACACCTTCCCCGACGGCTGCAAGAGCCATGTTCTGGAGAATAAAGCCGACATTTGCGCTGGCGACATTTCCCTCGCCGTTTGAAGAGATGACAATCAGCATCGGAGCGCCATACAAAGGATGCATAGACGGATTGCCGAAGAACTTTGCGGCACATGTGTCGATTTCACCAAGCAGATCAGGATTTGTGATAATAGTGAAATGAATGCTGTCATACTTTCCCATTCCGACCGGCGCCTCATATGCCGCCGTCAGGATCGAATTCAGCTGCTCTCCTGAGATCTGCTCTCCTGTATAAGAACGGATGGATTTACGGATATTCATGGCTTCTTTCAGTTCCATATTTTTTATACCTCCTTCGTCAGATTGCGATTATAGGCTTTTCAGATGAACAAAATGTGAAGAATAATACAATTCCGGCAGCAGAGCGTTCGCTGCATTTTTCTCTTTTTACGTCAGGAATCATGGGAGCTGATATAATACTGTCATGGTTGCAGTGGTGAGGGCTGATCGTTTAGAGACAGGGAGGACGGCAATGAAGATGATGCTGAGGGAGTATGACAGCCATGATGCAGCCGCTGTGTCGGAAATATGGAATCAGGTGATAGCGGACGGCAATGCATTTCCCCAGCTGAATCAGCTGGAAGATGAGGATGCGGACCGGTTCTTCAGAGCGCAGACGTATACCGGCGTGGCGGTTGATACAGAGAAGGATGAAGTCGTCGGCATGTACATCCTTCACCCGAATAACGAGGGACGGTGCGGACATATCTGTAATGCCTCTTATGCGGTACGGAAAGATATCAGGGGAGAGCATGTCGGGGAAATGCTCGTGAAGGACTGCCTGAACAAGGCACATGAAAAGGGATTCCGTATTCTTCAGTTTAATGCTGTTGTTGCCAGCAACATACATGCCATTCACTTATATGAGAGGCTCGGATTCAGGAGAATCGGAATGGTTCCGGCAGGATTCCGTATGCCGGACGGATCCTACGAGGATATCATTCTTTATTACCACAATGTGTGAGAGGCGGGCTCTGTGCTGAAGGATAAATCAATAGCTGCGCCGAAGCGATGTAAATGTGGCCGCTGTTTTTGTTCTTTCAAGTCGGCCGGCGAGATAAAGGAAGGCCTGATCATTTCGCACATGAAAAGATCGCAGATCCATTTCGCATCTTTACGGTCCGTCTTGTTTCCCTTTTGCGGATTGGTGTGTTTTTTTGGGGGGGAGCAAGGACGACATTTCATGATTTCTGCCTGAGACGATAATTCTTGCTGACACTTACTGCTGCGCGGACGATACGCCGGAGAAGCATCTTGCGGCGCTTGAGACGATACACTCCTGCCAGATTCGGATTATTTGACTGATGAGTCACCTGAAAGCTTGAGCAGCACGAAAAACATCAAGCTGCAGACAGACCGTCAGCCGATCGGGAAAGATTATCACGGCAAACGAAAATCCGGCCGAGAACGAGATTTCAGATGTCGTATGAATTCTTTTGAATGGCGGCTTTCAGAAGGAAACCGGAGTCTGGACGGGAGTGATAACGGCAGCTGCAGTGGTGTACGGAACCGGATTTTGGGCGGTGAACTGCCTCATCGCGGCAAGAGCAGAAAATTGATCGGTTTTTGAGGTTAGAGATTATCATTGCAGCGAGCACATTTTCAATTGCGCCCCGTCATTCATTCATCTGTCGCTGATCGGGATTAGATGAGCAGCCGGACTTCTTTCGACGGGATGAGATTTCGGATGCCGGCCGGAAAGGAGAGAGGAATGGAATATATCCGGATCCCTCATGTGAAGGGCAAAGTATCAAGGATCATTTTCGGCACGGCGATGAAGCCGTTCAATGAAGGAAAAAGTGACGACGCGCTGCTCGACGCGGTCCTGGCGATGGGGGTAACTGTCCTCGATACAGCCCGCGTATACGGCGGGGCAGAGGAAGCGCTCGGCGGATGGCTGGAACGGACGGGCTGCCGGGACAGGGTTGTGATTCTTTCGAAATGCGGTCATTTTGATCTGGAGACCGGAAGGAGAAGGGTCTGTCCGGAGGCGATGCGGGCAGATCTGCAGACCTCGCTGGAGGCGCTTCACACGGATTTCATCGACATCTATCTCCTTCACAGGGATAATCCTGAAGTGCCGGTCGGTCCGCTGGTCGAGACTTTCAAGAAATGCATGCGGAGGGCCGGATCGGCGCCTTCGGAGGATCGAACTGGACTTATGAAAGAATTGAGGAGGCAAATGAATACGCGTATGCGCATAATCTGATTCCGTTTGAGGTCTCAAGTCCCAATTTCGGTCTGGCCGATCAGATTGAAGATCCATGGGGTCAGGGGTGCGTCACGATCGCAGGGCCTCGGGCCAAGGAGGCGAGAGAGTGGTATAGGCGAAACGGGATACCCGTGATCGCCTATTCCTCGCTGGCCCACGGATTCTTTTCGGGCAGACTGAAGAGTACGAATCCCGAAGATGCGCCGAATATTCTCGACGCACCGGCCGTGAAGGGCTATGTATGTCC
Source organism: Chordicoccus furentiruminis (assembly GCF_019355395.1). Taxonomy (GTDB): domain Bacteria; phylum Bacillota; class Clostridia; order Lachnospirales; family Lachnospiraceae; genus Chordicoccus; species Chordicoccus furentiruminis. Next base: position 2,961,401 of record NZ_CP048829.1, read on the forward strand.
GGAAAATTTTGAGCGGCTGCGGCGCTGTGAGCAGCTGGCCGGGAGGAAGAAAACGACCGTGCCGCAGCTTGCGATGGCGTGGATGTTTCATCAGCGCCTAAACCTGTGCGCAGTGGTCAGCACGTCCCGGCCGGACCGCATGAAGCGCAATATTGACGCGCTTGCCCTTCCGCTGACGGACGAGGAGTGCAGGTGGATGAACCTGGAGGAGTAAACGCAGGAGATAAGGCAGAGCAGGAGAGAAAAAGGCGGAGCCTGGGAAGCATGGAACGGTTTTTCAACGAACGAATCCAACAATCTGACTGACAAAGCTAACAATTTGTCATGACACGATGCCTGCGGGATGGTATGATCATTGCGTCTGCCTGCTTTGCAGGCATTTTTGCGTGGATATTTTTCGGATGGAGCGGAGTGTATGAGAACAAAGACGTCACTGGGAAGACTGGTCCGGATGGTGATGACGATTGCGCTGCCGGTTGCATTTCAGAATGTGCTTTCGACTACGGGAAGCATGGTGGATACGATCATGCTGGGCCGGCTTGGGGAGAATCAGGTTGCCGCGGTCGGCCTCTGCGCCCAGTTTACCTCTCTGATGTTCTCAGGGTACTGGGGCTTTGTGGGGGGCGGCATGCTTTTTATCTCGCAGTACTGGGGTGAGGGGAACGGAGACGGAATCCGGAAGTCCTACGGGATCATGCTGTCGTTCCTTGGCCTTGTCGCCGGCGTTTTCACGGTGCTCGCGCTGACACGGCCGGGATGGGTGATGTCCATCTATACCGGTTCGCCTGAGATCCGGGGAATCGGAGAAGAATACCTGAGGGTTGTGGGATGGTCCTATCCGTTTATGATTCTGGCGGTGGGCATGTCCGCGCTGCTCCGGTCCACCGAGCGCGTGAAGATCCCGCTGGCAGGCGGCATCGCAGCCGTGGTTACGAACTGCGTCTGCAATTACATTCTGATTTTCGGTAAGCTTGGGTTTCCGGCCTTGGGAGCGAAAGGCGCGGCGTACGGAACGGTTTTGTCCGGCATCGTCAATGTGCTGGTGATCGCGGTGACGGCACGTGTCCGAAACGTGCCGTATCTGCTGGACGTCACAAGACATTTCCGGTGGGATCCGCGTCTTCTGAGGCTGTACCTTGCGAAGAGCTTTCCGATCATCATGAATGAGGTGATGATCGGCGTCGGCAACATGATGATCAACATCGTGCTCGGACACCAGATCAATCAGGCGATCGCCGCCACTGCGGTCTTCAGAACGCTGGAGGGGATCGTGATCGGATTCTTCTCCGGCTTCTCCTCCGCGGCTACGGTACTGGTCGGCAAGGAAGTCGGAGCGGGGTATCATGAGGACGCGTTCGACCGGGCGTATCGGATCATCTATATCTGTCAGGTCATGACGCTGATCGTCTGCAGTGCTTTGGTAGCGGTGCATGTCCCTCTGCTTCATGTCATGGGACTGAAAGGGGAATCTTTCCGGCTGGCAACGGGCATGCTGCTGATCTATACGGTCGCGGGCGCGGTCCGGATGGGAAACTGGGCGATGAACGATACTTATCGCGCGGCGGGCGATCCGGCGTTCGGCTCTCTTCTGGAGATTTGCTTTATGTTTGCGATGGTTCAGCCGGCGATCCATCTCGCCAATGATGTCTTTCACGCGCCCTTCCTTCTGGTATTCGCTCTCTGCTATTCGGATGAGCTGGTGCGCTATGTTATTATGCAGCGGCATATGTATTCGCGGAAGTGGATCCGTCCTGTCTCCGAGGCGGGAAGGGCGACGATCCGGGCATTCCGGGAAAAATATCATGTTCCGATGTACTGAAGGATTTGCCAGTCCTTCGGTCCGCGTGTTACTATCTGTACTGACAGAACGATACAGCATGCATGATCAGGAGGTTACGGAATGGCAGCGTTTGATCATCTTGGATTTTATCCCGCCGATATTCTTCTTCCGAAGGAGGCGGATATGACGAAGTGGGCCTGCGTGGCCTGCGACCAGTTCACTTCACAGCCGGAGTACTGGCAGAAAGCGGCCGCTGTTGCGGGGGACGCGCCTTCGGCGCTGAATCTGATCCTCCCGGAAGCACATCTCGGGGATCCGGATGTGGAGAGCCAGATCGGAAAGATCAACGAGAAGATGGACGCTTATCTTCAGAACGGCGTCTTCCGTGAATATCCGGATTCTCTGTTCTACATTGAGCGCACGCAGTCGGACGGAAAGATCCGGCACGGTCTTGTCGGAATGGTGGATCTCGAGGACTACGACTATACGCCGGGGAGCGGCGCGCTGATCCGTGCGACGGAAGGGACGATTCTCAGCCGGATTCCTCCGAGAGTGAAGGTGCGGGAGCATGCGCCGATTGAGCTTCCCCATATCATGATTCTGATTGATGATCCGGACAGGACGGTGATCGAGCCGTTTGCCGGCGGCGAAGGGATGGAACCGGTGTACGATTTCGACCTGATGCTGGGGGGCGGCCATCTGAAGGGCTGGCGGCTGAATGAAGCCCAGATGGGGCAGACAGCCGGCGCGCTCCGCCGTCTCGGGACGGAAGAGGAGATGGAGCGGAAGTACGGCCTGAAGGGCGTCAAGCCGCTGCTGTTCGCGGTGGGCGACGGAAATCATTCGCTGGCGACCGCCAAGACCTGCTATGAGAATCTGAAGAAGGTGACGCCAAAGGAACAGTGGGCGTCTCTTCCGGCCCGGTACGCGCTGGTTGAAATTGTCAACAACCACGACGACGCGCTGGTTTTCGCGCCGATTCACAGGGTCCTCTTCGGTGTGGAGCCCGGACAGGTGCTGGAGGCGTTCCGCGCGTTTTATCCCGAGAGCTTCGAGGGAGAGGGCGACGGTCAGAGAATCCGGTATGTCTTTGACGGCGGCGAGGGCGTTCTGACGGTGCCGCATCCGGAAAGGCAGCTTGCCGTCGGTACGCTTCAGGCTTTCATCGATTCGTATCTGAAGGATCACGACGGGACCGTGGATTACATTCATGGAGATGACACGGTGAAGACACTCGGAAGAAAACCGGGAAACATCGGCTTTCTGGTTCCGGCCATGAACAAGAACCAGCTGTTCCCGACCATCATCCGTGACGGTGTTCTTCCGCGGAAGACGTTTTCGATGGGTCAGGCGGAGGACAAGCGGTACTATGTCGAGGCCAGACGGATCCGGTGAGCGGCGGAGGAGAGGCAAAGTCAGATGAAGTGCATTTCATGGAACGTGAACGGTCTCCGCGCAGTGATGAAGAAGGATTTTCTTCAGACGTTTGCGTCTCTTGACGCGGACATTTTCTGCATTCAGGAGACAAAGATGCAGGAAGGACAGGCGGAGCTGGACCTTCCGGGGTACGAGCAGTACTTCAGCTACGCGGAAAAGAAGGGCTACTCCGGCACGGCGGTGTTCACCCGCCGCCATCCGCTTCGCGTGACCTGCGGGATCGGCGTGGAGGAGCACGATCATGAGGGGCGGGTCATCACGCTTGAATTCGAAGATCTGTTTTTCATTACGGTCTATACGCCCAATTCGCAGGACGGCCTCAGGCGTCTTGACTACCGGATGCGGTGGGAGGACGACTTTCTCGCTTACGTGAAGGCGCTGGATCGGGTCAAGCCTGTCGTCTGGTGCGGCGATCTGAATGTGGCGCACGAGGAGATCGACATAAAAAATCCGAAGACGAACCGGCAGCACGCAGGTTTCACGGATGAGGAGCGGGCGAAGATGACCGCGGCGCTTGACAGCGGCTTCATCGACACGTTTCGGTATTTTTACCCCGATCAGGCCGGCGTCTACTCGTGGTGGTCGTACCGGTTCCATGCCAGAGAGAACAACGCAGGCTGGAGGATCGACTACTTCATCGTCTCCGAGCGGCTGCGCGGCCGCCTCGAGGACGCGAAGATTCTCACGGACATCTACGGCTCTGACCACTGTCCGGTGGAACTCGATCTTAAGGAGGCGGACGGCGTGTCCGCGGACACGGAGGTGAGTAATCCATGACGGACAGCCGGTTTTTCATGTTTGAGCATCCGGAGAAGGCACCGGATATCGAAAAAAAATCCGCCTGGCTGGTGGGAAGCGGCATTGCTTCTCTGTCCGCAGCCTGTTTTCTGATCCGCGACGGCGGGATGGACGGCCGAAGAATTCACATCCTCGAGAAGAATCCTATCGCAGGAGGAGCGCTCGACGGCTATGTCTTCGATGGTGTGGGCTTTGTGATGCGGGGAGACCGCACGCTCGATCCCGGGGACGCCTGTCTCTGGGATCTGCTCCGTTCCGTTCCGGCGGATGAGTTTCATTCGGTTCTTGATCGTCTGATTGAGCTTAACCGGAGGGATCCGAACTATTCGCTCTGCCGGGCGACGGAGTCCTGCGGCGCGGACGCAAAAAGAGATGGCGCGTTCGGTCTTTCGGACAAGGGCGTCCGCGAGCTTCTTCATCTGTTCATGCAGACCGACGGGCAGCTGGCAGGGAAGAAGATCAGCGACTGTCTGGACGCGGAGGTGCTGGCTTCCCCGTTCTGGCTCACATGGAGGAGCACGTACTTCCTCGAGAACTGGCACAGCGCGCTGGCCTTCAGGCGGACGCTGCTGCGGGCTCTGCCGCATATCGGCACAATGCCGGAGATGAGGGATCTGATCTTTACAGAGAGCAACCAGTACGAATCTCTTGTCATGCCGCTGACCGGCTTTCTGCGGGATGCCGGAGTGGATTTCCGGTATGGCGTGCATGTGACCGATGTGGCTTTCGACACGGCGATGAACCGGAAAATCGCGACACGGATCGATCTGGTGAAGGACGGAGAAGAGTCCTCCGTCGATCTGACTCCCGATGATCTTTTATTCATCACGATCGGGGGATGCGTGGAGAACTCGACGATGGGAAGCCAGAAGTCGCCGGCCCCGCTGAACCGGGAGGTGTACGGAGGAGGCGGATGGGCGCTCTGGAAACGGATCGCCGCGCAGGATGAAACATTCGGCCGTCCGGACGCGTTCACGTCGAATGTGGAGGAGACGAACGGCATGAGCGCGACGGTGACGCTGACCGACTCCGCCATCATTCCTTATATCAAGAAGATCTGCCGCCGCGATCCCTGTTCAGGGCGTGTGTCTACCGGAGGTCTCGTGACGGCACGGGATTCCAGCTGGCTGCTCAGCTGGACGGCTGACCGGCAGCCTGTGTACGCGGGACAGCCAAAGGATCAGGTGATCATCTGGCTGTCCGGCCTCTTCACGGACAAACCGGGCAATTTCATCCCGAAGCCGATGCGCGACGCCAGCGGGATGGAGATCTGCGAGGAGTGGCTCTATCATCTCGGCGTGCCGGTGGATTCCATCGAGGAGCTCGCGAGAGATCATGCGGTCACAGTTCCGGTGATGATGCCGTTTCTTACCGCCTCAAGAATGCCGTGCAGTCCGTCGGACCGGCCCGCGGTGGTACCGGATCAGTCGGTGAACTTTGCTTTTCTCGGTCAGTTCGCCCGTCCGGAGGGCGGAGCCTTCTTCACGGCGGACGATTCGGTCCGCACGGCGATGGAGGCGGTGTACCGGCTGCTTTCCATCGACCGGCCGGTGCCGGAGGCCGCGGCCGGCTCAACGGATCTCCGCGTCCTTGTCCGCGCGCTGGTGGCGATCCGGGACGGAAGGCCGCTGGAAACGCTGGACCCAGGCTTCTCCCGCAGACGGGTGATCACGAAGCTGCTGAAGGACGCGGAGGGAACAGCGTTCGGAAAGATGCTGGAGGAGGAGAAGGCGGTCAGGAAGTGAGCTTTCTGTCTTCCGTGTCTTTTTCTGTACGGATTGCGGTGCCATTATTTTCAAAACTGTATTTTTTATTGTTCAATATTGACAGACAACAGGCGCCCGGCTAAACTATCTGAATATAGAAACAGTCCGGAGCAGGCAAAGACGTCGCTTGAGAGCGGCGTCTTTTTGTTTTTCCGGGGAAAGAGAGGGGGACCTATGAAAAAACAGATGATGGCGGTTCTGACAGCTTCCGCGATGGCGGCGGGCATGCTTGCGCCGGTTCAGGCGATGGCAGCGGACAGTGATACGGTGAAAATCGGCGTATTCGAGCCGAAGACCGGTGAGAACGGAGGAGGCGGCGCTCAGGAGGAGCTCGGCATCGAGTACGCCAATTCCGTGCGGCCCACTGTCACGGTGGACGGAAAAGAGTACACCGTCGAGCTGGACTGGCAGGACAATCAGTCGGATAAAACCGTTGCCGCGACCGCGGCGCAGAAGCTGATCTCCGACGGTGTGGTGGGTGTCATCGGCGGCTACGGGTCCGGCGTGTGCATAGCCGCCGGCTCCTATTTCTCCGACGCGAAGGTTCCGGCCATCGGAACTTCCTGCACGAACGCGAATGTCACCCTCGGCAACGATTACTATTTCAGAACCTGCTATCTGGACCCGTTCCAGGGAAAGATCATGGCCAACTGGGCATACCAGAACGGATACACAGAGGTGGCGACCGTTGACAATGTGGGGAACGAGTATACCTCCGGTCTCGTCAAGACGTTCACGGACGCGTTCACCGCTCTCGGGGGTACGGTGAAGGACGCGGAGACATTCCAGACCAATGAGTCGGATTTCAAGGCGATCCTGACGAACATCAAGAAGAGCGGCGTGAAGGCGGTCTTCGCCCCGACGGATTATCTGTACGCGCCGCTGCTCCTGAATCAGGCGAAGGATCTCGGCCTCTCCGTCCAGTGGATCGCGGGCGATACATGGTACTCCAACGTCCTGATTCAGGACGCGGGCGACAACGCGGAAGGCGTGGTGGCGGATACGTTCTACGCGGAGGGAGGCAACAAGGACTTCGACGAAGGATTCAAGAAATGGATCAATGAGGACGGGAGCAGGAAGGCGACCAATCTCAACTCCGACGCGATCGTCGGGAATCATGCGGTGGCCTATGACGCCTATATGGTGATGCTGGATGCCATTGAGAAGGCGGATTCCCTCGACGGGACGAAGATCCGTGACGCGATCGCCGATATGAACGAATCGGACGGCTTTGCCTGCGGTCCCTACAGCTTTGATCAGAACGGCGATGCGAAGAAGGACACCTCGTATGTCTGCCAGATCAAGGGCGGCCAGTGGGTCTTCCAGAGCAAGGAGAAGGTGGACAGCTGACCGGGCTGAGCGGAATGACGGGCCGGAGATCCGGAATACGGATTTCCGGCCGTTTTCAGCAGATCCAAAAGGCATCGATTGTGAGGTGGACGTATGTCTCTTTCGTATATTCTGCAGCAGCTGCTGAACGGACTTTCCCTCGGCGGGGCCTACGCGCTGATCGCCATCGGCTACACGATGGTGTACGGCATTCTCCGCATGATCAATTTCGCGCACGGGGACGAGTTCATGATGGCAGGCTATTTCATGATCTATTCCATCGCCGTCTTTCCGTGGTATGCAGCCATCCCGGCGGTGATTCTGGAAACGGTGGTTCTCGGCGTCCTCATCGAGCGGTGCGCCTACAAGCCGCTGCGTTCGGCGCCGCGCATGTCCGTCATGATCAGCGCGATCGGCGTCTCCTACCTTCTGGAGAACCTCGCCAACTATCTCTTCACGGCCATGCCGCAGAGCTATCCCCAGATCCCGGTTCTGAAGAAGGTCTACACCTTCGGCGACATCTCCGTTTCCCGGGTGACGCTCCTTGCCCCGGTTCTGACGGTGATTCTCGCGGTTCTTCTGGTGCTTCTCGTGAACCGGACAAAATTCGGCATGGCCATGAGGGCCTGCAGCCGGGATCAGGAGACAGCCAGAATCATGGGCATCAAGGTGGACAACATCATCACGATGACCTTTGTCATCGGGTGCGCGCTGGCGGCGGTGGGGTCCATCCTTTACTTTACGGACCGGAACACCGTGCAGCCCTACTCCGGATCTCTTCCCGGCCTGAAGTGCTTCGTGGCGGCCGTGATAGGAGGGATCGGAAGCATCCCGGGCGCTGTCGTGGGCGGCTTTATCGTGGGAATCTGTCAGATCGTGATCACGGCGGCCGGCTACTCCGTGTTCTCGGACGCATTCACCTTCGTCCTGCTGTTCATCATTCTTCTCGCGAGACCGTCGGGTCTGTTCGGTGAGAGGGCAGTCGAAAAGGTGTGAGGAGGGCGATATGGGAAGAACGAAGCATGGAACGAGAAACCTTGTACTGAATCTTGCGCTGGCGGCGGCGGTCTGTGTCTACCTTGCCGTACTGCAGTCGGATACGACCGCCCATTCCTACGCGATCACCATCATCGAGCGCTCGGCGATCTACGCGGTAGCGGCCGTCTCCATGAACCTGATCATCGGCTTCACCGGACAGTTCTCTCTCGGAACGGCGGGCTTTATGTGCATCGGCGCGTATGTGACGGGCATCGTCACCATCAATCCCGCCATGAAGCAGCAGATCTACTATCTGTACGGGATTCAGCCCTGGCTCGCGAACATCAGAATGCCGCTGATTCCGGCCCTTCTGATCTCCGGCATTCTCTGCGCCGGCATCGCGTACCTTCTCGGCTGGCCTGTCCTCAGGTTCAAGTCCGACTATCTCGCGATCGCGACGCTGGGCTTCTCCGAGATCATCCGCGCCGTATTCGGGTGGGACGGACTCGGGACCGTCACCAACGCTTCCTACGGCGTCTCGAATATTCCGCCGTTCTCCAGCGTGTTCGAGTGCGTCGGGATCTGCGCGGTCTGCATTGCCGTTATGGCGCTTCTGATCCGCTCAAGTTACGGCCGCGCGTTCAAGGCGGTCCGGGACGACGATGTGGCCGCAGAGGCGATGGGGATCAATCTTTTCCGCACCAAACAGCTTTCCTTCGTGGTCTCAAGCGCGTTTGCCGGCGTCGCCGGCGGACTGCTGGCCGCGTTTATGCGCTCCGCCGTCACCAGCACGTTCACGGTTGCGCTGACCTACAATATTCTGCTGATGGTGGTGCTCGGCGGCGTCGGCTCGGTTTCCGGGTCGCTGATCGGCGCCTTTCTTGTCACCGGATCGCAGGAATGGCTTCGTTTTCTCGATAAGGAGTATTCGTTCTCCGACCTGATTCCTGGACTGGCCGGCACTTCCTTCGGTTCGGTTCAGGTTCCGTTTCTCCGAAACGGGTTCCGGATGGTCATCTTCAGCATCCTTCTGATGGTGGTGGTACTTTTCTGGAATCACGGCATCACGGGCTCGAAGGAACTGACATGGGACAGGATTTTCGGCTTCTTCCGGCGTGGGAAGCATAAAACGAGTCAAGAGGGGGTCGGACAATGAGCGGAGAAAGGGACAGGACGGTTCTGCTTCTGGAAGATGTCACGATGCAGTTCGGCGGCGTCGTGGCGGTGAACAATCTTTCGCTTCGGGTCAGCGAAGGCCAGATCGCGGCGCTGATCGGCCCCAACGGAGCGGGGAAGACGACGGCGTTCAACTGCATCACCGGGGTGTACCAGCCGACCAACGGGCGGATTTCCTTTGAGGGGAAGGTGATCATGGAAGGCATGCCGAGAGGCCGGATGGCGAAGCTGTACGCCGGTGAGAATCAGGGAAAATACACGCGCTGCATAAGCCACACCCCGGACGAGATCACAAAGGCGGGCATCGCGCGGACGTTTCAGAACATTCGCCTGTTCGGGAAACAGACCGTCTTTGACAATGTGCTCGTGGCGAAGCATATGAGGGCGAAGCAGAATCCCTTCACGGCGACGTTCTTCCTTAATCATCGGGAAGAGAAGCGGATGGAAGAGGAGACATGGGATCTGCTGAAGGAGCAGGGTCTTGACGCGGTCGCGGACCATGAGGCCGCTTCTCTTCCGTACGGGCTGCAGAGACGGGTCGAGATCGCGCGGGCTCTCGCCACGGAACCGAGGCTGCTCTGCCTCGATGAGCCGGCGGCAGGCATGAATCCGCAGGAGACGCTGGAACTCTCGGAGTTCATTCGGGACATCAGGAGCCGGTACCATCTGACGGTTCTTCTGATCGAGCATCATATGAATCTGGTCATGAAGATCTCGGACAGCGTCTTCTGCATTGACTTCGGGAAGATGATCGCGCAGGGGGAGCCGGAGGACGTCGCGGCGGATCCGAAAGTCGTCGAGGCGTATCTGGGCGTCTCAAAGGAGGAAGAAGATGCTTGAGGTGAAGAATCTGAAGATCCGCTACGGCGGAATCGAGGCGGTCCGCGGCATCAGCTTTGTCGTGCCGGACGCGAAGATCGTGACGCTGGTCGGCGCCAACGGTGCCGGAAAATCATCGACACTGCGCGCGATCCTCGGGCTGGTGAAGGCCTCCGGCGGTTCCGTCCGCTTCAAGGATCAGGAACTGATCGGAAAAAAAACGAACGACATCGTCGCCTGCGGGATCACGCTGGTGCCCGAAGGCAGGAGAGTCTTCCCGGATCAGACGGTTCTGGAAAACCTGAAGATCGGCGCCTATCTCAGAACCGATCCTCTGGATGAGGATCTGGAGCGGGTATTCTCGCTTTTCCCGAGGCTGAAGGAGCGCTCCTGGCAGCCCGCCGGGACTCTTTCCGGCGGCGAGCAGCAGATGCTCGCCGTCGGACGGGCGCTGATGGCGAGTCCCGAGCTGATCATGATGGATGAGCCGTCCCTCGGACTGGCGCCGATCGTGGTCCGCGACATTTTCGGTATTATCCGTAGGATCAACCGGCAGGGTACGACCGTCCTTCTGGTGGAACAGAACGCGAATATGGCGCTCCGCATCGCGGACTACGCGTACGTGGTGGAAAATGGTGAGATCACGCTGGAAGGACAGGGATCGGATCTCCTTTCCGACGAAAAAGTCAGGAAGGCTTATCTGGGAACCTGACGAGAGAAAGCGGCACGGATCCATGACGGCAGCCGGACGCTGCCGGAGAAAATCAGGAGGGAGGGAGAAGGCTGCGGACTGCCTTTTCCCTCCCTCTTTCGGACTTACGATACGGAACCGGTCTGATCTGGCCCGGATTAAAGGTGAAGCACCCGGTCGGCGATCTCCGAGGTCCGTCCCTGGTTCCAGTACTGGGTGCCGATGTAGCCGCAGGTACGCCGCGCCACATGCATCTTCGTCTGATCCCGGTTGCCGCACTGGGGGCATTCCCAGACGAGCATGCCGGTCTCGTCCTTCTTGATCTGGATCTCGCCGTCGTAGCCGCAGACATCGCAGTAGTCGCTCTTCGTGTTGAGCTCCGCGTAGAGAATCGTGTCGTAGATATGCTGCATCACGCGGATGACGGCCGGGATGTTGTTCTGCATATTCGGCACCTCCACGTAGCTCACCGCACCGCCCGGAGACAGCTTCTGGAACTCCGCCTCCTTTGTCAGCTTGGCGAAGGCGTTGATCGGCTCGGTCACATGAATGTGATAGCTGTTGGTGATATAGTTCTTGTCCGTGACGCTCGGAATCCGTCCGAAGCGGCGCTGCAGGCATTTCGCGAACTTGTAGGTGGTGCTCTCAAGCGGCGTGCCGTACACCGAGTAATCGATGTCCTCCTCTTTCTTCCACTTCGCGCAGGCGTCGTTCAGCGCCTGCATGACGCGGAGACCGAAGTCCTTGCCTTCATCCGTCGTATGAGAGACGCCCTTCATGTAGTAGACGCACTCCGCGAGACCTGCGTAGCCGAGAGAAAGGGTGGAGTAGCCGTGATAGAGCAGTTTATCGATCGTCTCGCCCGGTTCGAGACGCGCCAGCGCGCCGTCCTGCCAGAGAATCGGAGCCACGTCGGAGGGCGTTCCCTTCAGACGGTCGTGACGGATTCGCATCGCGCGGTGGCAGAGATCGAGCCGTTCGCGCATCAGATCCCAGAACCGGTCCTCATCGCGGCCGGAGGAGCAGGCGACGTCCACAAGATTCAGCGTGACGACGCCCTGGTTGAAGCGGCCGTAATATTTTCGCTGTCCCTCCACATAATCCCGGCTTCCGGAGATGTTGCCGATGCCGGTCGCTGTGAATCGGTCCGGCGTCAGGAAACTGCGGCATCCCATGCAGGGGTAGCAGTCGCCTTTCAGCTCAAGAGCCTTCTTCTCGGAGATGTAGTCCGGTACCATCCGTTTCGCGGTGCAGCGGGCCGCCAGCTCGGTCAGATAGAAGTACGGCGTGCCCTCACGGATGTTGTCCTCCTGAAGCACATAGATCAGCTTCGGGAAGGCCGGCGTGATATAGACGCCGGAGCGGTCCTTTACGCCGAGGATCCGCTGGTTGAGCATCACCTCGATGATCAGGGCGAGATCGTCGCGCACCTGGCCCTCCGGAACCTCGTGAAGGTACATGAAGACCGTGACGAACGGAGCCTGCCCGTTGGTGGACTGCAGCGTGATCAGCTGATACTGGATCGTCTGACATCCGGACTCCACTTCGGTGCGGACTTCCTTTTCGACCAGCGTCCGGAACTGGCGGTCGTCGATCTCCACGCCGGCCGCGGAGAGCTCCGACTTCAGGCGCTTCGCGATCTTTTTGCGCGACACGTCAACGAATGGCGCGAGATGGGAGAGGGTGATGGTCTGGCCGCCGTACTGGCTCGACGCCACCTGGGCGACGATCTGGGATGCGACGGTGCAGGCAGTCGCGAAGCTGCGGGGCGTATCGATATGCGTTCCAGAGATGCAGGTGCCGTTCTGCAGCATGTCGTCGAGATTGACCAGACAGCAGTTGTGCATGTGCTGGGCGAAGTAGTCCGCGTCGTGGAAGTGAATGATGCCTTCTTTGTGCGCCTCGACGATATCCTCCGGAAGAAGGTAGCGGTTGGTGTAATAGCGGCTCCATTCGCCGGCCATATAATCACGCTGGACAGAGAGCACCGTCGGGTTCTTGTTGCTGTTTTCCTGACGGACCTCCTCGTTGTCGCGCTCGACGACGCCCGCGATTTTCTGGTCGACGTTGCTCATCTTGCGCATCTCATTGTGCTTGTACCGGTAGGTGATGTAGAGACGGGCCACCTTGGTCCGGCCTGAACCCATCAGCGCATCCTCTACCTTATCCTGAATTTCTTCCACCGAGAGGTCCCGGCCGGCGTTGGACGCGTCCTTCTCGATGCCGCGGGCGATCTCGCCGATTTCCGCGTCCGTCAGCCGCTCGCTTAAGATGCCTTCCTCACGGTTGGCGCGTGCGATGGCGTCCGCGATCTTCTGCCGGTCGAAGGGGACGCGTTCGCCGGAACGCTTCATGACGCACATGGAGGGCTCATCCAGATCCATGTTGCCGTCAAGAGTTTCATTGTAAATATACATACCGGTCCTCCCTTTTTTCTGACTATATGTCCGATTTCCAATTGATTGAGAGTATATACAATATCTAGTGGTGAGTGCGAAATTTATTATACCGCATATTGAAGAATTGGCAAGCACAAAAATAAAAGGTCCGGCCGCGCACGGATTTCCGCGCGCGGCCGGACCCGGACAGACGTCCTGACCGGCGGTCTGAAGGAAGATCAGTCCTCTGAGTCATCCGTGGCGGATGTATTCTCATCCGGGGAATCATCCTCCTGACTGCTGTCTCCAGAGGCATCCTCATCCGACGAATCATCGCCGGATGCATTCTTCTCCGCGATGTACTCGTTGTACTCTTCCTGCGTCATGCCGATGGAGTCAAGATACTCCTGCCACTCCGCCTCCTCGGCGGCCCGTTTCTGCTCGGCGTCGTTCTGTTCGTCGCTGACAGAGCCGTCGCGGCCTTCGTCATGGCCCGACTTCACGTATTCGACATAGTATTTGACATATTCATCGGCGTATTGGTCCACAAGATCCGGATTGTTGTTCTGGTAGTTCACGACACTGAAGCTGAGGCTTCCGCGCTGGCCGTGCTCCACGCCGTAGGTCAGGAAATGGTGAAGCACCGCGTCGTAATCCGAGCCGACGGAATCGACGACATCCGGATAGCGGGAGGTGTAGTAGTCGTAGTCGAAGATCAGACTCACATCGTAATCAAGGCCGAGGAGATACTGAAAATCGCTGTCCGAGTACGCGTCATGATCGGAAGACCCGCTGTCAGAGGTTTCTTCGTCGGAGTTTTCATCGGAGGTTTCCTCATCCGTTTCTTCTGAGGACTCCTCATCAGAAGTCTCTTCATCAGAGGATTCCGGATCCGTATCATCGGCGGTATCCTCATCCGTTGTCTCGTTATCCGCCTCTTCCGAGTCGGATCTTTCCTCGTCTGCTTCCGCAGAGGAATCGGATGCCTCGCTGTCGGCAGAGGACTCTTCGTCAGAGGATTCACTGTTCTCCGAAGAGGATGCCTGCTCCGCGCCATCGCTGCTGCTGCCGGAGACTGCCTGACTGCTGTCTGACGAGGTTTCCTCATCGGAGTCCCCGCTGTCATCGGAGGAAGAGGAGCCGCCGTACATGCTGAAATAGGTGGAGGCAAAGCTTCCCCGGGTCGCAAACTCCCAGTCGTAGTTGCCGCACTGCTCGAAGCCGCGGCAGAAGGCCTTTGCCGCGCTGACTGCGCCATCGGCCGTATCCGGAACGCTCTGAAGCTCACCCAGAACGCCGCTGTATCCGTTTTCAAGCTCATGAAGAAGGAAATGCACCTGGCCGCTGATACTGGAGGAGCTGTATCCGTTGGCGCTGCAGTAGGCTTTTAGATTCGCGGTACGGCGGCTGTCCCACTGAACCAGTCCGTAGAAGCTGCCGGACGCCTCCGGGTTGAGGCCGCTTTCCTGCTCAAGGTTGCCGATGATGCCGCAGGCGGCCGCGCTGCTTAAGCCGCCGTCTTCGGTCAGGATCCGGAAGATCTCGGAGCTGGCGCTCCCTGCTGCATATACGGTGGCAGTCATCGCCGGAATCGCCGGTGAAACAGTGGCCGTCAGCATGGCTGCCGTGAGAAGCATAACGAGTTTTCTCTTCATAGATGTTATCCTTTCCGATTCTTCCGTGGAGGAAGATTCGCTTGCTACGATACCGATCTTAACACTTCTGTAACAAAATGTAAATAAAAATATTAAACGAGGAAATACAAGCTCAACATATTTGTTTCAAAAATGTGAGTGTCGGACGGAAACGGCGGGATGTGATATAGTAAAGAAAATGAAGACGGGCGTCGGCCCGGGACGGGAGGAAGGATGAAGATTGCGTTGGTGACGGGCGCCTCCAGTGGGCTCGGAAGGGAGTATGTTCTTGAGATCAGCCGGGCGGAGCCCGGCATCGACGAAATCTGGGCTGTCGCGAGAAGAGCGGACCGGCTGGAGGAGCTGAAAGCGGTCAGCCGGATCCCGGTGAGACCTGTGCCGGCGGATCTCACGAGGGAAGAGGACATCGAACGGATTGAGGCGCTTCTTGAGAAGACAAAGCCGGAGATCAGACTTCTGATACACGCGGCCGGCTTCGGCAAGATCGGAACCTTGAGTCAGATAGACCGGAGAACCTGTGACCGGATGATCGACCTGAACTGCCGCGCCGCCGTGGACGTCACATACCTTGCCCTGCCTTATATGAAGGAAGGGAGCCGGATCGTGGAGGTCTGTTCCACCGCTGCCTTCCAGCCGTTTCCGTTTCTCAACGTCTACGCCGCTTCCAAGGCATTCCTTTACCGTTTTACAAGAGCGCTCCGGCGGGAAGTGATGCACCGCGGCATCGGGGTGACGGCGGTCTGTCCGTATTGGATCCGCGATACGGAGTTTATTCCGACCGCACGGGACACGGAAGGAGGCGGTGCCGCGATACGCCATTTCCCTCTGTCCCAGAGCGTCAGGACCGTTGCCCGGTATTCGCTGTTCGACAGCCGGTGCGGCTTCGCGGTTTCAACGCCGGGTATCATGTGCTCGCTGCACCGGATCGCCGCGAAGTTCATTCCGGCTGATGCGATGATGGGGATCTGGGAGCTGATCCGAAAACTTTGAGGAGGAAATGAGTATGAGAACACCGGCTTTTCTGCGTCCCGGGGATTTGATCGGGCTTTGCGCCCCGTCCTTCGGCGCCGCCACGGAACCTTATATCACAAGACTCAGGTCCGCGATCGGAAAATTCGAGGCCCGCGGATACCGCCTGCGGATCGCGCCCAGCACCTACCGGAGCGACGGGCTGGGGATCAGCACGAAGCCGGAGGACGCGGCAGCCGATCTGATGAACCTATATCTTGACCCGGAGGTGAAAGCCGTCATCTCCGTTGGCGGAGGGGAACTGATGAACGAAGTTCTTCCCCATCTGGATTTTGAGACCATCCGTAAGGCGCCGCCCAAGTGGTTTATGGGCTACTCGGATAACACGAACTTTCTGCATCCGCTTCTTACGCTGGCGGATGTGCCGGGAATCTACGGTCCGACGGCCACCGGCTTCGGCAAGCCATGGGAGGCGCCGGAGCGGGACGCGTTCGCCCTGCTGGAGGGAACGGATCTGACCGTGCGCGGGTATGACCGTTTCGAGACGCCATGGACGGAGGACGGCGGGGAGACGGAGGATCCTCTTGCCCCGTACCGCCTGGACGCGAAGAAGACGCTCAGACTGTGGATGCCCGGCTGGGAAGGAGCAAGGGAAGCGGCCGGCAGCCGCCTTTCGATGGACGGTGTACTGATCGGCGGCTGTCTTGACGTTCTGGTTAATCTTTCCGGGACACCGTTTGACGGGACAGCCGCTTTCGCGGAGGCGAACGGGCCGCTGATCTGGGTTCTGGAGGCCTGCGATCTTTCCGTGATGAGCATCCGGCGGGCTCTCTGGCATCTGGACGAACTCGGCTGGTTCCGCGGCGCGGCCGGTTTTCTGATCGGACGGCCGCTGGCGGCTTTTCATCAGGAGATGATGGGCGTGGATACGGGCAACGCTGTGACGGATATTCTGAAGGGGAGGAATGTTCCGATCGTTCTTGATGTGGACGTGGGCCATGTCAAGCCGTCGATGCCGCTGATCTTCGGGAGCCGCGCTCATGTGACGGTGGAAGGAGACCGGATCGAGGCTGCGATGACGGCGGAAAGGTAAGAGAACGTCACGAATGCGACACGAATAAGGGGTATGATGAGGTGCGATGCTTCATATTTCCGTTTTTTGGAGGCGAATCAGATGCAATTGAAAGAGTGGAAGATCGACGGGGAGACGATCA
Source organism: Chordicoccus furentiruminis (assembly GCF_019355395.1). GTDB lineage: Bacteria > Bacillota > Clostridia > Lachnospirales > Lachnospiraceae > Chordicoccus > Chordicoccus furentiruminis. Next base: position 2,978,391 of record NZ_CP048829.1, read on the forward strand.
GCGGGCGGGTCTGCGGAAGCAGCCGGTATCCGGACGGGACCGTGATCCAGACCTCACGGGTGATCGCGGCAGCCTTTGACGGCGAGCTGTATCTGATATCCACGAAGAATTCGACCTATGAATGCTATGAAAGGGATTATATCGGACCGGCTGCGGAGCTCCGTGTCTTCAATCAGGAAATGATCGATGACATGGGCCGGACGCGGCAGATTTCACTTCAGGCGGACGGGAAGGGCGGCCGCCGGAACGTTTTGTAAAAAAATCTGATTCTTTTACTGTGTTTTTCTGATAGCGCTGTGATATACTCGGGGTACAAACAGAGAGCCTTCGCGGACCGTGTGAAGCGCGTTGGCAGGGGAACGGTTGGACTGAAATCGCTGAACAGGAGAAGAGCGGATGGCGGAAAACGAAGAGAACAGAGTCATCGATCTGAAGGAGCTTGTCTCTGATCTGGCTCACACGATGAAGCCTGTCGCGGAGAGGAAAAACCTGCATTTCCGGTACCGTATCGAGCATATCTCCGCGTCCGAACTCGCCGGAAACGGCCGGGACCAGCTCCATTCGATTCTCACCGAGCTGCTTGAGAACGCGGTGGAATACACGCCCGAGGGCGGCGACGTCATTTTCTGCGTCAGAGAGCTGATGACGGACGACCGCAACTCGACGATTGAGTTCTATGTGCAGGACGACGGCGCAGGTATCCCGGAGGAACAGCTGAGAAAGCTGAGAAGCATGACGCGGCAGGAGGAGGCTGAGGCGGATCACGGCCTTGCGGCTGTATGCCGGGAAGTGCGCAGGCTGAGAGGCACCGTTACATTCGAGAGCGGAAACGGCCGGGGGATGGGAACGGTAGCGCGGGTTATCCTCACGATGCCGGTCAGCCGCGTGCGGCCGGTCAGGCCGCTTCCGGACATGAATCGTGACATCTACAGCTTTGTCGGAAAGAAGATTCTCCTTGCCGAGGACCATCCGCTCAATCTGGAGATCGCCGAAATGATGCTGGAGCGCGTCGGATTTGAGGTGGATACAGCCGTCAACGGACGGGAGGCTGTGGATCGCTTCGCCGCGAAGGACGGTGCGTATGACGCCGTCCTGATGGATATCCGCATGCCGGTGATGGACGGCATCGAGGCTGCTCAGGTCATCCGGAACACGGACATTCCGGGCGCGGATACGATTCCGATCATCGCGCTGACCGCCAGCGCCTATGAGGGAGATGCCAGGAGAAGCCGTCAGGCGGGCATGAACGAACATCTGCTGAAACCGATCGATCCGGTCCGGATGTATGACGTCCTCTCGCGTTACCTGTATCAGAGTCACACCGTAAGAAGAACGTGACCTGCGCCGGGTGGGATCTGTGTCCCTGTGTCCTGTCGTTCCATCAGAACAGCGGGAGGCTCAGCAGATCCAGCGGCGAACCGATCCGGTAATCGGGAGAGGGAACGCGACCGAAGCCGTAGGAGGCGTGGATGAACGGGATGCCGTTCGCCCGGGTCGCCTCGAAATCACCCATCGTATCTCCGACGTAACAGGGATTTTCCAGATGCCAGCGGCGGATGGCGGTGCCGATATTGGCCGCCTTGGCTTCGCCGGTGTCCGCAGGGCAGAGATGGCCGGCGACGAAGGCTTCCAGATGATGGCCCTCTGTCAGCAGCTCGATGTATCCCGCCTGACAGTTACTCACGATCACGATCGGGCAGCCCTTCTCGTGAAGTGAACGGAAGAGTCCGCCGACGCCTTCGTAGAGCGGCGGAAGAGAAGCTGAAAGATCTCTGTTCTCCACAGCCAGACAGACGCTCATGAAGCGTTCCTTCGTCTTCTCGTCAAGTTCCGGGTAGATGGATGAGACGATGTCACCCATCATCCGGCCGAATTCCCTCCGAAGTCTTTCCGCCGAGAGAGGGGAGGTGTCAAGTCCGAACTCCTCCGCTGTTTTTCTCCACGCTTCGGCCACCTGAGCGGTGGAATCCCAAAGCGTCCCGTCAACATCAAAAATGAATGAATTCATACATCGTCCTCTCCGGGTGTCTTTCATGATGCCTGCCGAACCGGAGTATATCAAATGAATGCTGAAATTGTAAAGCCGCTGACGGACTGGTACCGCGCAAACCGGCGGGATCTTCCGTGGCGTCATACTTCCGATCCGTACCGGATCTGGGTTTCTGAGATTATGCTGCAGCAGACGAGGGTGGAGTCGGTGAAGGCGTACTATCAGCGCTTCCTTGAAGCTCTGCCGGATCTTTCGGCGCTGGCGGAAGCGGATGAGGAGCGGCTGCTCAAACTCTGGGAGGGACTCGGCTATTACAGCCGCGTACGGAACATGCAGCGGGCTGCCCGGACTGTTGTGGAGGACTTCAAAGGGGCCTTTCCCCGGACGAAGGAGGAGATGGAGAAGCTTCCCGGTATCGGATCTTATACAGCCGGCGCGGTTGCGTCCATCGCCTTCGGCGAGAGAGTGCCGGCGGTGGACGGCAATGTGCTCAGGGTCTGGGCGAGAATGACGGCGGATGACCGCAATATTCTTCTTCCTTCCGTAAAGAAGGAAGCTGAACGGGATATTGCCGGGCTGATGCAGACGCTGCCTGCCGCCCGGACGTCCGGTCAGGATCACCCGGGCGCATTTCATGAAAATGCAGCCGGTGACTTCAATCAGGCGCTGATTGAACTGGGTGCACTTCTCTGCCTTCCGGGAGAAAAGCCTCTCTGCGAAGCGTGTCCGGTGCGTCCCTTCTGCGGAGCGGAACGCAGGGGTCTCGCGGGCGTCCTGCCGATCCGTGAAAAGAAGACGGAGCGGAGGATCGAGCGCAGGACGGTGCTTCTTGTGAGGAGCGGAGAGCTGACGGCAGTCCGGAAACGGCCGGACAGCGGGCTGCTGGCCGGTATGTACGAATTTCCCAATGTCAGGGGAGAGCTGACGGCGGAACAGGCGGTTGCATATACATCCGAAAACGGGTATGATGCACTGAGAATACGGCCGCTGCCGGCAGCACGTCATCTATTCTCCCATGTAGAGTGGCGTATGACCGGATACGAGATACGGATCGGCGCGTTATCCGGGGAGAGGGGACGGTCCGCGCACGGACGTGACTGGATTTTTGCGGATGCGAAGGAACTTTCGGGCGAGCGTCCGCTGCCGGCTGCATTTTCCGCATACGCGAAACTGATCCATGTCTTCCCCGGCAAAGGAAAGAGCCGTGAAGAAGAACAAGAGGAAAGGAACGGGCGATGAAGATTCTCAGTGTGGCAATACCCTGCTACAATTCGGCGGCCTATATGAAGAAGGCCGTTGATCATGCTGTACTCGGCGGTGAGGACGTGGAGGTGCTCATCATCGACGACGGCTCGACTGACGGGACGCTGGCGATCGCGAAAGATTATGAAAGGCGTTTTCCGGGCATCGTCCGGGCCATCCATCAGGAGAATAAGGGACACGGCGGCGCGGTCAACACCGGAATCCGTGAAGCCCAGGGTATCTATTTCAAGGTCTGTGACAGCGATGACTGGCTGGACTATGATTCCTACATGCAGGTGCTCGATGCGCTCCGCACCTGCATCTCGGGTCCGGAAACGCTGGACGTGCTGATCAGCAACTACATTTATGAGAAGCAGGGGGCGAAACGGAAGCACGGCATGCGCTATGTGGGCTCATTCCCCGAGAACAGGATCTTCACATGGGACGAGGTGATCAAGCCGCTCAACGCCCACCGGTACGTGCTGATGCATTCCCTCACATACCGGACGGACCTTCTCCGCTCCTGCGGACTGCAGCTGCCGGAGCATACTTTCTATGTAGACAATATCTACGCGTATCAGCCGATGATGTACGTGAAGACGATGTATTATCTCAATGTGCCGCTGTACCGCTATTTTATCGGCCGCGCGGATCAGTCGGTGAACGAGGAAGTCATGGTGAAGCGGATGGATCAGCAGCTTCGCGTGACCCGGATCATGATCGACAGCTACCGGCCGGACCTGCTCAGAAAGAAGCAGCAGATGAACTACATCATCCATGATCTCGGCATCATCATGAGCGTGACGAGCATCCTGCTGCTCCGCATCGGCTCGGAGGAGGCGCTGAGGGAAAAGAAAGAAATCTGGGATTATCTGAAGAGGAAGGATCTGATGCTGTTCCTCCGGATCCGCCACAGTGTGCTTGGCCGCGCGCTGAATCTGCCCGGGAAGCCGGGACGGGATATGGCGGTCCGCGGGTATCAGCTGGTGCAGAAGTACTACGGATTTAACTGAAATACGGAATACGTTAAGAGACGGCGCCGTGCGGATTGCACGGCGCCGTCCTGTGAGATCGCAGAAACCGTCTCTTACGCGGTGATGACCTGAAGCCGTTCCGGAAGGAGAGAGACGGACAGCGCGTTTCCGATACCGCCTGATTCGCCGTCGAGATGGATCGGGCGCGGCTTTCCGGTACGGATGACGGCCGTACGGCAGCGGAGGTACCGGGGACCGGGAATATGCGTGTGGCTTCCGGTACGTGTCGCCGGAATCGAGCCGATCAGGCCGGCCCGGGTCAGACCGCCGCAGACAAAAAGATCCAGCACGCCGTCGTCCGGACGGGCCTTCGGCGTCAGCATCAGTCCGCCGCCTTCGCAGCGCTGGTTCATCGCGGCGACAAAGTACACATCATCGAAACGGAAGCTCCGTCCGCCGTCCGTTTCGATGGTGACCGTTTCGGGTTCATAAAGCGCGATCTGCTTCGCCGCGATCGCCGAATAGGTGAGCCGGCCGAGGCCAAGACCGTTCAGGGAATCCTTCATGCGGGAGGCCAGAGCCTCGTGGCAGACGGCGGCGTCAAACCCGATGCCGCAGCTGACGGCAAAACGGCTCTTGCGGCCGTCCTTTTCCGCAATCCCCAGATCGATTCTGACCACATGCGCGCGGTCCAGAAGCGTCCGGAGAGCCCGGCCAATCTCAGAGGGAATCCCCATTCCCCGGGCGAAGTCGTTGGCGGAACCGCAGGGGATCACGCCCAGCGTGACGGTGGAGAGATTCGTCAGGCCGCTGATGATTTCGTGGATCGATCCGTCGCCGCCGACCGCGACAACAGTCGCCAGCGGGTCCTTTTCGGAGACGGCGCGCGCCAGTTCTCCCGCGTGGCCTTCGTAGCGGGTCGCCAGCACCTGATGAGGAATCGCCTGCTGATGGAGTACGCGGCTGATCTCCGGCCATACTTCGCCGCTTCCCTTCGATCGGGCTTTCGGATTCAGAATGAAATAGAGCATTGGGGATCCTCCCTTCTTCTCCGGCCGGTGTCAGGCATCGGCCGTTTCCTGCTGCGCCGGATCCGCCAGAAAAATATGCACCCGCATGATCCGGTTCTTGCGCACCGCTTCGACGATGAGCCGGGTGCCGTCTTCAAGGACGATGCACTCGCCCACCTTGGGAAGCTTGTCGTCGGAGTGCTCGATGACGTAGCCTCCGATCGTGTCATAGTCCTCCGACTCCATCTCGAGGCCGGTAGCTTTGTTCACGTCATCGATGTCCGCGGAACCGAGACAGGAGTATTCGCGTCCCTCCTGAATGACGGTGATTTCCTCGGCGTCCCGGTCGCTGTACTCGTCGTGGATGTCGCCGACGATCTCCTCCAGCACATCCTCCATGGTGATCATGCCGGAAGCGTTTCCGTATTCGTCGAGCACGATGACGAGGTTCAGCGAATTGAGCCTCATCTCATCGAGCAGATCGGAGATGTTCTTGGTTTCGTAGGTGAAGTAGGGCTTCAGCAGCACGCGCCGGATATCGAAATGATCCCGGTCGGTCAGAAGCAGATCCTTCACGTTGACGACGCCGACCACGTTCTCCGCCTTGTCCTCGAAGACCGGCATCCGGGTGAAGTGATGCCTTCGGAAGACATCGATCAGCTCGTCGTAGGATGCCGTGACGGGAACCTCCGTCATGTCGATGCGGGGAATCATAATTTCCCGCGCGACCGTGTCCTGCAGATCGACCACATTGTTGATCATGTCCTTTTCATCCCGTTCGATGACGCCGTCCTCCTCGGAGGCATTCACCAGCGCGCGGAGCTCGGTCTCGGTCATGGAAGGCTTCGCGTCCGGATCGACGCCGAAGAGACGGACCACGCCCCGAGCCATCTTCTCCACGACGAAGATCACCGGTGTGAGCAGACGCATCAGAATGAGAATGACGCCGCCGAAGGAGAGGGAAAGCCGCTCCGCGTTGACGGCAGCGAGATTCTTCGGGGCGATCTCGCCGAAAATGATCACGAGCACGGTGAGAATTCCGGTCGCGGCCGAGACGGCGGCGTTTCCGAAAAGACGGATTGCCAGCGAGGTGGAAAGCGCGGTCGCCGAGATATTGACGATGTTGTTGCCGATCAGGATGGTGGAGAGCATCTTCGAGCGGTTGTCCGTGATGCGGAGAACGGTTTCGGCCCTCCGGTTTCCCTCCTGGGCCAGCGCCTCCATCCGGATGCGGTTGACGGTGGTGAGGGCGGTCTCGGATGACGAGAAGAACGCGGACAGCAGAAGAAGCAGGATCAGAATCGCGAACTGGAATGCAGTATTCATATCGGATGTACGGGAACAGGCGCCTCCTTTTCCTTAAGTTTACTGAAATCATGATGAAAATGCAATCGTAAGCCGAAAGGGAAAACGATTCCGCGATTCTTGTACAGCGTGTGGGTGTATGTTATAATGAACTCCGTGTTTGCGGGCTCAGACTGTGCCCGGCGGGGCCGCAGAGGCGGTTCCGGCGAAACAGACCCTGAAATGGAGCAAGGAGACAGTCACACCATGAAAAAGAGAAACGGCATCATCACATTCATTGCGCTGGTTGTCGTGACGGTTCTCGCGGTCTACACAGCCATCGCAGGCTGGGGCCCGACCGGCACCGGCGCTATGCGGAACATCCATACCGGCCTCGATCTGTCGGGCGGCGTCTCGATCACGTACGAGGCGGACGAGGACAATCCGTCATCCACCGATATGGACGACACGGTCCTCAAGATGCAGAAGCGTGTCGATCAGTATTCCACCGAGGCCAACGTCTACCGCGAGGGGGCTAACCGGATCACCGTGGAGATCCCGGGCGTCTCGGACGCGACGAAGATTCTGAAGGATCTCGGCACGCCGGGATCACTGTACTTCATCGCTCAGACGGACCCGGACGGAAACCAGAACTATTCCTACGACAGCACGACCGGCGGGTATAAGCTGAACAACAAGACGATCAAGGAGCTGGAGAAGGACGGATCCATTGTCTGCGAGGGATCGGACGTGGCGGACGCCCAGGGCGGTGTGCAGCAGAATTCGACAACCAAGAACAATGAGTATGTGGTTGAGCTCAGCTTCACGAAGGACGGCACGAAGAAGTTCGCTGACGCGACGACGAAGGCATACGCGGCCGGGGAGTCCATCGGCATCTACTATGACGGCTCCTTCGTCTCGGTGCCGAAGGTCAATGCCGCCATCACAAACGGCAAGGCCGTCATCGAGGGCATGAGTACGATCGATGAGGCCAAGGAGCTTGCCTCCTACATCCGAATCGGCGGACTGAAGGTGACGCTGAACGAGATCCGGTCCAACGTGGTCGGCGCCCAGCTGGGACAGGAGGCGATTCACACCTCGCTGATCGGCGGTGCTGTCGGACTTCTGCTGGTCATGATCATCATGACCGTCGCGTACCTGCTTCCGGGTCTGATCGCTTCGTTCGCGCTGGTGCTCTACACGGCGCTGATGCTGATCCTGCTCAACGCCTTTGACCTTACGCTGACGCTGCCCGGTATCGCCGGCATCATTCTTTCGATCGGTATGGCGGTGGACGCCAACGTCATCATCTTCTCCCGTCTGCAGGAGGAAATGACGGCGGGCACGTCGCTGCACGGGGCGATCCAAGCGGCCTTTCACAAGGCGATGAGCGCGATTCTCGACGGCAACATCACGACGCTGATCGCCGCCGCTGTGCTGGGGGTTCTCGGGACAGGCTCGATCAAGGGCTTTGCGATGACGCTGGCGCTGGGCGTCGCGCTGTCGATGTTCACGGCGCTCATCATCACGAGACTGATCGTGAACTCCGTGTATGCCTTCGGCTCCCGCAGCGAGAAGCTGTGGGCGAGACGGAAGAAGGAAACGCATATCCGGTTCGTGAAGAACTGGCTGAAGTATCTGACGGTGGCGCTCTGCATCGTCGCAGTCGGCGCCGGCTGTATGATCTATCATCATGCGAAGGGACAGCGGGCTCTCAACTATTCGCTGGAGTTCCTCGGCGGCACCTCGACGACGGTTGCCTTTAACGACAATCTGTCTCTCAGGGAGCTGGACAGTCAGGTGAAGCCGGTGGTGATGAAGGTGACCGGCGACGCAAACGTCTCGATGCAGAAGGTAGTCGGGTCCAATGAGGTCATCATCAAGACGAGAACGCTGAACGCGGACGAGCGGGAGGCGCTGGACCAGAGTCTGGCCGACGCATTCAAGGTTGACGCGACGAGCATCAAGGCGGAGTCCATCTCGGCGACCGTCGGCAAGGAGATGCGGAGAAACGCCATCACAGCCGTGATCATCGCGGTCATCCTGATGCTCCTGTATATCTTCATCCGCTTCAAGGACATTCGCTTCGCGACTTCCTCCGTGCTGGCGCTCTGCCATGACGTGACGATCACGTTGATGGCCTACGCCATCCTCCGTGTTTCGGTGGGCAATTCCTTCATCGCGGTCATGCTGACGATCCTCGGCTATTCCATCAACTCGACGATCGTCATCTTCGACCGGATCCGTGAGACGCTTCCGTCGCTGCCGAAGGACGGTGATCTGGAGGAACTGGTGGATAAGGCGGTCAACGTCACGCTGACCCGGAGCATCTTCACCAACCTGACGACGTTCTCCTCCATCCTCGTCCTCTATCTGATGGGCGTCTCTTCCATCAAGGAGTTCACGCTTCCGATGATGGTAGGTATCCTCGCCGGCGCCTGCTCCTCGGTCTTCCTGACCGGGCCGCTCTGGTTCTGGATGCGGACGCATTTCGGCCGGGATGCGAAGGCATACCGGGCGATGCGCGAGAAGGCGGCCATGAAGGCGGCACGCGCAGCCGAAAACGCCGGACCGGCTTCCGAAGAAGGAGGAGCCCTCCCGGAGAACGCGGTGCGCAGCGCCGGCAACCCGAACGTGATCCGCAAGAAGAAGAGAAAAAAGTCCGGACAATCATGATAGTAAGAAGCGAAAGGCCATGCAGATCGTTTGCATGGCTTTTCCTTATCCGGAGAGAAGGGACGGAATGGAAAAGACAAGAGAACGATGGACATACAGAAAGCCGCAGGAGGGCGCGGCAGCAGCAGCGGAGGCTCTCGGGATCGATCCCGTCGTGGCGGGGATTCTCTTAAGCCGGGGACTGAGAACGCGCGCGGAGATGGAGACGTTTCTTCACGGCGATCTTTCCGGTCTGCGCGATCCGTTCGAACTGAAGGACATGGACCGCGCAGCGGCGATTCTGAAACGGAAGATCGCGTCCGGTGCAAGGATCCGCGTGATCGGCGACTATGACATCGACGGCGTGATGGCTTCCTACATATTAAAACGGGGACTTACGGAACTGGGCGCGGACGCTGACGTCAGGATCCCGAACCGGATCACGGACGGCTACGGGCTGAACCCTTCGATGATCGGCGAGGCGTCGGAAGAAGGAATCGATACGATCGTCACCTGCGACAACGGAATCGCCGCGCTGGAGGCGGTTCGTCTCGCGAAGGAGAAGGGGATGACGATCATCGTCACCGACCATCACGAGGTGCTGGAGCTCCCGGAGGCGGACGCGGTGGTGGATCCGAAGCGGAAGGACGATACGTCCTCCACCCTCCAGCTCTGCGGAGCCGCCGTGGCGTGGAAGCTGATCCTCGCCCTCGGCGGGGATCCCGGCATGGATATGCTGCAGTACGCGGCGTTCGCGACGGTGGGGGATATTGTGGACCTCACCGGTGAGAACCGGATCATTGTGAAGGAGGGACTTAAACGACTCCGGAGCACTGACAATCCGGGACTCATCGCACTCGCCGAAGCGCAGGGCGTGTCGCTGGCGAACGCCGACACCTACCAGATCGGCTTTGTGCTCGGTCCCTGCCTCAACGCGAGCGGCCGGCTCGACACGGCGATGCGGGCCGCACAGCTGCTGGAAGCGCCGGATGCGGCCCGCGCGAAGCGTCTGGCGGGCGAGCTGAAGGCGCTCAACGACAGCCGGAAGGCGATGACCGAAACCGGAACCGTTCAGGCGAAGCGGATGATTGAAGCGCATGGGATGGAAGACGACCGGATTCTCGTCGTCTTTCTTCCGGAGGTTCATGAGAGCATCGCCGGCATCATCGCGGGACGGATCCGGGAAGCCTACTCCCGGCCGGCCCTGGTTCTCACAAGGGCGGAGGAGGGCGTGAAGGGCTCCGGCCGCTCCATTGAGAGCTACAATATGTTCGAGGGTCTTGTGAAAGTGAAGGATCTGCTTCTCCGCTTCGGAGGCCATCCGATGGCGGCCGGGCTGACGCTGAAGGAGGAGAAGGTCGGAGAACTGAGACGGCGTCTGAACGAGGACTGCGGCCTGACGGAGAGTGACCTTACGCCGAAGGTGCTGATGGACGCCATTCTGCCAGTCGAGTCCGTCAGCGAAAAGCTGATCCGGGATCTGGAGCTCCTCGCGCCATTCGGAAAGGCGAACCCGAAGCCGATGTTCGGAGAGAAGTACGTCTTCTGCGAGCATCCCCGGATTTTCGGCGCGCGCCACTCCCTTCTCCGGATGCGGGTGCGCTCTCTTGAGTCCCCTGAGGACGCGGATCCGGACCGCCTCGGATTCCAGCCTTCCGCCAAGGGACGTCCGCTGGATGCGATCTGCTTCCGGAATGTCGATGCGCTTGCGGAGCGGATCGCGGAGGATCCGGTGCTCTCGATTGTCTATGAACCGGAGATCAACGAGTATATGGGACATCGAAGGATTCAGCTGGTCGTCACGCACTTTCAGTAAGTTTCCGGCAAGCATCTTTTACGCATGTCTGTTTCGTGCTATAGTTACATTCTGAACCGGCATGACCGGATCATCAAAATATCCCCGGCATGCGGCGTATAAGGTCCGCGGCGGGCATCCGAAGGAGTACATGATATGATCAGAGAAAAAGTGGAAGACTATGTGAGAACGATTCCCGACTTTCCGCAGCCGGGCATCATGTTCCGCGATATTACGTCGATCCTGCAGGATCCGGACGGACTGGCGATGGCCATCGACGAGATGCAGGAAAAACTGAAGGGCGTCGAATATGACAGCATCGCCGGTCTTGAGTCCAGAGGCTTCATCTTCGGCATGCCGATTGCCTACAATCTTCACAAGCCCTTCATCCCGATCCGCAAGAAGGGAAAGCTTCCCTGCGCCACTGTCTCCGAGACCTATGATCTTGAATACGGTCAGGCGACCATCGAGATGCACCGGGACGCGGTGAAGCCGGGCGACAGGGTCGTCATTGTCGATGATCTGATCGCCACCGGCGGCACTGTGGAGGCGGCGGCGAAACTCGTGGAGCAGCTCGGAGGCAAGGTGGTCCGGATGGTCTTTCTGATGGAGCTGGACGGACTGAACGGAAGAGAACGGCTGGCGAAGTACGACGTGGAGAGTGTCATCTGCTATCCGGGAAAGTAAGAGCAGCGCGGCAGGCCGTGCGGGATGTTCTGCCCGCCAGATGAAACAGAAATGTTTGCGCAAAGAGACATCATCCTGCGGAGCGGGAGCCTTCAGCTCCCGCTCCGCAGGCAGGGACAGGTACAGCATATGGGCGAGACGAGGACAGACGAAACAAAGATGACCGTCGGACTGAAGAAGGATCCGCATGCACTGGTCAGAAAAGACGAGCCGGATCTGAGCACGCCGGCGGATTTTACGGCGCCTTCCGCTCTTTACGAAGAGCTGAAGAAGCGCGTGCTCGCCTATCATCCGTCGGATGATCTGTCCATGATCGAAAAGGCCTATCATGTCGCAGCCGAGGCTCACAGGGATCAGGTGAGAAAGTCGGGCGAGCCTTACATCATTCATCCGCTCTGCGTAGGCATCATTCTCGCGGATCTGGAGATGGACAAGGAAACCATCGCGGCCGGCATTCTTCACGATGTGGTGGAGGATACGCCGATGACCGTGGAGGATATCCGCTCCGCCTTCGGCGACGATGTAGCGCTTCTTGTGGACGGCGTCACCAAGCTGGGTCAGGTGGACTACAAGGTCGAGAAGGTCGAGATTCAGGCAGAGAATCTCCGCAAGATGTTCCTCGCGATGGCGAAGGATATCCGGGTGATCATCATCAAGCTGGCGGACCGTCTTCACAACATGCGGACTCTTGAGTACATGAGACGGGAGAAGCAGCTGGAGAAGGCGGGGGAGACGATGGATATCTACGCGCCGATCGCCCAGCGGCTCGGCATTTCCAAAATCAAAGTCGAGCTGGACGATCTGGCGCTCCGATACTGGAAGCCGGAGGTCTACCGGGATCTTGTCGCCCAGGTGGACGCACGCAAGACCCAGAGAGAGGAATTCATTCACTCGCTGGTGGAGGAGGTCCAGAAGGCTGTCCGGGAAGCGGGCATCGAAGGAGAGGTCACCGGAAGAGTCAAGCATTACTTCTCCATCTACAAGAAGATGGTCAATCAGGACAAGACACTGGACCAGATCTACGATCTTTTTGCGGTCCGGATCATCGTGAATACCGTGAGCGACTGCTACGCCTCTCTGGGACTTATGCACGAGCTTTTCAAACCGATTCCCGGACGGTTCAAGGATTATATCGCGATGCCGAAGCCGAACATGTACCAGTCACTTCATACGACGGTCATCGGGAACGACGGAACGCCCTTCGAGATTCAGATCCGGACTTTCGAGATGCACCGGGTGGCTGAATACGGTATCGCGGCCCACTGGAAATACAAGGAGGTTTCCAACGGGCACGCCGTCAAGGGCAATCAGGAGGAGGAGAAGCTCACGTGGCTCCGCCAGATCCTTGAGTGGCAGCAGGATTCTTCCGATAACAAGGAGTTCATGTCCCTGCTGAAATCCGATCTCGATCTCTTCTCAGAGAGCGTTTACTGCTTCTCGCCGCAGGGAGACGTGAAGACGCTTCCCAACGGGTCCTGCACCATCGATTTCGCCTATGCGGTCCATTCGGCGGTGGGCAACCGCATGATTGGCGCGCGTGTCAACGGCAAGCTTGTGCCGGTGGACTATGTCCTCAAAAACGGCGACCGGGTGGAGATCATCACGTCCCAGAATTCGAAGGGCCCGAGCCGCGACTGGCTGAAGATCGTCAAATCCACGCAGGCCAAGACGAAGATCAACCAGTGGTTCCGGCGGGAATTGAAGTCGGACAATATCGAGCGCGGCAAGGACCTGATGGCCCAGTGCGCGAAGACCAAAGGCTATGCGCTTTCGGACGTCACGAAGCCGGAGTATCAGGACGGCGTGATGCGGAAATACGGCTTCCGCGACTGGGATTCGGTGCTCGCAGCCGTCGGACACGGCGGTCTAAAGGAAGGTCAGGTCATGAACAAGCTGATCGACCTTTACGAGAAGGACCACAGGAAGCAGCAGACGGACGCCGAGGTGATGAAGGCCGCGGCCGAGAACAAGGACCGCCTTCCGCTGGTCAGAAAGAAGGATTCCAAGGGCGGGATCGTCGTCAAGGGAATTCATGATGTCGCCGTGCATTTCGCAAAATGCTGCAGTCCGATTCCGGGCGACGAAATTGTCGGCTACGTCACGCGCGGACGGGGCGTCACGATTCACCGTACGGACTGCGTCAATATCATCAACATGACGGATCTCGACCGGGTCCGCCTCATCGACGCGGAGTGGCAGGTGCCGGAGGACGAGAAGAACAGCGGCACTTATGCCGCGGAAATCAATGTCTACGCGTCCAACCGGACGGGCCTTCTGGTGGATGTATCCCGGATCTTCACGGAGCGGAAGATCGACATCGACCAGATGAACGTGCGGACGAACAAGCAGGGAATGGCCACGATGGAACTGAGCTTTGCGGTTCACTCTGTGAACGAGCTCGGCGAACTGATCGCGCAGATCCGGGCTGTGCCGGATGTGGTCGATATCGAGAGAAAGACAGGCTGAGAGATGAAACAGGCACTGTGGACCGGCGTGATGCGCGTCGGCCCGATCGGGACGAACTGCTATTTTCTGAAGAACGGGAAGGAAGGGGACGAGATCGTTCTCGTGGATCCGGGCGACGAGCCGGAGCAGATCCTCGAAGAGGTGAGGAGGCAGAAGGCAAAGGTGGCCGCGGTGCTTCTCACCCATGCTCACTACGATCATATTCTGGCGGTGCCTGCCGTGAAGCGGGAGTGGCCGGAGGCGCCCGTGATGATCCTTAAGGATGAGCGTCCCATGCTCACGGACAGCCGGCTCAACACGTCCTTTATTCAGACGGACGTGACCGTCACGCCGGACCGGTATCTGAGCGACGGGGACGTGCTGACGCTGCTGGAGCGCGAAATTCGTGTCATGGCTTCTCCGGGTCATACCGCCGGCAGCTGCTGCTACTATGTACCGTCCGACGCCGCGCTTTTCGCGGGGGATACCGTCTTCCGGGGAAGCTATGGGCGGACCGATCTGCCGACCGGTTCTCCGGAGGCGATGGCGGATACGCTGGAGAAGCTGCTGACTGCGCTTCCGCCCGATACCGCCGTTTATCCGGGTCACGGACCCGGCACGACCATCGGCCGGGAGCGGCTGGCGGAAGGATTCTGAGACGAGAGCGGAGAGGGACGGATTTTGACAATCGGCATTCGACTGGACAGACATGATTTCCTGTATGATATTCACTCGCTGGTGAAGAGCTTCTTCCCGGACGACGAGGTCAGCATCTTCACCGCGGATGACGCGGAGAAATGCAGCCGCCCGTGGGAGCTTCTTCTTGATATCCGTGTGCCGGAGGGCGGGGAACGGACGGCGGTCAAAAATGCGCTGAAGAGGGAAATCTATGATACGCTGACAGCCTATACCGGCACGGCGCTTCCGTGGGGAACGCTCTCCGGGATCCGCCCGACCAAAATCCCGATGAAGCTGCTGCGGGAGGGACACACGGAGGAGTCCATTCTGCGCTATCTCGGCGAGACTTATCTTGTGTCTCCGGAGAAGGCCGCTCTTGCGCTCGGCGTGGCGGAGACGGAGAAGAGACTGACGGATCCGCTTGAGACCGGAGGACAGACATACAGTCTGTACGTGCATGTTCCGTTCTGTCCGTCCATTTGTCTTTACTGTACCTTTTCATCCAGCCCCGTTTCGGCGTGGCGTATGCGGATCGGCGGATATATTGACACCGTGATCCGCGAGATGCTTAAGCGGCAGGAGGAGATTCTCGCCGCGGGAGGCGCGCCGGGGCCGACCACGGTCTATATCGGCGGAGGTACGCCCACCGCTCTGGAGCCGGAGGAACTGGACCGGCTGCTCACGGCGATCGATTCGATCTGGGATCTGGAAGCAGCGAGGGAATACACGGTGGAAGCCGGACGTCCGGATTCCATCACACCGGAAAAGCTGGCTGTGCTGAAGCGTCACGGCGTGACAAGGATCAGCGTGAATCCCCAGACAATGAACGACCGGACGCTCGCCTATATCGGACGGTGCCATACGGCGGAAGATACGCGGCGCGCCTTCGCGATGGCGAGAGAGGCCGGCTTTGACAATATCAATATGGACATCATTCTCGGACTGCCGGGGGAAGAGGAAGAGGATGTCCGGCGCACGCTGGACGCGATCCGCGGGATGAATCCCGATTCTCTCACGGTTCATTCCCTTGCGATCAAGCGGGCCTCGCGGCTTATGCGGAAGATACGGGAGGACAGGGAGAACGATCCGCACGCGGATTACGGCAGCTTCGACGGTCTTGTCTTCGAAAATTCAGGGCGTCTGATGGATCTCGCCTCCGGCGCGGCGGAGGCGATGGGGATGGAACCCTATTACCTCTACCGTCAGAAGAACATGCGGGGCAATCTCGAAAATACCGGGTTTGCCCGTCCCGGCTGCGCCTGCCTTTACAATGTGCTCATCATGGAAGAGATGCAGACCATCCACGCGTTCGGTGCCGGAGCAACCACCAAGTTTGTTTATCCGGACGGCCGCATCGAACGGAACGTCAGTCCGAAGGATGTGACGACGTATCTCGCAAGACACCGGTGACGGGCCGGCTTTCAAAAAAACGGACACGAGTAATGCGTGGGATGCCCGGGTGTGATACAATAAAGGCATTGTCTCGGGAT
Source organism: Chordicoccus furentiruminis (assembly GCF_019355395.1). Classification (GTDB taxonomy): domain Bacteria; phylum Bacillota; class Clostridia; order Lachnospirales; family Lachnospiraceae; genus Chordicoccus; species Chordicoccus furentiruminis. The sequence continues at coordinate 2,994,641 of NZ_CP048829.1, forward strand.
TTCTCCCTGACGAGCGGCAGACTCAGGAGGATCAGGACGGGTTGGCATGATAAACGCAGCGGCGGAAAAGAATCCGGCGGAGACGGGCGGCAGATCCGACCGGAAAATCATCGATTACAATCTGAAGGAGGAGCTGGAGCACGGTGTGTATGTCAGTTCGCTCGTCCGGGAACTGACGGCGGAACTGGGACTGGCGGAAAACTCCGCCTATCAGCTGAGGCTGGCGGGCCTGCTTCATGATATCGGAAAACTGCAGCTGACCAATTATCTCTACGGGCGGGAGGAGATCGCGAGCCCCCTTGTCATCGAGGAGATGAAATATGTCCGCATGCACCCGGTTCTGTCGTGGAACATTCTGAAGGACCTCGGATACAGCGACATCGTTCTGGACGCAGTGCGCTATCATCACGAGGACTTCGACGGAAGCGGCTACCCGGATCATCTGGTGGGGGAAGCGATTCCGCTTGGCGCGCGGATCATCCGCGTCTGCGATGTGTTCGCTGCGCTGACTTCAGACCGCCCATACCGGGAGCGGTTCGAACCGGATGAGGCGATGAGCCTGATGATCGACGAGATCAAGCACTTTGACCTGAGAATTTTTCTGGCATTCCAGCGGGTTGTCCACCGCGGGACCTCCCGGTTCCGGGTGCATTTTCCCATAACGGACGAGAGCATTCTCGCGGAAGCGGCCGCCAGATTTCCGGCAGGCCGGAACTGATGAAGGAGACAAGTTTGAAAAAAGAGGTAGGCGGTTAGATATCGTAAAGAGGGCATAGCAAACAAACCCTCAAGGGGTCTTTGAAAAGCAAATATAGACACGACCTAATCAGGAAGCAGTGACGGGCAGATCGTCTTTGATGACGTAGCCTCTGAGCTTCAGCAGATTAAGTGCCTGCGAAGTAGTGAGAATCTTTTCTGTCTTCACAGGCCGCGGAGCAAGATACCCTTCAGCTGTATACGGCTTCAGATCTGTCAGTATGTGCCAGATAGCGGTCAGGAGCATACGGCAGACAGCGATGATGGCTTTCTTGTGCCCGCGGTGGGATTTGATACGGCGGTAACGTTCTGTGATCTCCGGATGTTTCTTCGATTTGATCAAAGCATTTGCAACTTGCACCAAAACTGGTTTAAGATAGGAACCAGCACGGGAAATCCGAGTGGATTTGATCTTGAAATTGCTTTGATCGTTACGGGGACAGCATCCTGCCCAGGAAACAAGATGTTTGTCTGTCGGGAACACAGACATGTCGCCGCCAATCTCAGAGAGAATCTGAATCGCCGTAAAAGGGTTTTTGTCGAAACCGGGGACAGTGCGGATCAGTTCGAGAGCGTCAAGGTACGGATCAGAAACGCGAAGGATTTCCCGTTCCATTTCTGCCTTGTGCTTTTCCAACTCATCGATGTGGTCCAGACACTGACGAAGCTTTATAGCCTGTTCTGGAGAGACAGCGCCGTCAACAGCGGCTTGGATTTCTTCAATTGGGGTCTTGCATCTTCTATCCACAAAAGGAGTGACATCAAAGGTTTCACCGGGATGGGCGAGGATGTATTCCGTAATCGATCTGGAAGACTTCCCGAACACGTCGCTGAAGACATCGTCAAGTTTGAGGTTTGATACAGTCAGACAATTCTGTGCACGGTTCTTCTCACCTGTCAGCATGTTGGTGAGTTTGAACCGGTACCGCACTAAATCCCGAAGATGACGAATCTCGGCGGGTGGGATAAAGGAAGGCTTGATCATGTCGCACATGAACAGATCGCATATCCACTTCGCGTCCTTACGGTCGGTCTTATTCCCTTTTTGTGGTTTGGTGTACTTAGGGTGAGCAAGTATCACGTTGCATGTCTTTTCAAGGACATTGAATACCGGGATCCAGTACTTGCCGGCAGATTCCATGCATACATCGGTACAGTTGTAAGAGGCGAGCCATGCGGCGAGATCCCGCAGACCTCTGGAGAAAGAGGAAAACATCTTTTCCTTATATTCTGTCCGGCCGTTTGCATCCGTGAGTCCAATGCAGGCAAAGATCCAGGTCTTGTGGACATCAAGGCCACAGCAGTTAAAACGAAAGATTTTAAAAGCCAATAAAACACCTCCTGATATTTTGTAGTTGCAGGAGCGGCGGTGACTGGTCATCCGGCGAAATCGAGACAACTTCGGAAGAGATAAGTTTACGGGCTACGAGATGCGCCATTCATTGATGCCTTAAGGATGACCGGCAACATATAGATATGCGAGGTAGGCCGCTATACCGCCCCGCCACTCACCTCCACGTGCTCTGTAGTGTGCCGACCCTGCAAGAAAAAGATATCAGGAATTGAGAATAGTAGAAAGAGCGAAAGCACCTCGATTTTCATGACCCCATCGGTGCCTTTCGCCAGAAAGGCGGAAAATAGATATGGCACTCACGAAGAAGCCCGTTACGGGCATGAAGGATATTCTGCCGGATGAGATGGCGGTCCGGAATTATGTGATCGGACTCATCCGGAGCACATACGCGATCTTCGGGTTTTCATCCATCGCCACGCCGGCGGTGGAACATATCGAAAACCTGCTTTCCAAACAGGGCGGCGAAAACGAGAAGCTGATTTTCAAGATTCTGAAGCGGGGAGAAAAGCTGGATCTCTCGCACCCGACAACCGAGGACGCGGTCACGGACAGCGGTCTCCGGTATGATCTGACGCTGCCGCTTTCGCGGTACTACGCGAACCACGCCGCGGAGCTGCCGTCTCCGTTCAAAGCGCTTCAGATCGGCAGCGTATTCCGCGCCGACCGCCCGCAGCGGGGGCGCTTCCGCCAGTTTACCCAGTGCGACATCGACATCCTCGGCGATCCGAGCGATCTGGCTGAGATCGACCTGATTCTGGCGACGACGACGGTGCTGACGAAGCTGGACTTTCACCGCTTCACGATTCGTGTCAATGACCGGAAGCTTCTGAAGGCGATGGCGGACCGGGCCGGGTTTCAGCCGGAGGACTACGAGAAGGTCTTTATTATTCTCGACAAGATGGATAAGATCGGGCGGGACGGCGTCCGCTCTGAACTGGAGGCGTCCTGGCCAAAGGAAAAAGTGGATGCCTATCTGAGCCAGTTTGATACGGACGGAGGCTCGGAGAACATCAGCGGGCAGGCGCACTCGCTGATGGAGGAGACGGGTTCGCCGCTTCCGGAGATCATCGGGACGGTAAACAGCGTGAAGACAGGCGATTTCCGCATCGTCTACGACCCGACGCTTGTGCGCGGCATGAGCTACTACACCGGTCCGATCTTCGAGATCGCGATGGACGAGTACGGCGGATCCGTAGGCGGAGGCGGTCGCTATGACGAGATGATCGGGAAATTCACCGGCCAGCCGACCCCGGCGGTGGGCTTCTCCATCGGGTTCGAGCGGATCATCATGCTTCTGATGGAACGCGGCTTTACGGTGCCCGGCGCAGGCGCGAAGACTGCGTTCCTCGTCGAAAAGCGGATGCCGGCTGAGAAGCTGGAGGCGATCTGGAAGGAGGCGATGAGCCTCCGTGCGGAGGGTAAGGCCGTCGATATTTCCCAGATGAAGAAGAACCGCCGCTTCCAGAAGGAGCAGCTGACGGCGCAGGGATACACGGATATCCGGGAATTCTTCTGCAGAGAAGACAGCTGAGCGCGGCCGGACGGATCAGAAACGAGAGAAGACGAAGAAAGGCAGACAGTATGGCAGAATCGATGAAGGGACTGACGCGCACCTGCCGGTGCGGGGAAGTCACGGAGGCGTATATCGGAAAAAAGGTCACTCTGATGGGATGGGTCCAGACCGTACGCAACAAGGGCGGCATCGCGTTTGTCGTCCTCCGCGACCGGTCGGGACTGATTCAGATTGTTGCGGAGGACACCGGCGACAGACGCTGGGGAAGCCTCAAGCCGGAGTCGGCCGTCGCGGTGGTCGGAACCGTGGCGAAGCGGGCCGGCGCGGTGAATCCGCATATGAAGACGGGGACGATCGAGGTGATTCCGGAGGAACTGAGAGTCCTCTCAACCGCGCAGACTCCGCCCTTTGAGGTGAAGGACGGCATCGACACGAGAGAGGATCTCCGTCTGACCTACCGTTATCTCGATCTCCGGAGACCGGAGCTGCAGCGTAAGATTATGTTCCGGGCCCACGTGGTTCAGATGATCCGGGATTTCCTCTCCGGAGAAGGCTTTCTTGACATCGAGACGCCGACTCTGATCGCGTCGACGCCGGAAGGCGCGCGGGACTATCTGGTTCCCAGCCGCGTCCATCCGGGGTGTTTCTACGCGCTGCCCCAGAGCCCGCAGCTGCTGAAGCAGCTTCTGATGTGCTCGGGGTTCGACCGTTATTACCAGATCGCCCGCTGCTACCGCGACGAGGATCTGCGGGCGGACCGTCAGCCTGAATTCACGCAGGTTGACATGGAGCTTTCCTTCGTGAATCAGGAGGACGTGATGAACGTCAACACCGCCCTCCTGACGGATTTGACCGGAAAGATGCCCGATGTCATGCGGCAGCTCGGTTTTACGGATGAGGAGCTGATCCACGGCATCGAGGCGGCCCACGATGAACTCGCGGCCCACGGCATCGGAAAGATCACCTGGCAGGACGCGATGGACCGCTACGGATCGGACAAGCCGGATCTCCGGTTCGGCATGGAGATCATCGATGTGACGAATCTGGCGGCCGACTCCGGCTTCGGCGTATTCCGCGACGCGGCGGCCGCCGGCGGCGTGATCCGCGGCCTCAACGTGAAGGGTCAGGGCGATATGCCCCGCAAGAAGATCGACCGGCTGGTCGAGGTGGCGAAGACCTACGGCGCGAAGGGGCTGCCCTATGTGCAGATGAAGAGCGACGGCACCGTGAAGGCTTCCTTCTCGAAGTTCGTGACGGAAGAGGAGCTTCAGGCACTCTGCGCTGCAATGGGCGGCGAGAAGGGAGACCTTCTCCTTTTCGCTGCGGACCGCTTCAAAGTAGTCTGCGCCGCGCTGGGTGCGCTGCGTCTCCATCTCGGAAGCGAGCTCGGAATGATCGACCGCAACGCGTTCCGTTTCGTCTGGGTGGTGGACTTCCCGCTGCTTGAGTGGTCGGACGAGGAGAACCGCTTCATGGCGATGCATCATCCGTTCACGATGCCCAACGAAGATGACTGGAAGAACATCGATACGGATCCCGGCTCGGTTCGCGCTCAGGCTTACGACATCGTGCTGAACGGCGTGGAGATGGGTGGCGGCTCCGTCCGTATCCATATGGACGATGTGCAGGAGAAGATGCTGGAGGTGCTGGGCTTCACGAAGGAGAGGGCGGAGGAGCAGTTCGGCTTCCTGCTGACGGCTTTCAAATACGGAGTGCCGCCTCATGCGGGTCTTGCCTACGGGCTTGACCGGATGATCATGCTGTTCTCCGGTTCGGAGTCAATCCGCGACGTCATCGCCTTCCCGAAGGTCAAGGACGCGTCGGATCTGATGATGAAGGCTCCGTCCGAGGTGGATCCGAAGCAGCTGGAGGAGCTTGCACTCACGGTTACGGCAAAGAAGGATCAGTAAGAAGACGGCGCCGGGGCGCGCGGCCGTTCTGGTGCCGCGGGCGCCCGGCGCTTTTTCAGAGTATACGGTCTGTCCGACGGCCGGGGACATAGGTCCGGACCTGATGGCAGACCTGACGAATCGGTTTAAGGAGTGAGCAAAATGGAGACCGGCCAGCCACGGCGCGGACAGACCCGGGACGAAAAGGACCGGGTCAGACGCAGTCAGTCAGAGAATCGAAGCGGAGCGGGGCAGGGCCCGGCGCAGCGGCGGACAGCAGGATCGCATGCGGCCGGAACGGGCACGGTGTGGAACCGTGAAAGGCACGCCGCGGCGGAACGTACGCCGGAAAGAAGAAAGCCGGGAAGCCGAAGCGCACGGGTGCGGGATGAGCTCCGGGAAAGAAAGAAGCGGGTACTCCGTCAGCGCCTTGCGGTTGGTGCCGCCGCTGCGGCGTTTCTTGTCATCGTGTATTGCATGATCGCCGCGCGTTATGCCCGTGTCTTCCTTCCCAACACTTATATAAACGGCTTTGAGGCGGGCGGCTTTTCCGCCGCCGACACAGAGGCGCTGCTCCGGAACTCGGTGGAAAAGTACCAGCTTGAGGTGGCCTTCCGCGGCGGAAAATGCGAGGAGATCAAGGGGTCTGACATCGATCTGACCTATGTCTCCAGCAACGAGGTATCCGAGCTTCTGAAGGCGCAGAACCGGATGGGCTGGCTCTTTTCGCTGCTCGGACGGAAATCGTCCGGTCATGTGAAGACGAGTTTCCGGTTCGATGAGGACAAGCTGAAGCATTTCCTTGAGGCGCTGCCGGAATTTGACTCCGGTTCCGTGACAAAGCCGCGGAACGCGCGAATCGTCCTTATGTCTGATCAGACATACCGGGTGGCGGACGCGGTGGAAGGCAACGAACCGGATCAGGATGTGATTTTCCGCTCCGTGTCGGACGCGATCAGCGCCTCGGAGAGCCGTCTCTCGCTCAATAATGTGAGCGGGGCTTACAAAAAGCCCCAGGTGACCGCGGAGGATGAAGATCTCAAGGCACGGGCTGAGGATCTTAACAACTACGTTTCCACGGTGATTACACTCCGCTATCCGGACGGTACGGACACGGAGATCGGACGGGATCGGCTCGTCTCATGGATCGGAAAAGACGAGGACGGGAACTACGCAGTGGATGCGGACACCGTCTATACGGCCGTCTACAAGATCGTGAAGGCGGCGGCCGAAAAGTTCGATCATGTGCAGAATACCATCGATTTTCAGACGACGGCCGAGGGAACGGTTAACGAGTTCTGCAGCCCGTATGGTTACAGAATCGACAAGCAGGGTATGACGGAAAAGATATACAGCGACCTTTACGCCAGAAAGAGCGGAGAGATCGAGCTGGAGAACTCCGTCAGCGACGACATGGATCCGACCTTCGGAGGCACATATATCGAGGTGGATGTGACGGGCCAGCATCTCTACTATTACAGAGACGGCAAGCTTGTGCTGGATTCGGATGTCGTGACCGGGCTTGAGTCGGACCGTGACCGGCTGACACCTTCCGGTGTCTTTGCGGTCTTCGCCAAAAAACAGGATCAGACGCTCGGCTCTCTTGAGATCACGGGTTACGCCTCTCACGTCGATTACTGGATGCCGTTCTATGAGAGCTACGGCATGCATGACGCCGGCTGGAGGTCTTCATTCGGAGGGGATATTTATCTCACCAGCGGCTCCCACGGCTGTGTCAATCTGCCGCCCGATTTCGCGGCGGAGCTGTTTGAGGCCATTGATAACCGGACCCCGGTTATTGTCTGCCGGAAGGGTGACAACGCGGCGGAAGGAAAGACAGACGGGGTTGCAAAATTCGACTGACCGCGGTATAATTCGTTCAATCCGATACGTCATCAATGCATCACTGTGATGAAGTGAAGCACAGCGGATGCGTCCGTCCTTCAGCAGACGGAACGAACCTGTCGGAAAACCGTTGAAGCGGAGAAAAAGCAGAGGGTGCGCCCACAGAGAGTCCGGGGGATGAGAACGGACGGAAGGCACGCTGTCATATGGGCCGCGGAGGGCGTAGCAAATCTGCGACGGCGGGACCACGTCACGGTCCGGAGATGTGATGGCATCTCATGAGAGCATTGCAGAAGGCAGTGAAGCAGGGTGGCACCGCGATGATTATCGTCCCTGGCAGCAGATATCCGTATGCTGCCGGGGATCTTTTTTATGAAGCGGCCGGGAAGAAAGGCTCCGCCGCGAAACGAAACGGCAGCGGAGAGCAAAGGAGGCAGACAGCATGATCAAGGAAGCCATAGCGAAGATTGTGGACAAGCAGGATCTTACCTACGCCGAGGCCTACGCCGTGATGAACGAAATTATGAGCGGCGAGACGACTCCGACCCAGAACGCCGCATTTCTCGCCGCGCTCAGCACGAAGAGTACCAAGGCCGAAACCATCGACGAGATCTCAGGGTGCGCCACCGCAATGCGCGAGCACGCGACGCCGGTCCCCCATCCGGGATTTGAGACGCTCGAAATCGTCGGAACCGGCGGCGACGGCGCGCATTCCTTCAATATTTCCACCACGGCGGCGCTCGTGATCGCAGCGGACGGCGTGAAGGTGACGAAGCACGGGAACCGTGCGGCTTCCTCCCTCTGCGGTACCGCGGACTGCCTCGAAGCGCTCGGTGTCAACATCGACGAGGATCCGGCGCTCTGCCGGCGCCTCCTTGACGAGGTCGGCATCTGCTTCCTGTTCGCGCAGAAATATCACACTTCGATGAAATATGTCGGCGCGATCCGCAGGGAACTGGGATTCCGGACCGTCTTCAACATCCTCGGACCGCTCACGAACCCGGCAAAACCCTCCATGTATGTGCTGGGCGTCTATGACGAGTACCTTGTGGAGCCGGTTGCCAAGGTTCTGGCCCAGATGGGTGTACGCCGCGCTCTCGTCGTATACGGGAGAGAGAAACTGGACGAGATCAGCGCCTGCGGGGAAACCGCGGTCTGCGAGCTGAAGGAGGGATATTACCGCACCTCTGTGATCTGTCCGGAGGACTTCGGTCTTGTGCCCGGGACGAAGGATGAGCTGACCGGAGGCACGCCGGAGGAGAACGCGAAGATCACGAGAGGAATCTTAGACGGATCGATCGGCGGCACCAGGCGGAACGCGGTTCTGATGAATGCTGCCGCCGGCCTGTATGCTGCCGGTCATGCGGACACGTTTCAGGACGGCATCGCCCGCGCAGCGGAACGGATCGACAGCGGAGACGCAGCCGCTCTCCTTGACAGGTGGATCACGGAGAGCTGCCGCAAATAAGGCGCCGGACGCGGCAACGGAGTGAATGAAATGACGATTCTCGATGAAATCGCAGCGCGGACAAGAGAACGCGTCGCGGAAGCGAAAAGGAAGTGTCCGGATCCGTATCAGGTTCTCGGCGGAAGAGAAGTTTTCCGGCGGTGCGACCGTCCGTCCGGCCGGCATACGCAGGGAGCCTTTCCCTTTGAGAAAGCTCTCCGGAAAGAAGGAACCGGCCTGATCTGCGAACTGAAAAAAGCGAGTCCTTCGAAGGGGCTGATCGCGCCGGATTTCCAGTACACGCAGATCGCATCCTCCTATGATGCGGCCGGAGCGGACTGCATTTCATGCCTCACGGAACCGTACTGGTTTCTCGGGCGGAACGAATATCTGACGGCCGTCAGGGAAGCGACGGATCTCCCGATTCTCCGGAAGGATTTCACGGTGGACGAATATATGATCCACGAGGCGAAGGCTCTCGGAGCGGACGCGGTGCTGCTGATTGTGTCCATTCTTGATCCCTTCGAGCTTCGCGATGATCTCCAGACGGCGGAGGCAATCGGTCTCAGCGCGCTGGTGGAGGCGCATGACGAGCGGGAAATTGAGACAGCCCTGAAGGCCGGAGCCCGGATCATCGGCGTCAACAACCGGAATCTGAAGGATTTCTCGGTGGATGTCAGACACGCTGGCGAACTGCGGGCGCTGGTGCCGGAGGGCGTGCTTTTCGTGTCGGAGAGCGGCGTCCGGGGACGCGCGGATGTGGCGGCTGCGGAAGCGATGCGCGCGGACGCGGTGCTTGTGGGAGAGGCGCTGATGCGCGCGGACAACCGGGCATCCAAGATCCGTGAACTGCGCGGCCGGGGGCCGGCGGTGAAGATCTGCGGACTGATGACGGAGGAGGATGCGCGGGCCGTGAATGCGGTCCGGCCGGATTTTGCCGGGCTTGTCTTCGCGGATACGCGTCACCGCGTAAACCGGGATCAGGCGCGCCGGATCCGGGAGATTCTTGATCCGGCGATCCGGACGGTGGGCGTCTTCGTCGACGCCAGGGAAGAGGACATCATCCCGCTTCTGAACGAGGGCACGATTGACCTTGCCCAGCTTCACGGATCCGAGACGGACGACATGATCCGGCGGATCCGGGAGGCGACGGGAAAGAAAGTGATCAAGGCGATCATCATGGACGAAGATGCGCCGGATCCGGACGCGTATCCTTCAGCGGACTATCTTCTCTTCGACGCGGGACGGGGAAGCGGCCGTACGTTCCGGTGGGATCTCCTGGCCGGAGAGAAGCGGCCGGCAAAGCCGTTCTTTCTGGCGGGAGGGCTGAATCCGGACAACGTCGGTGGGGCCGCCGCGGCTGTCCGTCCCTTCGGCGTCGATGTCTCATCGGGCGTCGAGGATTCATCGGGCCGAAAGAGTTCTGAAGCGGTGAAGGCTTTCGCGGCGGCTCTGCGCCCGGGCGGACTGGAGAGGCGCAGTGAGCTGAGAAGGACTGAACGATAACCTGGGAGAGGAACAGAATGAATAATAAAGGAAGATTCGGGATCTACGGAGGGCAGTATATCACGGAGACGCTGATGAACGCTCTCGATGAACTGGAGAAAGCATACTTTGAGGCGAAGGAGGACCCTTCGTTCCGGAAGGAGCTTGACCGGCTGCTCCGGGAGTACGCGAACCGGCCGTCCAGGCTATACTATGCGGAGAAGATGACGAAGGATCTCGGCGGCTGCCGGATCTATCTCAAGCGGGAGGACCTCAATCACACCGGTGCGCACAAGATTAACAACTGTCTCGGTCAGGCTCTGCTCGCGAAGCGGATGGGGAAGACGAGGCTCATCGCCGAAACCGGAGCGGGACAGCACGGCGTCGCGACAGCGACGGCAGCGGCTCTTTTCGGCATGGAGTGCGAGATTTTCATGGGGAAGCTGGACTGTGAGAGACAGGTGCTGAATGTCTATCGTATGGAGCTGCTGGGAGCAAAAGTGCATCCGGTGGATTCCGGTACCGGCACGCTCAAGGACGCGGTCAACGAGGCAATGCGCGAGTGGTCGAACCGCTGCGCGGACACGCACTACTGCCTCGGATCGGTTATGGGGCCTCATCCGTTTCCGACGATGGTCCGAGATTTCCAGGCCGTCATCTCGGAAGAAGCAAGAGCCCAGATCCTCGAAGCGGAAGGCCGTCTGCCGTCTGCGGTGCTGGCCTGCGTGGGCGGCGGATCAAATGCGGCTGGCATGTTCTGTCATTTCGTCGATGATCCGGATGTGCGTCTGATCGGCTGCGAGGCAGCAGGCGAGGGTGTGAATACGCCACGGACAGCCGCTACGATGGCGACGGGCTCCCTCGGCATTTTCCATGGCATGAAATCACTGTTCTGCCAGAATGAGGAAGGCCAGATCGCGCCGGTCTACTCGATTTCTGCGGGACTTGATTATCCGGGCATCGGGCCGGAGCATGCCTACTGGGCTTCCATCGGCCGCGCCCGTTATGTGCCGGTGACGGACGAGGAGGCCGTTCAGGCCTTTGAATACCTCGCCCGCACGGAAGGAATCATCTGCGCGATCGAGAGCGCGCACGCGGTTGCGCAGGCGATGAAGCTCGCCCCGTCGATGAAGAAGGACGAGAACATGATCGTCTGCTTAAGCGGACGCGGAGACAAGGATGTCGCCGCGATCGCGCGCTACAGAGGGAGGAATCTTTATGAGTAAGACACAGGCGGCGTTTCAGAACGGGAAGGCCTTCATTCCGTTTTTTACCGCTGGGGATCCGGATGCGGACAGGACAGTGGAATACATCCTCGCCGCGGCGGATGCCGGCGCGGATCTGATCGAAGTGGGGATTCCGTTCTCCGATCCCACTGCGGAGGGTCCGGTGATCCAGAAAGCGGACGCGCTGGCGCTTGAGGGCGGCATGACGGTGAACGGCGCGTTCGAGATCGTCGAACGGGTGAGAGAAGCGAAGCCGGATCTGCCGATCGCGTTCATGACGTATGCCAATCCGGTGTTCCGTTACCGGGGCAATCCGTCGGAGAGTGATGCGGAGCCCTATGTACCGTTTTTCAGGCGCTGCAGGGAAGACGGGATCGATGCCCTGATCCTCGCCGACGTTCCGTTCGAGGAGCAGGAGGAAGTGCTCGCCGTCTCGGACCGATACGGCGTGGATCTGATCTCGATGGTCTCCCCGACCTCCGAGGACCGGATACGGGAGATCGCGCGGAATCCGAGGGGATTCATCTATGTGGTTTCCTCGATGGGCGTCACCGGCGTCCGGACGGAGTTCCGGTACGACACGATCCGGAAGATGGTCCGGCTTATACGGGAAACGAACCCGTCCGCGCGCTGCGCGGTGGGATTCGGCATCAGTTCGCCGGAGCAGGCGAAGACGATGGCCGGCCTTTCGGACGGTGCGATCGTCGGCTCTGCGATTCTGAAGAAGATCCATGCCGGCGCGGACCGGGATGAGATTTTCCGTTACGTGAAGAGCATGAAGGACGCCGTGCGGGAAGCGTGAAGCGGTCCGGAATGATCCCCGTAAGAAGCGGCGGGCACGGCGTATGGCGTGCCCGCCGCCTTGCAATCGGAAAAACGGTATGCTACAATGCCGATGCTAAACGGGGGTTTGAGATGACAAAGAAGGAAGTCTACGACGAGTCAAGTATTCATGTGCTGGAAGGACTGGAAGCCGTCCGGATGCGGCCGGGCATGTATATCGGCAGCACATCGAGAAAGGGACTGAATCATCTGATCTACGAGATTGTCGACAATTCGGTCGATGAGCATCTTGCCGGGTACTGCACCCATATCGATGTCACGCTGGAGAAAAACGGCTCCTGCACCGTCAGCGACAATGGCCGCGGCGTCCCGGTGGGGATCCATGAGAAGGGCATGCCGGCGGAGCGGCTCGTCTACACGACGCTTCATGCAGGCGGAAAATTTGACAGCAGCGCGTACAAGACATCCGGAGGCCTTCACGGCGTCGGATCCTCTGTGGTGAACGCGCTCTCGACGGAGATGGATGTGAAGATCCGCCGCGACGGGGCCGTCTATCACGATCATTTCTCCCGCGGCGTGCCGGATCTTGAGCTTGTGAACGGAAAGCTTCCGATTCTGGGCAGGACGAAGGAGACGGGAACGACCGTCAACTTCCTTCCTGATCCGGAAATCTTCGAGGTAACCCGCTTCTCGGCCGCGGAAGTGAAGTCCCGCCTCCACGAGACGGCTTACCTGAATCCGAAGCTGACGATCACCTTCCGCGACAGACGGAAAGAACCGGAGGAGACCGTGGAATACGCGGAGCCGGAAGGCATCGTCGGCTTTGTCAGCGACCTGAACCGGAACGAGGAGACGGTGACGGAGCCGGTTTTTCTGGAAGGAGCGGACGAGGGCATCGAGGTTGAGGTTGCGATCCAGTATGTGAACGAATTCCATGAGAATGTGCTGGGCTACTGCAACAACATCTATAACGCGGACGGCGGCACCCATCTCACCGGATTCAAGACAGCCTTCACACAGGTGATGAACAGCTACGCCCGGGAACTCGGCGTGCTGAAGGAAAAGGACGCCAATTTCACAGGGCCGGATATCCGGAACGGCATGACGGCGGTGGTGTCCGTCAAGCATCCGGACCCCCGCTTCGAGGGTCAGACGAAGACAAAGCTGGACAATCCGGACGCGGCCAGGGCGGTCGCCAAGGTGATCAGCGAGGAGGCGCCGCACTATTTTGACCGCCATCTTGACGCGCTGAAGGCGATTCTCGGTTGCGCCGAGAAGTCGGCGAAGATCCGGCGGACGGCAGAGAAAGCGAAAAACAGCCTTCTGACGAAGCAGAAGTTCAGCTTTGACACGAACGGAAAGCTGGCCAACTGCATTTCCAGAGACGCATCGAAGTGCGAGATCTTCATCGTCGAGGGAGATTCCGCCGGCGGCTCCGCGAAGACGGCACGTGACCGGCAGTATCAGGCGATTCTTCCGATCCGGGGAAAAATTCTGAACGTCGAGAAGGCGAGCATCGACAAGGTGCTCGCGAATGCGGAGATCAAGACGATGATCACGGCCTTCGGATGCGGGTTTTCCGAAGGGTACGGAAACGATTTCGACATCTCGAAGCTCCGCTACGACAAGATCATCATCATGGCGGATGCCGATGTGGACGGCGCTCATATCGGCACGCTGCTGCTGACGCTGTTTTACCGGTACATGCCCGAGCTGATCTACGAAGGGCATGTCTATATCGCGATGCCGCCTCTTTACAAGGTGGTGCCGGCGAAGGGCGAGGGCGAGTATCTCTACGACGACAAAGCCCTCGAGCATTACAGGAAGAAACACCCGAACGGCCGCTTTACGCTGCAACGGTACAAGGGTCTCGGCGAGATGGATCCGCAGCAGCTGTGGGAAACGACGCTTAACCCTGCGACGCGCCATCTGCGCCGGATCGAGATCGCGGATCCGGGACTGTCCTCCGACATCACCGACGTGCTGATGGGGACGGACGTGCCCCCGCGCCGGGAGTTTATCTACGAGCACGCGTCTGACGCCGCGCTTGACGTTTGAGGAGGAGTGAGATGCCGAAGACGGAAGAGCATATCATCCGGACTGACTATTCGGAGATTATGCAGAAGAATTATATCGACTATGCGATGTCGGTCATCGTCTCCCGTGCGCTTCCCGACGTGCGCGACGGCCTGAAGCCGGTGCAGCGCCGGGTGCTGTATGACATGTGGGAACTGGGTACCCGCTCGGACCGTCCGTACAGGAAGAGCGCCCGTATCGTGGGCGACACGATGGGCAAGTTCCATCCTCACGGCGACAGTTCCATTTACGACGCGCTGGTCGTGATGGCCCAGGATTTCAAAAAGGGACGGGTGCTGATCGACGGACACGGCAATTTCGGATCCATCGAGGGAGACGGGGCCGCGGCGATGCGGTACACGGAAGCCCGGCTTGAGGCATTCACCGAAGATGTCTTTCTGAGCGACCTTGACAAGAACCTCGTGGATTTCATGCCGAACTTCGATGAGACGGAGAAGGAGCCGACGGTGCTGCCGGCGAGGCTTCCGAATATCCTGATCAACGGATCGGACGGTATTGCGGTCGGGATGGCGACGTCGATTCCGCCGAACAACATCGGCGAGGTGATCGATGCGGTCTGCGCCTTTATCCGCAACGATAAGATTACGGACGAGGAACTGCTGAAGTATATCAAGGGGCCGGACTTCCCGACAGGCGGCATCGTCGTCAACCGGGACGAGCTGCCGGAGATCTACCGGACCGGCAGCGGCCGGATCCGGATCCGTGGACGCGTGGAGACGGAGGCGGGAAGAAACGGACGCACGAATCTCGTGGTGACTGAAATTCCGTATACGATGGTGGGCGCCGGCATCGGGAAGTTCATGAACGATGTCGCGGCGCTGGCCGAGAGCCGCCAGGCGCCGGAGATCGCCGACCTGTCCAACCAGTCGTCGAAGGAAGGCATCCGGATCGTCATCGAGCTGAAGAAGGGCGCCGACGCGGAGCGTGTCCGGAACCTGCTCTTCCGGAAGACGAAGCTGGAGGATACCTTCGGCGTCAATATGCTCGTCGTCTCGGAAGGACGGCCGGAGACGATGTCGCTCCGCCAGATCATCGAGTCGGCCGTGGACTTTCAGTTCGAGATCGCTGATCGGAAATACCAGACGCTGCTGGCGAAGGAGCTTGAGCAGAAGGAAATTCAGGAGGGCCTGATCCGCGCGACTGATGTCATCGATCTGATCATCGAGATCCTCCGCGGATCGAAGAACCGGAAGATGGCCACTGACTGTCTTGTGAAAGGACGGACGGAAGGCATCCGCTTCCGCTCGGAGAAAAGCCGCGCGGAGGCCGCGCAGCTGATGTTTACGGAACGCCAGGCCAACGCGATTCTCGATATGCGTCTGGTCAAGCTGATCGGACTCGAGATCGACGCGCTGATGAAGGAGCACGCGGAAACACTGAAGCGGATCGACTTCTACCGGAATCTGCTGGAGAACCACGATGCGATGGCGGCAGAGCTGGTGAAGGAGCTTGGCGCGATGAGGAAGAAGTACGCGGTACCCCGGCGCACGGCCATCGAACATGCGGAGGAGATTGTCATCGAGGAGGCGGGATTTGAGGAAGAGGAGGTGATCTTCTGCCTCGACCGCTTCGGTTACGCGAAAGTGCTTGACACGGGCACTTTTGAGAAGAACCGGGAAGCCGCCGAAGCCGACAACCGGTATGTGTTCCGGCTTCTCAACACGGACCGTATCTGTCTGTTCACGGACAGCGGCCGAATGCACACCGTCAAGGTGCTGGACGTGCCGCAGCGGAAGCTGAGGGACAAGGGCGTGCCGATTGACAATCTTACGAACTACTCGAATCAGGAGGAGGAGCTGCTCTATGTCGCGCCGCTCAGCTTCGTATCGGGGACGGAGCTTTTCTTCGCCACAGAGAAGGGGCTGGTGAAGCGGACGGAAGGAAGCGTACTGTCGGCCTCCGTGAGGACCGTTCTGTCCACCAAGCTGGGGGAGGACGACCGCCTTGTCTTCGTCGGTCCCTGCGGTCAGATGGAGCAGGCCGTGCTTGAGTCGAAGGAAGGATATTTCCTCCGCTTTCCGCTGGCCGAGGTGCCGGTTCAGAAGAAGGCGGCGCAGGGCGTCCGGGGGATGACGCTCGGAGAGGACGACCGGATTCACGCCGTCTATCTTCTGGAGGCGTCAAAGGAATTTGCCATCGAATATCATGGCGGCAGGATGCTTCTAAGCCGATTGAAGCTGGCGAAGCGCGGCGGAAGAGGAAACCGGAGCCGCAGATAAGACGGAGAGGTCTTTCTGAACGCGGAAATGCCCGAAATGCAAGGTTTTTCTTGCATTCCGGCTGCCGGAGTGGTATAGTTCGATTGTTACATGAGTTGAGACTTAGGAGCGGACTTGCGTCCGCTCCTAAACTGTGTAAGGGGAAACATTGAGCAGAAAAGACGAATATGAGCGGAAAACCTGGGCTCTTCTTGAGCCGGTCGCGGCTGAACTGGGACTGCATCCCGTAGATGCCGAGTTCGTGAAGGAAGGCCAGGAGTATTTCCTGCGGATCTGCATCGACAAGGACGGAGGCGTCGGCATCGATGACTGCGAGGCGGTCAGCCGGCGGATCGATCCTCTTCTGGATCGGGAGGATTTCATCGCGGAGCCCTATACGCTGGAGGTGAGCTCGCCGGGACTCGGACGGGTACTCCGGAGGCCCCATGACTTCGAATACGCGAAGGGCCGGGAAGTCGAGGCGAAGCTGTACCGCGCCGTCGGGAAGAAGAAGACCGTCACCGGCATTCTGCTCGATGCGGATGATCGGCAGGTGAAGATCCGTCCGTCGGACGGCGGGGAGGATCTGATCATCGGAAAGAGCGAAATCGCACGCATCAGCCTGACATATGAGCTGTAAAACCGGAGAGCCGCGGACAGGCCTTAAGCCGGAACGCAAGGAGGAGACAGAAAAAACATGAATACGGAACTCAAAGAAGCCATCGAACTGCTGGAGAAGGAAAAAGGCATCAGCAAAGCGTCGCTGCTTGATTCCATCGAGCAGTCGCTGATGACGGCCTGTAAGTCGCATTTCGGAAAGAACGACAACATCAACGTCCGTATCGATCCGGAGACCTGCGATTTCTCTGTGACCGCGGAGAAGGAAGTGGTGGAGGATCAGGACCATATCGTGGATCCGACGCTGCAGGTGACGGTAGAGGAAGCGAGAAAGAACAATCCGCATGCGGTCGCCGGCGACATCATCACGGTGGATATCAACTCCAAGTCTTTCGGGCGTATCGCGACGATGAACGCCAAGAACATCATCCTCCAGCGGATCCGTGAGGAAGAGCGGAACGCGGTCTACAACCAGTACAGCGGCCGGATTCATGAGCTGGTCACGGGTACGGTGCAGCGCCTGCAGGGCCGCACCTATGTGATCAATCTCGGAAAGACCGATGCCCTTCTCAACGAGAACGAGCAGGTGAAGACCGAGCACTTCAATATCGGAGACCGGGTCAAGGTTTATGTCGTCGATGTGAAGAATTCCACGAGAGGCGCGAAGATCCTCGTATCGAGGACTCATCCGGATCTGGTCCGCCGTCTTTTCGAGGAGGAAGTCTCGGAGGTACGGGACGGAACCGTGGAGATCAAGGGAATCTCCAGAGAGCCGGGGTCCCGGACCAAGATGGCCGTCTGGTCCAATGATCCGGACGTGGATCCGGTCGGCGCCTGCGTCGGCATGAACGGAAGCCGCGTCGGTGCGGTGGTGGACGAGCTCCGCGGCGAAAAGATCGACATCATCGCCTGGGACGAGAATCCGGCTGTCCTCATCGAGAACGCGCTGAGCCCGGCCAAGGTCATCACCGTCGGCGCGGATCCGGACGAGAGAGCCGCGAAGGTGATCGTTCCGGATTACCAGCTCTCTCTTGCGATCGGAAAGGAAGGACAGAACGCCCGCCTGGCGGCCCGTCTGACCGGATATAAGATTGACATCAAGTCGGAAACCCAGGCGCGCGAGTCCGGCGACTTCGATGATCTCTATATCGACGACTTCGACGAGAACGGCGAGTACTACGAGGACGAGGGGGCCAGCTATGCAGACGAATCAGGCATTGACACGGAAGAAGACACCGGAGAGGACCTGTCTGGGCTGTCGGACGGTCCGGCCGAAGAGTGAGCTGATCCGCGTCGTCCGGAAACCCGACGGATCCATCGCGCTTGATCCGACAGGCCGGATAAACGGACGGGGCGCGTATCTGTGCCGAAACGCGGACTGTCTCCGCAGAGCGTTGAAATCCGGCGCTTTGGCGTCGAGTCTGAAGACGGCGATCCCGGCGGAGATCGGCGAGGCTCTTCTCGAGGAGATAAAAACGTGACGGATGAACAGAGGATTCTCGGTTATCTCGGACTGGCTGCCGGAGGGCGCCGGATTGAGAGCGGAGAGGATCAGACGGAGAAGACGGTGAGAAACGGCCGGGCGCATCTTGTACTGATTGCGGGGGACGCGTCCGAAAATACGAAGAAAAAGTTCCGCAATCTGTGTGACTACTATGAAGTACCCTGCTTCGTTTTTTCCGACAGGGCAACTCTGGGCCGGACGATCGGAAGGCGTTTCCGCGCATCCTGCGTGCTGACGGACAGCGGTCTGGCAAAGGCGGTCATCGGGATTCTAAACAGGCAGGTTCAAGCATAAGGGAGATTGTATATGGCAAAAATCAGGGTTCATGATCTTGCGAGAGAAGTCGGCAGGTCCAACAGAGACGTCATCGACTATCTGACGCAGAAGGGCTACGAGATGGTGACCGCTGTCAGTGTGGTGCCGGACAGCGAGATCGCCGACATCCGTGTGAAATTCGGCGGCGCGTCTCCGAAGGCGTCCGGGCAGACGGCAGGACGGCCGGCATCGGAGAGAGGGACGGAAGATCAGACCTCCGACGCGCATGACCGGAAAGAGCAGACGGACGAGTCCGGGAAGACGAAGAAAAAAGGATTTGTCCGCGTATTCCGTTCGGAAAATGCAACCAGACAGCTCCAGCACCGCCCGAAGAAGCCTGCTCAGACTGACCGGCCGCATGCGGAACGTCCGGCAGCGCAGCAGGCTGCACCCGGCGCGGAGAGCGCGCCTGCGGCCGCGAAGAACGCGCCGGAGACGGCTGCGAAGGCAGCCGCTCCGCAGACGTCTGCTCCCGTGAAGGCGGAGCAGCGGCCGGCGCAGCCGAAGGCGGAACCGGCGAAGACCGGGACGGATCGTCCGGCGGCCGCGCCCGGATCCGCCGCTCCGAAGGCGGAAGGCGGGAAGGCAGCGCCGAAGAGCACTGAGGCGGCAAAGCCGGCGGAAACATCCGGTACGGCGGCGAAACCGGCGGAGGACACGGGCTTCCGCAACGGCCGTATCATCCGCAACGTGGGTCCGCTGAACCGTATGCCCAGTACGTCATCCCGCTCCGGATCGCGGAGCGGAAGCCAGGGCCGGAACGGACGCCCGGGCCAGGGCGGCGGTTTCCGTGACCGCACGGGCGGACCCGGATCCCGGAACGGCCAGGGCCCGCGCAGCGGCGGTCAGGGCGGACCGGGTATGAGATCCAGAAACGGCCAGGGACGGAACGCCTTTTCGACGGATCGGAACGGACGCCCGGGTCAGGGCCGTCCGGGCTTCGGTCAGAACCGACCGGGTGCCGGACGCGGCGCCGCACCGGCCGGACGTGACGGGGACGGCGCGCTGGCGCACAAGACGACCCGTGATTTCCGCAAGGACGGCAAGGAGCGCGAGAGAACAAGAGAGGAGCGCAGGGAGAACGGGCGCGAGGGCGGCAACCGTCCGAATCAGCAGAGACGGCAGTTCAACCGGATCCCGAAGGCGCTGCAGCACCGTCAGCCTCAGCATGAGGAGAAGAAGGAAGAGCAGGTAACGTCCATCAAGGTAGCGGACAAGATCACGATCCGCGAGCTGGCCGAGAAGATGAAGCTGGCGCCGTCCGTCCTGATCAAGGAACTCTTCATGAAGGGCGAGATGGTCACCGTGAACCACGAGCTTCCGTATGAGAAGGCAGAGGAAATCGCGATGGAGCACAACATCCTCTGCGAGAAGGAAGAGCAGGAGGATGTCATCGGCGAGCTTCTGGCGGAGGACGCGGAGGATGAGAAGGATCTCGTCCCGAGACCGCCTGTCGTCTGCGTGATGGGTCATGTCGATCACGGCAAGACGTCCCTGCTGGATGCGATCCGGAATACCCATGTCACCGACCGGGAGGCCGGAGGCATCACGCAGCACATCGGCGCGTATATGGTTTCCGTCAACGGACAGAAGATCACCTTCCTCGATACGCCGGGCCATGAGGCGTTCACCGCGATGCGTATGCGCGGCGCGAACGCGACGGACATCGCCGTTCTCGTCGTGGCGGCGGACGACGGCGTGATGCCTCAGACCGCGGAGGCGATCAATCACGCGAAAGCGGCAAAGGTGGAGATCATCGTCGCCGTCAACAAGATCGACAAGCCCGGAGCAAACATCGACCGGGTGAAGCAGGAGCTGTCGGAGTACGGCCTTGTCGCCGAGGACTGGGGCGGCCAGACGGTCTTCTGCCCGGTATCCGCGAAGACCCATGAGGGCATCGATAACCTGCTTGAGATGATTCTGCTGAGCGCGGAGATGCTGGAACTGAAGGCTAATCCGAACCGTAAGGCGAGAGGCATTGTCCTCGAGGCCAAGCTGGACAAGGGACGCGGCCCGGTGGCCTCCATCCTGATCCAGAAGGGCACGCTTCATCAGGGCGACTTCATCGCGTGCGGCGCGGCCTACGGCAAGGTGCGTGCGATGACCGATGAGCGCGGCAGACGGCTGCACAAGGCGACGCCGTCCATGCCGGTGGAGGTGATCGGACTCTCGTCGGTGCCGGAGGCGGGCGAGGTGCTCGTGTCGCTTGACAGCGACAAGGAGGCCAAGGATTTCGCGGCTGTCTTCGTCAATGAGGGCAAGAAGACCCTGATCGAAGAGACGAGGACCCAGATGACACTGGACGATCTGTACAATCAGATCAAGGAAGGCAATCTGAAGGAGCTTCCGATCGTCGTCAAGGCGGATGTACAGGGCTCTGTGGAGGCGGTCTCCCAGTCTCTGCTCAAGCTGTCCAACGACGAGGTGGTGGTCAAGGTGATTCACAGCGGCGTCGGCGCAATCAACGAGTCGGATGTTTCGCTGGCAGCCGCGTCGAACGCGATCATCATCGGATTCAACGTCCGGCCGGACAATACGGCGAAGGTGATGGCGGATACCCAGAAGGTGGACATCCATCTCTACAACGTGATCTACGAGGCCATCGAGGATGTGGAACGCGCGCTGAACGGCATGCGGGCGGCGGTCTACGAGGAGAAGGTTCAGGGACACGCCGAGATCCGTCAGATGTTCAAGGCTTCCGGAGTCGGCAATATCGCGGGCGCTTATATCCGGGACGGTATCTTCCAGCGGTCGTCCAAGGTCCGTGTGTTCCGGGGAGAAGAGAAGATCTACGAGGGCCAGCTCGCGTCGCTCAAGCGTTTCAAGGACGACGTGAAGGAAGTGAAGGAGGGCTTCGAGTGCGGATTCGTCTTCGACGGCTGGGGTGATTTCCAGGTCGATGACACAGTCGAGGCCTACACGATGGTTGAGGTGCCGAGAACATGAAAAAGAACGGGACAAAAAACCTCCGGATCAACGAGGAGGTCGGAAGAGAGCTCTCCCGGATTATCCGGGAGCTCAAGGACCCCCGTGTCAGCATGATGACCTCGGTGATGGACGCGTATGTGGCGACCGACCTGAAGACATGCAAGGTGTATGTCTCTGTCCTGGGCGACGAGACCCGGCGGAGCGAAACAATGCGCGGCCTCGAGTCCGCGAAGGGCTTTATCCGGAGAGAACTGGCGCACAGCCTGAACATGAGAAACACGCCTGAACTCACGTTCGTCATGGACCGCTCGATTGAGCGGGGAGCCGAGATGTCGAGAAGGATCGACGAGGTGATCCGCCACGACGAGGAAGTCGAGCGTCAGCGCGACGGACACGAAGACGGGGGGGAAGGAGCCTGCGGATGAACAACATATCTGAGCTCCTCGGTCCCGGAATCCGGACCTGCGGAATTGCGGGTCACGTGAACCCGGACGGAGACTGTGTCGGAAGCTGTACGGCACTGTACCTTTATCTCCGGCGGAACGTGCCTGAGATACGCGTCGATCTTTATCTCGAGCAGCCGAAGCCTGTCTTTGCCCTGCTGGAGGGCGTCGGGGACGCGAGACAGGTGCCGGAGGAGGGAATGGTCTATGACCTCTTCATCACCTGTGACGTCAGCGAGGAAAACCGGATCGGCGTCGCGGGCGGGCTCTTCCGGGCCGCCCGCATGAGGGCGGTGATCGACCATCATGTGACGAACCCGGGTTTCGGCGATGTGAACCATGTCGAGCCGGAGGCGAGCTCCTGCGCGGAGGTGCTGACCGGGCTGCTCGATATGGAACGGATCGACCGGTCCTGTGCCTCGCTTCTCTACAGCGGCATGATTCATGACAGCGGCGTTTTTCAGTACCGGAACACGACGCCGCGCACGCTCCATCTCGCGGCGCAGCTGATGGAGAAGGGCGTCGATTTCAGCTCGATCATCGACAGGACCTTCAACCAGAGGACGTACACGCAGAACCGGGTTCTGGGACATGCGCTGGAAACATCCCGCTTAAGTGAGGACGGACGCTGCGTCTGGTCCGTTGTGACGGAAGCGGATATGGCTGCATTCGGGGCGACCTGCCGTGATCTGGATATGATCGTATCTCAGCTCCGCTATACGGCGGGAACGGACGCCGCCGTCTTTCTCTACGAGACGGCGCCGGGTGTCTTCAAGGTTTCTCTCCGGAGCGGACCGTCACTCAATGTAGCGGAAGTGGCCGGCGTGTTCGGCGGCGGAGGCCATGTTCAGGCCGCGGGATGCACGCTCAAGGGAGAACCGGACGATGTGATCGGACGGGTGCTCGGCGTGATCCGGGAGAAGCTGCCATGATCAACGGGGTCATCAATGTAAGGAAAGAGAAGGGGATGACGTCCTTCGGCGTTGTCGCCCGGCTGCGGCGGATTTTCGGACAGAAGAAGATCGGACATACAGGCACGCTCGATCCCGATGCGGAGGGCGTGCTTCCTGTCTGTCTCGGACGAGCCACGCGGCTGGTCGAGACGCTGAGCCGCGGGACAAAAACATATGAGGCGGTCCTTCTCCTCGGACGGACGACGGATACGCAGGACACAAGCGGGAAGATTCTCAGGACCGGAGAGCTGACGGCGGATGAGGATCAGATCCGCAGGACAATTCTTTCCTTTGAGGGACTGCAGATGCAGACGCCGCCGATGTACAGTGCGGTCAAGGTAAACGGGAAGAAGCTGGTGGATCTTGCCCGCCGGGGGATCGAGGTGGAGAGAAAGGCGCGGGAGGTGGAGTTCAGCGACATCACCGTTCTTGAGATCCGCCCTCCCCGCGTCTCGTTCCGTGTCACCTGTACGCACGGCGCCTATATCCGCACTCTCTGTCATGACATCGGCGAAAAGCTGGGCTGCGGCGGCTGTATGGAATCGCTGCTCAGGACGCGGGTCGGTACCTTCGACCTGCACGACGCGCTGACGATCGGAGAGATCGAGAAATTGAAGAAGGAGGAGAACGGATCTGCCGGGGAGGCGGCCGGGCACAACAGTCCGGCTTATACTTTCATCCGGTCCGTTGACAGTTTCTATTCGGACCTTCCGGCCATTACGGTCCGGAATGAAGCGCTGCCGGGCGTGCTGAACGGCGGTCCGGCCGCGTCGGAGGACGTCCGGACGGAAGAGAAGGCACCCGGCGGGTCCGAGGTGCGGGCGTACACCGAAGACGGTGCGTTCATCGGCGTCTACCGAGCCAGTGAGGACGCGTCCTACAGATTGGTTAAATACTATTATGATAATAAGTAAAGATCCGTTTTCTTATCAGGCAGCGGCGCCCAGCGCCGTGACCATCGGAAAATTCGACGGCATTCACCGCGGCCATCAGGCACTGATCCGGGATACGGTTTCCTGGGCGGAGGCGCAGCGGGCGGCGGGCCGTCCTGCACAGTCTGTGGTGTTCGCCTTCGATATGGCGCCGTCCATGCTGCTCACGAAGAGGGAAAGGCGGACTATGCTGGAGAAGATGGGCGTGGATCTGCTGATCGAGTGCTCGTTCGGGCCGAAGATGATCACGATGCCGGCGGACGCCTTTATGAAGGACATGCTGGCGGGACGGCTGCATGCCGCGCATGTGACCGTCGGGGAAGATTTCCGGTTCGGCTGCGGGCGGACGGGAAGCGGCCGCCTCCTTGAGGAAGCGGGGCCGGCGCTCGGTTTTGACACGAGAATCGTGCCGGAGGTGACGGACGGTGGCGAGCCGGTCTCCAGCACGAGGATCCGCGCCGAGCTTACGGCCGGTCATATGGAGACGGTGGGCCGCCTTCTCGGCTATCCGTACTTCATCACCGGAAAAGTGATCCACGGCCGGCAGATCGGACGGACGATCGGCGTGCCGACGGCCAACCAGATTCCGGGAAAATCGAAACTCCTTCCGCCGAACGGCGTGTATTTTACTGAATCCGACTTTGGGGGAAGGACGTACAGGGGCATCACCAACGTCGGCATGAAGCCGACGGTTGACGGACACTATCTCGACGCGGAAACCTATTTCTTCGATTGTGATCAGGATATATACGACCGGCGGCTGACCGTCCGGCTGCTGCATTTCTCGAGGCCGGAGAAGAAGTTTTCGTCTCTTGAGGCGCTGAAGGAAAGGATCGGCCTCGATGCGGAGGAAGGGCACCGCTTCTTCGCGGGGCTCGATGAAGCTGCTCACGAAGCATGAACCGGAAGCGGACCGCAGCGGGGCGTCCGAAACGTCTGTTGACTTTGCAGGGGGCGTTTGCTATACTTTGACCTGTTGTGAACTGACGGCCTTAAGGGCCGCTTCCGTCATCCGGTGAACGGAGACTCCGACCTTTGCCTGATGACAGGAGAACGCAGAGATTTAAGGAGGAAAGCCATGATTACCAAGGAAAAGAAGCAGGAGATCATGAAGGCGTACGCGAGAACGGAAGGCGACACGGGTTCACCGGAAGTCCAGGTGGCTGTTCTCACGGAACGGATCAACGAGCTGACCGCGCATCTCAAGGAGAATCCGAAGGATCATCATTCCAGAAGAGGCCTTCTGAAGATGGTCGGCCAGAGACGGAACCTTCTCGGTTATCTGAAGAAGAAGGACATCGAGCGGTACCGTTCGCTGATCGAAAGACTCGGACTCAGAAAATAATGCGGAAAAAGGGCAGGGCGACCTGCCCTTCATTTGCATCCGGGTCTCTTTATGACGTACACCGCCCATTCGGGCAGAAGGAGAAAGATGGGAGATTACAAGAGCTATTCAATGGAACTTGCAGGCAGAACGCTGACCGTCGACATCGGAAGAGTCGGCAAGCAGGCCAACGGCTGCTGCTTCATGCATTACGGGGATACCGTCGTGCTGTCAACGGCGACCGCATCCAAAGCGCCGCGTGAGGGCGTGGACTTCTTCCCGCTGTCCGTGGACTTTGAGGAGAAGATGTACGCCGTCGGAAAATTCCCGGGAGGCTTCAACAAGCGGGAGGGCAAGGCCTCCACCCACGCGGTGCTCACAAGCCGTGTGATCGACCGGCCGATGAGACCGCTGTTCCCCAAGGATTTCCGCAACGATGTGACGCTGAACAACATGGTGATGTCCGTTGATCCGGAGTGCGATCCGGAGGTTCCGGCGATGCTCGGTTCCGCCCTTGCGACGGCGATCTCCGACATTCCGTGGGACGGCCCGTGCGCCATGACCCAGCTGGGCATGATCGACGGAGAGTTCATCGTCAACCCGGGCTATGAGCAGAAATCCAGATCGGATCTCGCTCTTACCGTCGCATCCACGAGAGACAAGGTCATCATGATCGAGGCCGGCGCCAACGAGGTACCGGAGCAGACGATGATCGAGGCGATCTACAAGTGCGATGAGGTCAACAAGGAGATTATCCGCTTCTTTGACCGCATCATAGCAGAGTGCGGCAAGCCGAAATTCGATTATCAGCATGTCGTCGTGCCGGATGAGCTGAACGCGGCGCTCTATGAGCTCTGCCCGGCGGAGGAGATGGAGAAGGCCGTCTTCACCGATGACAAGCAGACGCGAGAGAACAACGTCGCGGCGATCCGGGAGCGCTTCGCGGAGAAGTACGGCGGCAATGAGGAGTGGATGGCCCAGATTGACACAGCCCTCTACAATTACGAGAAGAAGACGGTCAGAAAGATGATCCTGAAGGATCACAAGAGACCGGACGGCCGCGCGATTACGCAGATCCGTCCGCTGGCCGCTGAAATCGATCTGATCCCGAGGGCTCACGGATCCGCGATGTTCACCAGAGGACAGACCCAGATCTGCGACTGTGTGACGCTGGCGCCGCTTTCCGAAGCCCAGAAGGTGGAGGGACTGGATCCCTATATCACCCGTAAGAGATACCTGCATCAGTACAATTTCCCGAGCTACTCGGTCGGCGAGACAAAGCCGTCGAGAGGTCCGGGACGCCGGGAGATCGGTCACGGCGCGCTGGCTGAGCGCGCGCTGATTCCGGTTCTTCCGTCGGAAGAGGAGTTCCCGTACGCGATCCGTGCGGTCTCGGAGACCTTTGAGTCCAACGGCTCCACGTCCCAGGCGTCGATCTGCGCCTCCTCGATGGCGCTGATGGCGGCGGGCGTCCCGATCAAAAAGCCGGTGGCCGGCATTTCCTGCGGACTCGTGACCGGAGAGACAGACGATGATTACATTGTGCTCACGGATATCCAGGGTCTCGAGGACTTCTTCGGCGACATGGATTTCAAGGTGGCCGGCACGCATGACGGCATCACCGCGATCCAGATGGATATCAAGATCCACGGACTGACGAGAAAGATCGTCGAGGAGGCCATCAGCCGCACGAAGCAGGCCCGGGAGTACATTCTCACGGAAGTGATGGAGAAGACAATCGCTGCGCCGCGGAAGGAGCTCTCGAAGTGGGCACCGAAGATCATCCAGATGACGATCGATCCGGAGAAGATCGGCGATGTGGTCGGCCAGAGAGGCAAGACGATCAACGCGCTGATCGAGAAGTACGGCGTCTCCATCGATATCGAGGACGACGGCTTCGTCTCCATCAGCGGCACGGACAATGACAGCATGAAGAAGGCCGCGGAGGCGATCCATCTGATCGTCACTGACTTTGAGAAAGGCCAGATCCTTACCGGAAAGGTCGTTTCCATCAAGGAATTCGGCGCGTTCCTCGAGTTCGCACCGGGCAAGGAAGGGCTGGTTCATATCTCCAAGATCGCCAATACCCGGATCGCGCGGGTCGAGGATGTGCTCCAGCTCGGCGATGTGGTGCGCGTGATCTGCCTCGGCAAGGACAAGAACGGGAAATTCAGCTTCTCGATCAAGGACTGCCCGAAGGACCAGACCGCGTCTATGGACCTGGGGCACGTGGTGGCGTCCGCGGGTCCGGAGAACTGAGATTCATGATGACGAAGACAATCCGCATCCGCTATCACAGCAGCGAGATCGAGCGTCTGCGCTACATCGGCGGCAAGAGTGACTGGATCGATCTGAGGAGCGCCGAAAATGTGACGCTGAAGGCCGGTGAGTTTCATCTCATCGACCTCGGTGTCTCGGTGCAGCTGCCGGAAGGCTATGAGATGATTACGGCTCCGCGCAGCTCCACCTTCCGGAGGTGGGGGCTTATTCAGACCAACTCCGTCGGCGTGGTGGACGAGTCCTACTGCGGGGACAACGATGTGCTCCGCATGCCGGTCTACGCCACCCGGGACTGCGAGATCCATGTCAATGACCGGGTCTGTCAGTTCCGCATCATTGAGCATCAGCCGCAGATCAGGTTCGAGGAGGTTTCTTCTCTGGGAAATACAGACCGCGGAGGTTTCGGTTCGACGGGAAGCGCCTGACGAACAGTCTGCGGAAGGATAGTTCAGAAGCTGCAATTTGCGCATCTGCCGGAAGGCGTGCGGGAGTTGCAGCCTTTTTCTGCAGCCGGAACGAAAAAGCGGTCAGACGGAAGGAGAAGACATGACGGTATTTCCGCTTTTTGAGAATATAGACAGAAAGAATTTTCTGGTCGCGGGCGGCGGCAGTGTCGCCGCGAGGAAGGTGGAACGGCTTCTTGCGTTCACCACCCGGATCACGGTGATCGCGCCTGAGACGGATATTGCCGGCGTCAGAGTGCTGCGGCGCGCCGTGGAGGACGAGGATCTGATGCGGGCGGATTTTGTCATCGCGGCGACGGACGACCGGGCGCTGAACCGTCATATCGCCGCTGTCTGCCGGGAAGGGCGGATCCCTGTCAATGTGGCGGATGACCCGGAGCTCTGCACGTTCATCTTTCCCGCGATCGTAAAGAGAGGCGATCTGACCGTCGGAATCTCGACGGCAGGCGCTTCGCCGGCTTACGCATGGCAGCTCCGCCGTGAGATCGAGTCGATACTTCCGGATCATATCGGGGGGATTCTGGAAAGGATGAGCCGTCTGCGCCGGACGGTCCCGGAGCGGATACCGGATCAGAAGAAGCGGGCTGTCTGCTACCGTGAGGCGCTGGCGCTCCTGGTTCGGACCGATAACGGTGCGGATGATGAAGCGTTGGAGGCGATCATACGGCGCTGCGTGAGCGGGCCGGATAGGGACGAATTGAAGGAGAACAGATGAAGAAGAACTGGACGAGGCCGCTGACGATCGCGACAAGAGGAAGCCGTCTGGCACTGGTTCAGGCGGAACTGGTGAAAAAGGCGCTGGAGGCTGTCGTGCCGGAGGTGAAAATCCTCACTGTCACCACGAAAGGGGACCGGGACAGGATCAGCGCACTGGTGAAGATCGGCGGAGACGGACTGTTCGTCCGCGGCGTCGAACGTGAGCTTCTGGAGGGAAGGGCGGATCTTGCCGTTCACTGCGGGAAGGATCTGCCTTTTGAGATCAGCGACGGGCTGACGATCGCCGGCGTGCCCAGAGCGGCGGATGCAAGGGATATGCTCCTGATGACGGAGGAGACGGCGCGGCGCGGCGGCCCGTCCCGGATCGGGACGGGCAGTCCGCGCCGTGTGACGGAGCTTGCCCGCCTTTATCCGGACGCGGAGACGATCGGTATACGTGGCAATATCACAACCCGTCTCGAGCGGCTCCGTGACGGAACCTGCGACGGACTGATTCTGGCGAAGGCGGGCGTTGACCGCCTGCACCCGGATCTGACCGGGCTTACGGCGAGAGTTTTTGATTTTGACGAGATGATTCCGGCCGCGTGCCAGGGCATTCTCGCTCTCGAGTGCCGGGAAGAGGACCGGGAGCTGGCGGAGCTTCTCGAGTCGCTCTCGGATCCGGAAACGGAAGAGAGATTCCGCATTGAGCGGCGTATTTTCAGAAGGCTGCGCGCGGACTGCACGAAACCGGTCGGCATCCATGCCGGACTACGGGAAGGCAGGGTGGAACTCGATCTCTACCTGAACGGACACCGCACGCATCTTACGGCGGAGCACGGACAGGAGGACCGGCTGACCGAAGCGGCTGCCCGCGCGCTGCTCGGGCATGTGACGCTGGTCGGCGCGGGCTGCGGCCGGGGGCTGATCACCGAGCAGGGGATCCGTGCCGTCCGGCGGGCGGATGTGCTGGT
Source organism: Chordicoccus furentiruminis (assembly GCF_019355395.1). Lineage (GTDB taxonomy): Bacteria > Bacillota > Clostridia > Lachnospirales > Lachnospiraceae > Chordicoccus > Chordicoccus furentiruminis. The sequence goes on from NZ_CP048829.1 coordinate 3,024,665, forward strand.
TTACGACGCGCTGATGGATGAGGCGCTTTTATCCGAGACAAAGGCGGGATGCGAACGGATCTACGCCGGAAAGAGAGCGGGGTCTCATTACCGCTCTCAGGATGAGATCAACCGGCTGCTGATCGACAAGGCGTCCGGGGGGCGCGAGGTCGTCCGGCTGAAGGGCGGTGACAGCTTTGTCTTCGGCCGCGGCGGCGAGGAGATAAAAGCGCTTCATGAGGCCGGCATCGCCTGCTCCGTCATCCCGGGCGTCACCTCCGCGGTGGCGGTCCCGGAATCCTTCGGCCTGCCGGTGACGGAGCGCGGCATCGCCCGGTCCTTCACCGTGATCACCGGCCACACGGCCGCCGGAACCGAGGACGGAGCCGATGAGGAGGATTACGGAGCCCTCGCGCGCCTCAGAGGGACGCTGGTCTTTCTGATGGCGCGTGGAAGCCTTGGCCGTATCACGTCCCGTCTGATCGAAGAAGGCAAAAAACCCGGAACGCCGGCGTCTGTGCTGTCATCCGGCTTTACGGCATCGGCGGAGCGCATCGACGGAACACTGGAAAATATCGCGGAAAAGGCAGCCGAAGCGCCGACGCCGGTCATCCTGGTCGTCGGAGAAACCGCCGGACTTCATCTTCCAGTGGAGGACCCGGAGGAAGCCGGAGTGCTGGCCTCGGAGGAGACGGAGAAGACGGGACTCTTTTCCGCCGGTGTGACGGTCGCCGGAACGCCGCATATCGTCAGCAAGATGAGCGATGCACTCGCGGCCAGAGGAATCCGGGCCGTGCCCGGCGTCTCGCTCCGGGCCGTGCCGGATCCGGAGCAGGTGCCGGATACCTTCGCGGAAGGATCGTGGGTTGTCTTCACCAGCGCCAACGGAGTGGATGTCTGCTTTGACGAGCTCCGGAGGAGGGGGACGGATCTCCGGTGCTTTGCCGGCGTGAGATTTGCGGTGATCGGCGAAGGCACGGAGGAAGCGCTTCTTGAGAGAGGCTTTCGTGCGGATTTCCGACCGTCCGTCTTCACGGGAAAGTGTCTCGGGCGCGAGCTGGCGGAAAGGATTCTGAAAGAAAAGGACGGAGAGGTGGACCGTCCGGCGCCGGTTGTTCTGCTGCGCGCTGACCGTGCCTCGAAGACGCTGCCGGCGGAGCTGGCCGCCTCCGGCGTCTCATTTGAGGACAGGCCAGTCTACTCGCTTTGTCCGGTGAGTCCGGACGGAGCGGTCCGGACGTGGGATGAGAGGACGGAGGATAAAAAGACGGTATGCCGTACAGGCACAGCCGTTTTTCTGAGCGCGCTGGGCGCGAAGGCTTATCTGATGGATCACGGGCTGTCTGCAGAAACGGCTCTATATGCGATCGGCCCGGTGACGGCTGAGAAGGTACGCTCGATGACGGGACGCGTTCCGCGCACACCCGGGGAGTACACAGTCGAAGCGCTGGCCGACCTGATCGCATCGGACCGGAAGAATTAAGAAAAGAAAAACCGGGCCTTGAAGGTCCGGTTTTCTTTATTACGCGGATAGAGTAAAAAAACCGCCGCGCAGGATCGGATCCGAACCGGACCGCAGATCGGATTACGCGAAATCCGTATTCTGCGGCGGATCGTCTTCCCGTACGGCAGCTCTTCGCCTCCGGGCAGTCAGCCAGGACGGCATACGAGGATCAGAGATCCTCGCCTTCTCCGGCTTCCTCCTCGAATTCCTGCTCATCCAGCATCTCGTCAAAGGCGTCGGCGGCCGTTTCGTACTCGTCGTCCTCCTCGATGTTCTCGATTTCGGGATCCTCGTCCTCGCCGTGATCAATATAGCGGTAGATCAGGACATCGCTGTCCTCCTCGGGCTCGCCGTTTTCATCCATCGGGAGCAGCGCGATGTAATCCCGGCCTCCCGCGGGATAGATCGCGAGGATCATGCATTCCACTTCGGAATCGTCCTCCAGTGTCAGTGTGACGGTGCCGAGGTCATCATCCATCTCAAGGTCATCATCTTTTTCAAAATCTGCCATTTTCGGGCCCTCCGTACAGACGGTTTTTTTATCGTTCCGGATCCGGCGGCCGGCTGCGCGCCGTCCGGGATCAGTCAGGATCCGGATAGTCAGTTCCACCATAGCAGAAGCCGGTACAAAAAGCAAGAAGTAAGAAACAGATGAAATCCGGAGGCGGATGCGATATAATGGAAGCCAATGTTACAGAGCGCGGCAGGAGAAAACAGGCGAAACGGAGGAGAGACGGATGGCCGGAACAGGATCGAAAGCGGTGTTGAGAGCGGGGAATCCGGAATGGTTCGGCGCGAGAAAGGCGGAAGGCGGAGTTAATTTCACCATCGCCGTGCCGGATGATCTCGATGCGAAGCTGATCCTGACTGACGCGAAGGGACAGCCGGTGGAGAGTATCGATCTGCCGCCGGAGGAGAGAATCGGGGAAGTGAGCTCGGTGTTCGTTGAGACGCCGGCCGCATCAGGCTACTATTACCTGATCGGCGGTAAGAAGGCGATGGATCCCGGCGCTGAGGTGATTGAGGACGGTTTCTGCCGCTGGATCGCGAATCCGTCGGGCTGGGAGGATGCGTCTCCCGCTTTCATTCCGCCGGAGGATCTGATCATCTACAAACTGCATGTCCGCGGCTTTACCAGACAGTCGAGAAGCGGGGTGCGCCACAAGGGGACCTTCGCCGGTGTCGCGGAAAAAGCGGATTATATCGCGTCGCTGGGCTTCAGCGCAGTGGAGCTGATGCCGGTTTACGAGTGGGATGAGACGCTTCGCCTGCAGCCCTTTGCCCATGCGTCGGAGGATCCGGACGGACACGCGAAGACGGAGCGGATGCGGAACTACTGGGGATATGCGGAGAAAAACCGGTATTTCGCGCCAAAGCGCGCCTTTGCCTCGTCGGATGATCCGGTCCGGGAGATGCGCGGCATGGTGCATGCCTTCCATATAAGAGGCATGGAGGTGTTTATGGAGATGTATTTCCCCGCAGGCACCGATCCCTGTCTTGCTCTTCAGGCCGTCCGGCACTGGAAAACCCGGTATCATATCGACGGCTTTCATTTGATCGGCTGCGGTGTGCCGAAGGACGGACTTGTCCGCGATCCGCTGCTTAAGAGAACGAAGATCCTGCTGGACCAGTTTGACGCCGGACGGATCTACGGCCAGACCGTGCCGAAGCACCGCTATCTGATGGAGTATAACGACTGGTTCGAGACCCGTGCGCGGTCGTTTCTGAAAAGTGACGGCGGTCAGGTTTCGGATTTCTCGTGGTGCCTGCGCCGGAATCCGCCGACCCACGGCGTCGTCAACTATATCGCCAATGTCAACGGGTTTACTCTTTTTGATCTGGTTTCCTACAATGAGAAGCACAACGAGGCGAACGGAGAGAACAATCAGGACGGGACGGACGCCAATTTCAGCTGGAACTGCGGCGCGGAGGGACCGACGCGGAAGAAGAACGTCCAGTCGCTTCGTATGAAGCAGATGAAAAATGCACTCGCCGGACTGTTTCTCGCACAGGGAACTCCTCTCCTGATGGCCGGAGACGAGATGCTGAACACGCAGGGCGGCAACAATAACGCCTATGCCTCGGACAATCCGACTGGGTGGACAGACTGGCGGAGCGGACGGGACGTGGAGGAGATTCGCGAGACGGTCCGTTTTCTGGTGCATTTCCGGAAAGAGCACCGGATTTTTCACATGCGGCACGAGCTTCGGGGGTCGGATTACCGGTCACTGGGCGCGCCGGACATCTCTTTCCATGACAGCCGCGCGTGGATCGGCGCTTTCGAGTACGGTTCACGGACGCTGGGTGTGATGTACAACGCGTGGTACGCGGGGCAGGAACATCAGCAGGAGGAAGCCTGCTATTATGTCTGCTTCAACGCCTACTGGGAGCCGCATGAATTTGCGCTCCCGGACCTGCCCAGGGACTTCGCGTGGAGCCGGCTGTTTTCCACCTGCGGCTCTCTTCCGGAGGCGGACGGCGATGCGCTTCCGGAGGAACAGAAGACGGTGACGGTGCCGGAACGAAGCGTGACGCTGTTTGCCGGCCGCCGTCTTCCGGAGGAGCTGCTTGCGAAGCGGGCGCTGGAAAAACGCGCGGCTTCCAGAAAAAAGGGACGAAGCGCCGTGCGGCGGAAAGGCGAGGAGGCCGGCCTTCCGGCGGAACCGGTTCGTGAGCACGGATCCGGAACGGATCCGGACAAAGTCCCTGCCGACGGCCCGGAAATCCATACGGACAGAGAGAGAGGCGGAATCCGATGAATCCGATCGGACACCTGAAAACCATCACAAGGCATCACCGGCTTGTCTGTTCCTACTGCATGAGAGCCGGACTGATCCGGCAGGGCCTGACACATGACCTCAGCAAGCTTTCGCCCGAGGAGTTTCTGGTGGGCGCGAAGTACTATCAGGGGACACGAAGCCCGAACAACAGGGAGCGGGAGGTCACCGGCGTCTCGCTTGCGTGGCTGCATCACAAAGGACGGAACAAGCACCATTTCGAGTACTGGATCGATTACGATACCGATCAGAGCAGCCCGTATGGACTGCGCGGCGCGCCGATGCCGCGCCGGTATGTGGCGGAGATGATCTTTGACCGGGTCAGCGCAAGCCGGGTCTATCTCGGGGACGCGTACACGGAACGGGCGCCTCTGGAGTATTTCCTCCGCAGCCGCGCGCGCTCCTGGTTCATCCATGAGGAGACGAAGAAGCAGATGGAATATCTTCTCCGGATGTGGGCGGAGAAGGGAGAGGATTATACGGTCGGATTCATACGGTATGTCTTCCTTAAGGGCGAGGGACCGGGGATCGGCCGGAACGGACGTAAGACGCGGCGGCCGTGCCTGAAATGAGAAGAAAAGAGAAAGGAGCCGCCCCGGAGTTGGACAGGAAGCGCAGAGAAGACTATTATGACTTCAGCCTGTTGGCCGTCATCATCCTTCTGACCGGCTTCGGGCTGGTGATGCTCTACAGCACGACATCCTATACGGCGTCTCTGAAGTACGGGAATGACATGTACTTCTTTTCCAGGCAGGCGAAGTATTCTCTGATTGCCATCGTGCTCGCGGTGCTTCTGTCACGGGTGAACTACCGGATCCTCTGGTATCTGAGCCGTGTCATCTACATCCTTGCGCTGGTCCTGATGGCGCTGGTGCAGTCACCTCTCGGACGGGCCTATAACGGTGCGAGGCGGTGGCTGGCGTTCGGTCCGGTCAGGTTTCAGCCGGCGGAGGTTGCGAAGATCGCGGTGATCGTCTATCTTCCGGTGATGATCGTCCGGATGGGGAGGAACCTGCGCGGATGGCGTCCGATGGCGAAGCTGCTGGCTGCCGGGGCGATTCAGGCGGCGGCGGCCCGTATCTTCACGCAGAATCTGAGCACGGCCCTTATTATCATGCTCATCGCGCTCACGATTATCTTCGTCGCATGGCCGAAAACGAAGGGGTTTCTGATCGCGGCGGCTGTGACGGCCGGACTGGCGGCCGCGTTCGTGCTGATCATTGCCGGAGCGGGCTCGTCCGGAGGAAATTTCCGCTTCATGCGCATCAGGGTCTGGCTTCATCCGGAGCAGCACACCGAAAGCGGAGGCTATCAGGTCATGCAGGCTCTCTACGCGCTCGGAAGCGGCGGCATTTTCGGCAAGGGACTCGGCAACGGGACCCAGAAGCTCGGGGCGGTGCCGGAGGCTGAGAACGACATGATCTTTTCGATCATCTGCGAGGAACTGGGGATTTTCGGCGGCATCATCGTGATCTCACTGTTTCTGTATCTGATTTACCGGCTGTTCTTTATCGCCCAGAACGCGCCGGACCGTTTCAGCGGACTGATGGTGACCGGAATTTTTGCGCATATCTCGCTTCAGGTGATCCTCAATCTGTGCGTGAATCTGAACGTCATTCCGACGACCGGCGTGACGCTGCCGTTCGTGAGCTACGGAGGCACATCCGTCTGCCTGCTGATGGCCGAAATGGCGGTCGCGCTGTCTGTGTCGCGCGCGATTCATTTCCGCAGGCCGGACCGGGATATCTGGGGCGAAGTGGTCCGGGGGTCCTACACCGGCTCCTGAAAGGGCCGGATCAAAAGAAAGGAGAACGCTGCCATGCTTGAAAAAATGAAGAAGTACATTTCGGAACAGCTGAATGTGGATGAAAGCGAGATCGAACCCGATACCTCGTTCAAGGAGGATCTGGGCGCCGATTCGCTTGATCTCTACGAGCTGGCGATGAATCTGGAGGACGAGTATTCTCTGGAGATTCCGGTGGAGGATCTGGAGAAAATGGTGACGGTCGGAGACGTGATCCGTTATCTCGCGGACCACGGAGTCACGGAATAACCAGAAGAAAGAGGAGGACGGCGATGAAGTTTGAAGCTATGGCGGAAGCCATCAAACGAAGCAACCATGTCGTCTGTCTGCTTGGAATGGAGGTCGCCTCGGACTGCGGATGCTTTGACTACCGGGACCGCGACAACGCCTATGCGGTGGAGACACGGTACGGTTACTCGCCCGAGGAGATCTTTTCGGCTGCGATGTTCAACACCAGACCGCGGGTTTTCTTCGATTACTACAGGACGGAGATTCTCATGAAGCTGGGTACGCCGGGACCCGCCCTCGCCACTCTGAAACGGATGGAAGACGACGGAAGGGTCTATTCGGTCATCACGCGCTCGATCTACGGCCTTCCGAGACGGGCGGGGATCCGCCGCTTCGTGGAAATGCACGGGTCGGTCTTTGAGAACCGGTGCCCCCACTGCGGCGCCGAGTTTCCGATGGAATTCATCCGGGACACCCTTCCGCTGCCGTACTGCACGCACTGCGGCAGTCTGGTGCGTCCGCAGATCGTGCTGGACGGCGAGATGATTCCCAACAGCCGGATCACAGCGTCCGCCAACGAGGTGGAACGCGCGGATCTGCTGCTGATTCTCGGCTGCTCGCTCCGGCAGACGCTGGCGAAGCACGCCGTCAAATACTTTGAGGGAAACCGGATTCTGCTGATAAATGAAGAGGAGGATGAATCGGATCATATCGCGGACCTTGTGATTCACGGAAAGCCCCGCGATGTGCTTCCGAAATTATATGGCTGATATGGTTAAGACCAGATTTGCACCCAGTCCCACGGGGAAGATGCATGTGGGAAATCTTCGCACGGCTCTGTATTCTTATCTGATTGCCCGGCATGCCAGGGGCATTTTCATGCTTCGGATCGAGGACACCGATCAGGAGCGCTATGTGGAGGGCGCGGTGGATATCATCAACCGCACGCTGAAGGAAGCGGGCCTTGACTATGACGAAGGTCCGGACCGGGACGGAGGCGTCGGGCCCTATGTGCAGTCCGAGCGGGTGAAGGCGGGGATTTACCGGAAATACGCCGAGCAGCTGGTAGCTCAGGGGGACGCCTACTACTGCTTCTGCACGAAGGAACGGCTCGAAAGTCTGAAGACCGTGATCGACGGGAAGGAATATTCGACCTATGACAAGCACTGTCTCCATCTGACGAAGGAGGAGGTTGAGGAGAAGCTGGCCGCCGGCGTGCCGCATGTGATCCGTCTCAACGTGCCGACGGAGGGAACCACGACGTTCCATGACGTCAACTACGGAGACATCACGGTGGAGAACCGTGAGATGGACGATATGATTCTGATCAAGTCGGACGGCTATCCGACCTACAATTTCGCGAACGTGGTGGATGACCATCTGATGGGCGTCACGCATGTGGTGCGCGGCAAAGAGTATCTCTCCTCCTCTCCGAAGTACAACCGCCTGTACGAAGCCTTCGGATGGGAAGTGCCGATCTATGTCCACTGCCCGCTGATCATGGATGAGCAGCATCACAAGCTGAGCAAGCGTTCGGGCCATTCCTCCTTCGAGGATCTTCTGGACCAGGGATTCCTTCCTGAGGCGGTCGTCAACTACACCGCGCTGCTCGGCTGGAATCCGACCGACAATCAGGAAATCATGACGCTCGAAGAGCTGGTCGGGAAATTTGACTACACCCGCATCAACAAGTCCGACGCGGTTTTCGATATCGGAAAGCTGCGCTGGATGAACGGAGAATACATCAGGAGAATGACGGCGGATGCATTTTTCACAAAGGCGGAGCCGTATATTGAGCAGGCGGTGCCGGAGAAGAACATTGACCGTCATGTGCTGGCGGAGCTGGCGCAGCCGCGGATTGAAACTTTTGCGGATATTCCGGAGCTGCTCGGTTTCTTCCATGAGGTGCCCGACTACGATCTCGAGATGTACCGGCATAAAAAGATGAAGTCGACGCCGGAGCTGGCGGGCGATGTGCTGACGCAGGTGATTCCGGTGCTTGAGAAGGCGGAGCGTTTCACGAACGATGATCTGTTCGCGCTGCTGAAAGCGTTCGCGGCGGAACGGGGACTTAAGAACGGTCAGGTGATGTGGCCGATCCGCACTGCGGTTTCCGGGAAGGAATCCACGCCGGGCGGCGCGACCCAGCTGCTGGAGATTCTTGGCAAAGACGAATCTCTGAAACGGATCCGTGCCGCCGCTGAACGGCTTGCGGGAAAATCGGAGTGAAAGGAAGGACAGTCGGGAAGCCGGACGCTGGCCGGACCCTCCCGGGGGGAAGGACCGGCGTTCCGGCGCTTTTTCTGAAAGAAGATTTATGGACAACATCGCAAAGAGACGAACATTCGCAATCATATCTCACCCGGACGCGGGCAAGACGACACTGACGGAGAAATTCCTGCTGTACGGAGGGGCCATCAATCTTGCCGGATCGGTGAAGGGCAAGGCGACGGCGCGCCACGCGGTTTCCGACTGGATGGAGATCGAGAAGCAGCGAGGCATCTCCGTCACATCATCCGTCCTTCAGTTCAACTATGACGGTTTCTGCATCAATATTCTGGATACGCCGGGCCATCAGGATTTCTCGGAGGATACCTACCGGACGCTGATGGCGGCGGACTCCGCGGTGATGGTCATTGACGGGGCGAAGGGCGTCGAGCCGCAGACAAGAAAGCTTTTCAAGGTCTGCGCACGCCGCCACATCCCGATTTTCACCTTTATCAACAAGATGGACCGGGACGCGAGGGACCCGTTCGAGCTGACGGATGAGATCGAGCACGAGCTGGGAATCCCCTGCTGTCCTGTGAACTGGCCCATCGGATCGGGCAAAGGGTTCCGGGGCGTCTTCGACCGTCAGACCCGGAAGGTGCTGCTGTTCTCGGATACCCAGAAGGGAACGAAGGAAGGTACGGAGACGGATGTCTCTCTTGACGACGGCGCGATCGGAAACTATCTGACGGAAGAGGAGATCGGACAGCTCGACGACGACGTCGAGCTTCTGGACGGGGCGGCGGCCGCCTTCGACCAGGAACAGGTGAGCAGAGGGAAAATCAGCCCGGTCTTCTTCGGGTCGGCGCTGACCAACTTCGGCGTCGAGACCTTTCTCAGGCATTTCCTCAAGATGTCGAGCCCCCCGCTGCCGCGGATGTCAAGCGCAGGCCTGATCGATCCCGAGACCCATGATTTCTCAGCTTTCGTGTTCAAGATTCAGGCGAACATGAACAAAAATCACCGCGACCGGATCGCCTTTATGCGGATCGTTTCCGGTCATTACGACGCGAACATGGAGGTCTGGCATGTGCAGGGCCGGCGCAAACAGCGGCTGTCCCAGCCCCAGCAGATGATGGCGGAGGAGCGGCATATTGTGTCGGAGGCATGGGCAGGCGATATTATCGGTGTCTTCGATCCCGGCATCTTCTCGATCGGGGATACCGTATGCATGCCCGGCGAGGACTTCTCGTTCGGGGGCATCCCTACGTTTTCGCCGGAGCATTTCGCCCGCGTCCGTCAGGTGGACACCATGAAGCGGAAGCAGTTTACCAAGGGGATCGAGGAGATCGCCCAGGAAGGCGCGATCCAGATTTTCCGCGAATTTCACACCGGCATGGAGGAGATCATCGTCGGCGTGGTGGGCGTTCTGCAGCTGGATGTTCTCAAATTCCGGCTGGAAAACGAGTACAAGGTTGATATCATCATGGAGACGCTGCCCTACGAGTACATCCGCTGGATCGAAAACCCGGATGAGGTGGACGTCGAGCATCTGGAAGGCACCACCGATATGAAGAAGGTAGTGGATATGAAGGGCAATCCGCTGCTGCTCTTCGTACATGAGTGGAGCGTCGGCATGACGCTTGAACGGAATAAATCCCTGAGGCTGTCCGAGTTCGGCGGCTGGGACGAGGACGCGGACGAGGAATAAGGGCTTCTCCGTCCCCGCGGACGGAGAAGCTCAGGAAGAGAGGAATGGAGCATGCAGTTCAATTCGAAGGAAAAGCTGGACGGAAAGGCTCTTCGCGAGCTTTTCGCCTGGAGAGATCAGCTGGTGATTGATTCCCAGCAGGTGAATCTGCTGAACCGGATCGGCGATGAGATCTGCTTCCGGGCGAGGTTTTACGCCTATGTACGGCTCTCGGAGGAGCCGGTCGAGCGAAACGGCCGGACGATGCTGAAGCCCGGCACGAACGTCACGTTCTTCACGCTTCAGACGACGAACGGCGATACTTTCTATCCCGTGTTCACGGATCAGGAGGAAATTGCGCGCTGGAAGACCGTGAAGGAATCGGATCCGCGGATGGTGATCGTCGATTTTACCGATTTTCTGCCGATCCTCAAGTCCAGCGAGACGCTGAAGGGGATTGTGATCAATCCGATGAGCGAAAACTTCCTGATTCCCCGACGGAGCGTAGAGCAGTGGACGGAGCAGCGGCAGAGGATCGTCGGACAGGTCCGAGAGCAGGCGAAGAAGGCGCGTGAGGCGAAAGACCCGGCGGTTGAAGCGGGCAAGGTAGTCCGTATTCCCCATCCCTCGAAATGACACATCGTATCTTTGGGACGTTTCCCGGCCCGTTCGGAAGGGAAGGACGGGAGGCGGCTTGTGACGGACGGGAATCCGTTCCGTCCGGGCTCTTCCGGATGAATTGAAATTTCAGCCGGGATTGTTTATAATGTGTCCATCATGAGCTTCGATAAGGAGAACAGTATGGCGGAGGATCGCAATACCTATACAATCAGGGAAGACGGAGGAGTCGGCACGGTGAAAATCGCAGACGAGGTAGTCGCTGTCATCGCCGGGCTCGCGGCCACGGAAGTGAAGGGCGTCGCGTCGCTGGACGGCGGGATCGTCAACTCAATGATCGCGCGCAAGGGTCTCAAGACGCTCTCGAGGGGCGTGCGGGTGGATGTGCAGGACAATCTGGTGACCATCGATCTCAAGCTGAATCTTGAATACGGCTACAGCATTCCGGATGTCGGAACAAAGGTGCAGGAGAAGGTCAAATCGGCCATCGAGACCATGACAGGCATGCAGGTGACGGACGTCAACGTATCGGTGACGGACGTAGTGACCGGCGGAGACGAGACGGAGGGCTGACGCCCGGACCGTTTCTTGTGACAGCAGACCACCGTTCCCGGGGAGCAGAGCGTGAACAGAAGAAAGCTTCGTGAGCATTTATTCAAACTGATCTATCTTTATGCATTCAACGGCATCGATGCGATGCCGGAGCAGATCGACCTCTATTTCGAAGGATTGGATGAGGTCGTCTGGGACGAGGACCGCACATTCTTAAGAGACCGCTTTTTCCGGATCACGGAGAAGATTCCGGAGATCGACGCCAGACTGAACGAGACGGCGCGCGGCTGGAAGACGAACCGCTTCGGCAGCTGTGATCTCGCGATTCTGCGCCTTGCAGTCTATGAGATGCTTTATGATGAGCAGATTCCGCAGGGTGTCGCCATCAATGAGGCGGTGGAACTTGCCAAGACCTACGGCGGCGATGAATCGCCGGCCTTTGTCAACGGCATTCTCGGCGAAATCGCAAGAACCGCCGGCGTCTGACGCGTGAGGCGGACCGATGACCAGACGGATCTACACGGTCGGACAGGTGAACCGTTACCTCAAGCGGCTTTTCTGGCAGGACGGTCTGCTCGCCTCTCTGGAAGTGAGCGGCGAGGTTTCCAATCTGAAGTATCACTCGTCCGGCCATATCTATTTTTCCCTCAAAGATCAAACAGGCGCGCTCTCGTGCGTGATGTTCGCGGGCAGCCGGCGCGGACTGGCCTTCCCCATGAAAAACGGGGATCAGGTCGTCGTCAGCGGCAATATTGATTATTACGAGCGCGACGGGCGCTGTCAGCTCTATGCAAAGCGGATCACGCTGGCAGGAGCAGGCCTGCTTTACGAGCGTTTTCTCAGACTGAAAGAGGAACTGGAATCCCGCGGCATGTTTGCGGAGCAGTACAAGAAGCCGATTCCGCGGTACGCCCGCCGGATCGGCGTCGTCACCGCGCCCACCGGGGCGGTGATCCATGATATCGGAAACGTCGCGGCCAGAAGGAATCCCTATGTGGAGATTCTTCTCTGCCCGGCTCTGGTTCAGGGAGCCGGCGCGGCGGAGAGCATCTGCCGCGGAATCCGGAGGCTGGACGGCAAAGTGGATGTGATTATCGTCGGGCGCGGCGGCGGGTCCATCGAGGACCTCTGGCCCTTTAACGAGGAGTCAGTGGCTCAGGCAATCTTCGACTGCGGTACGCCCGTGATTTCCGCAGTGGGCCACGAAACGGACACCACGATTGCGGACTATGTCGCAGATCTTCGGGCGCCGACGCCGTCGGCGGCCGCGGAGCTGGCTGTCTTTGATTTCCGCGCGTTTGCCGGGACGCTGGATTCCTACAGGACAGCGCTGAACCGGGGCGTAAGCCGGCGGCTGGAGGCGGCCCGTCAGAGAATCCGGTGGGCCGGGCTGGTTCTGGCCCGTTCTGCTCCGGACCGGCGGTTAAGAGACGCACGTCTCCGGGCGGATGAATGCGCGGACGCTTTGACGGGGGCATTGTCCGGCCGGATCGGGGCGGCGGAAACGAGGGCGGAAGCCGTCCGGAACGAGATGCGGGCGGTTATGAAGAGCCGCCTTTCCTCTGCTTTTGAACGAAGCGAAGCGATACGGCGGACATTTGATCAGGACGTGCGGTCCTCGCTTCTTAAGGCGGACCGCCGTCTTGCGCTTCTTGCGGGCCGCTTTCACGGGATCAGCCCGCTGGCGCGTCTCCGTCAGGGCTATGCTTTCGCGGAAACGGAGGACGGACGGGCCGTGACGGGAATCGGCGGTCTGCGGCGCGGAGACGCGCTCAGACTGTACATGTCGGACGGACTGGTACACACGGAGATCACGGGAACGGAGGCGGTTCCCTGGATCAGTGAGAGTCAATCGGAGGATCGGACGGATGAAGAACGGCGGACAGGACACGGGATTGGAACAAATGAGGCCGGCGGAGACGGCGCTCTCGGTTGAGGAGAGCTTCGGCCGTCTCGACGAGATGGTGAAGAAGCTGGAGGATCCGGCTGTGACGCTGGAGGAGAGCTTCCGGCTCTACCAGGAGGGAATGAAGCTTCTGAAGGACGTCAGCGCGACGCTCGACGGCTATGAGAAGAAGATCCGTGTGCTCACGGAGGACGGCGGTACGGAGGAACTCCATGAAGAAGAGGCTTGACATCCTGATGGCAGAGGCAGGGCTCGCACCGTCCCGGGAGAAGGCGAAAGCGCTGATTATGGCCGGTTCGGTCTATGTGGGCGGACAGCGGTGCGACAAGGCGGGCACGCCCTTCGAGGAAGGCGCTCCGATCGAGGTACGCGGCAATACTCTCCGCTATGTGAGCCGCGGCGGGCTGAAGCTGGAGAAGGCGCTGCAGGTCTTTCCGGTATCCGTGGCGGGCCGGGTCTGTCTCGACATCGGAAGCTCTACCGGCGGATTCACGGACTGCATGCTGCAGAACGGAGCATCTCATGTCTACGCAATTGACGTCGGGCGCGGACAGCTGGCGTGGTCGCTGCGGAACGATCCCCGCGTGACCTGTATGGAAAAGACGAACATCCGGTATGTTCTGCCCGGCGATCTGCCGGAGGCGGGTGCCTTCGCCAGCATCGACGTGAGCTTTATCTCTCTTCTCAAAGTGCTCGGGCCGGTAAAGGATCTTCTGACGGAGGACGCGGAGATCGTCTGTCTTATCAAGCCCCAGTTCGAGGCGGGGCGGGAACAGGTCGGACGCCACGGCGTGGTGCGCGACCCGGAGGTTCATGTCCAGGTGATCCGGAACGTGACGGCCTTTGCTCCCACCGTCGGACTCAGTCCGGCGATGATCAGCTTCTCTCCGGTCAAAGGGCCGGAAGGAAACATCGAGTATCTCTGCCTTCTGAAGAAAAACGGAGGCGCCCCGGCTGTGGATGAGGCTTTGATCCGGAAGACCGTGGCGGAGGCGCACGCGGCGCTTGATGTGTGAGGACGGGAAAGGAAAATGCCAGATGAAGCAGATAGAACGGTTCGGGATCATCCGGAACACGGGCATTCCGGAGGCGGAGCGGACGGCGGAGATGATCTGCGCTTATCTGGCGGACCGGGACAGGACCTGCGTCGTCTCGACGACGGGCGCGGAGCTTCCGGACGGAACGGAATGCGCGCTGGTGCTCGGCGGGGACGGTACGCTGCTCAGGGCCGCCAAGGTCGTGATCGACCGTCAGATTCCGCTTCTCGGCATCAATCTCGGGACGCTGGGATATCTTGCGGAAATCGAGCGGGACGGCCTCACCGAGGCGCTGGACCGGCTGATCGGGGGCCGGTATTCCATCGAGAGCCGGATGATGCTCGAAGGAACCGTGTACCAGCGGGGCAGGGCGATCTTTCATGACGTCGCGCTCAACGATGTTTATATGAAGGGACTTCGTCCCCTACGGTCCTACCGGTTTCTCAACTATGTGAATGGCGCGTATCTGAACCGGCTGACCGCGGACGGCATCATCCTGTCAACGCCTACCGGCTCTACCGGATATGCCCTCTCGGTCGGAGGGCCTATCCTCTCTCCGGAGGGCGAGATGATCATGATGACGCCGATCGCGGCGCATTCGCTGGTCGCCGGACGGAGCATCGTGCTCCCGGCCACGGACCGGATCCGTGTGGAAATCGGAGAAGGCAGGACCGGGGTTGTTCCGGGCGCGGCGAGGGTGCTTTTCGACGGCGCTCATGAGATGCGCCTGAATACCGGTGACGCTGTGGAGGTCAGGCGTGCGGACCGCTGCACCAGGATCATCCGCGTCAACAACATCAGCTTTCTTGAAGTGCTCAGAAAAAAGATGGCGGAGTCTTAAGATGAAGAACGCAAGACAGGAACAGATCCTGCGCCTGATCGCATCCGAGCAGATCGAGACGCAGGAGGAGCTGGCTTCCCGGCTGAACCGGGCGGGGTTTTCCGTGACACAGGCCACCGTATCCCGCGATATCCGGGAACTGAAGCTTCGGAAGGCGCAGGGGGCGGACGGGCGGCTGGTCTATACATCGAAGACGGACGAAGAGGAGGACCGCAGAGACCGCTATCAGAGGGTGCTGCGGGATGCCTTCGTCTCCGCGGACAGCTCACTCAACATGATCGTGATTCATACAGCCTCCGGAATGGCGATGGCCGCGGCCGCGGCTCTTGATTCCCTCGGGTGGAAGGAACTGCTGGGGTGCATCGCGGGCGACGACACGGTGATGGCGGTAGCTCGGTCGGCGGACGGAGCGGCGGCGGTTGTCCGGCGCATCAGGCTCATCACGGGGGGATAAACGGAATGCTCAGAAATCTTCATGTCAGAAATCTTGCCCTGATCCGGGAAATCGATGTGGATTTTACTGAAGGCCTCAACATTCTCACCGGAGAGACCGGATCGGGCAAGTCGATCATTGTCGACGCGATCGGGCTTGCGCTCGGCGGCCGCATCTCGCGGGAACTGGTCAGCGGGGGAACGGCGCTGACAGAGCTGACGTTTGAGGTAAGCCGTCCGGAGACGCTTACGGAGCTGCGCGGACTGGATGTGGAACCGGAGGACGGCCAGATTCTGATCGCGAGGAAAATGCAGGACGGACGGAGCACGATCCGGGTCAACGGAGAGACGCGTCCGGCGGCGGAGGTACGGCGGATTGCCTCACTGCTGTTGGATATTCACGGCCAGAGCGAACACCAGAAGCTTCTGAGAGAGGATGTTCAGCTCTCGCTTCTTGACGCCTACGGCGGCACAGAGATCGCAGCCGCGAAGGACAGGGTGCGCGGGTGCTACGGTGTCTGGCACCGGCTGAAGAAGACGATCGGGGCCGAGACGATGACGGAGGAGGAACGGGCGCGGCGCATATCCTTCCTGACCTTTGAGACAGACGAGATACGAAACGCGCGTCTTCAGGAGGGAGAGGACGAGGCGCTTGAGAAGGCGTACCGGAAGCTGGCCAACGCCCGGAGGATCGCCGAGGCCGTGACCGCGGTCCATGAGGCGACGGGGTACGACGAACCGGAAGCGGCCGGAGAGCGGATCGGGGAAGCGCTGAAGACGCTGGAGGGGGTGGCGCAGTACGACGAGGCGCTTGCCGGCGCGGCGGATCAGCTGAGCAGCATCGACAGCCTTCTCAACGACTTCAACCGGAGTCTCGCCGACTATGCCGACGGGCTGGAGGACGGCGGCACGTCGCTCGAGGAGACGGAGGAACGTCTCAACACCGTCAATCGCCTGAAGAGCAAATACGGCCGGACGGTCACGGCGGTCCTCGATGCCTTAAAAGAGAAGGAAGAGGAACTGGAACGGCTGAACGCCTATGAGGAGCGGCAGGCGGAGCAGCGGCGGGAGCTGGCCGCCGCGGAGAAGGAGCTGGCCGCGGCGTCTGCGGCACTCACATCTGTCCGCAGGAAGTGGGCGGTTCCGTTCGCGCAGGAGGCGTCGCGCCAGTTCGCGGATCTGAATTTCGCGAGGTCGGATTTTGCGGTTGAATTCCGCGAGCCGGGCGCCTATACGGAGAACGGGCAGGATACGGTGGATTTCTGCATCTCGACGAATCCGGGCGCGCCGCGCCGGCCACTGCGCAGTGTGGTGTCCGGCGGAGAGCTGTCCCGTCTGATGCTGGGAATCCGCACGATGTTCGCGGACACCGATGCCACGGATACGATCATTTTCGACGAGGTGGATACGGGAATCAGCGGCCGGACCGCCCAGAAGGTGGCTGAGAAGCTCGCATGTGTCGCGCGGGCGCATCAGGTTCTCTGCATCACCCATCTGCCCCAGATTGCGGCGATGGCCGACACGCATTTCTGCATCACAAAGGAAGTGAGCGACACAGCGGCGATCACGAGGATCGAGCCTCTCGGCGAGGATGCTTCCGTGAGCGAACTGGCCCGTCTGATCGGAGGAGCAGAGATCACGGAGAACACGCTGAATTCCGCGAGGGAGATGATACAGATGAGCCGGGAGTTTCGCCGTCTTTATGCAAAATGACGTGTAAAGAACGCCGAAATTGCGCCGCTCTGTCGACATTACACAGAATCTGTGCCATAATAGGGACAACAAAGAGAACGTGAAGGAGGCTTCCACACCATGAAAAATATTCTCTTCGTCGCATCCGAGAGCGTGCCGTTCATCAAGACGGGCGGACTCGCCGATGTGGTGGGCTCTCTGCCGAAGGCTCTGGACTCCCGCTACTTCGACTGTCGCGTGGTGCTGCCCTACTACTCCTGCATGGCGCAGAAGTGGAAGGATCTGCTTCAGTACAAGACCAACTTTTATATGGACTTTGACTGGAACAGCTGCTATGTCGGCATCTTCGAGTGCGTCTATGAGGGCGTCCACTTCTACTTCATCGACAACCAGGACTATTTCACGTCGGACAAGCCATACGCGGGCATGCCCTGGGATATGGGCCGGTTCGCCTTTTTCAGCAAGGCGGCGCTGTCGATCCTTCCCACCATTGACTTCCGGCCGGACGTGATTCACTGCCATGACTGGCAGACGGGACTGGTGCCGGTGTATCTCAACGCTTATTTTCAGGACAATGAGTTCTACCGCGGCATCAAGACGGTGATGACGATCCACAACCTGAAGTTTCAGGGCATCTGGGACGTAAAGACCATGAAGGATATCGTGGGGCTGCCGGATTACTACTTCACACCGGATAAGATGGAATTCCGGCGCGACGGCAATCTGCTGAAGGGCGGCCTCGTTTACGCCAACGCGATCACAACGGTTTCCCGCTCCTACGCGGAGGAAATCAAGATGCCTTATTACGGCGAGGGGCTGGACGGACTGATGCGCGCCCGCGAGCACGATCTCCGGGGCATCGTGAACGGTATCGACTACACGGTCTTCAATCCGGCTACGGATCCGAACCTGTACCAGAATTACGACGCGCGTACTTTCCGCAAGGAAAAGGTGAAAAACAAGACGGCTCTGCAGGCGGATCTCGGTCTCAACGTGGATCCGAAGACCATGCTGATCGGCATCGTTTCCCGCCTGACCGACCAGAAGGGCTTCGATCTGATCGCCTATGTGATGGACGAGATGTGTCAGGATTCAGTTCAGTTCGCCGTGCTCGGAACCGGTGACGAGAAGTATGAGAACATGTTCCGGCATTTCGCCTGGAAGTACGGCGGCAAGGTCTCCGCTCAGATCTATTACAACGAATCGCTGGCGAACAAAATCTACGCCGGCTCCGATGCGTTTCTGATGCCGTCTCAGTTTGAGCCCTGCGGGCTGAGCCAGCTGATCGCGCTCCGCTACGGCACGCTGCCCATCGTACGCGAGACCGGAGGACTCCGGGATACGGTGCAGCCCTACAATGAATTCGAGGGAACCGGAACGGGCTTCTCATTCAGCAATTACAACGCGCACGAGATGATGGGGACGGTCCGTTACGCGGAAAAGATCTACTATGACAAGAGACGGGAGTGGAACAAGATGATCGACCGCGCCATGGAGCAGGATTTCTCATGGGAGCACTCCGCGCTCGAGTATCAGGAGCTGTATGACTGGCTGATCGGCTGAGAGACGGCCGGTCTGAAGATAAGACGGATATGGGACTGCTTTCTCCTTCAGGAGAGGGCAGTCCCACATGGTTTCGGGGGAAACGGTGGATCTTGACGGAAGCGTGACAGAAAGAAACGGTACGGAGGAGAGGAGGAGGGGGGAGAGAGGCATCGTTGACAGGAAAAATGGCCTGTAGTAGAGTACAGAACAGCAAATTGTTCGGCAGCAGCCGATCCCAAGAAGGAGAAGAGAATTGAAAAAAAACGAGATGCCGAAGGAAGGCACCCTGAAGGAAGAAAAGGAAAAGGCACTGGAGGCGGCGATCGGCCAGCTGGAGAAGCAGTTCGGCAAGGGTTCCGTGATGAAGCTCGGCGACGCCAGAGCCAGCATGAATGTGGAGACGGTGCCGACCGGCTCGCTTTCGCTTGATATCGCCCTTGGCGTCGGAGGCGTCCCGAAGGGACGCATCATCGAGATCTACGGACCGGAGTCAAGCGGCAAGACCACCATCGCGCTTCATATGGTCGCTGAGGTTCAGAAGCGGGGCGGCATCGCGGGCTTTGTGGACGCGGAACATGCGCTTGATCCGGTCTATGCGAAGAACATCGGCGTGGATATCGACAATCTCTACATCTCCCAGCCGGATTCCGGCGAGCAGGCGCTGGAGATCGCCGAGACGATGGTCCGGTCCGGCGCGGTGGACATCATTGTCGTGGATTCGGTGGCGGCGCTGACGCCGCAGGCTGAGATCGACGGAGACATGGGCGACTCGCACGTGGGCCTTCAGGCCCGTCTGATGAGTCAGGCGCTCCGCAAGCTGACTTCCGCGGTGAGTAAGACCAAGTGCATCGTGATCTTCATCAATCAGCTCAGAGAGAAGATCGGCGTGATGTTCGGCAACCCGGAGACGACCACAGGCGGGCGTGCTCTGAAATTCTACGCTTCGGTCCGGCTCGATGTGCGCCGGGTGGAGGCGATCAAGGCCGCCGGTGAAGTCACCGGCAACCGGACAAAGGTGAAGGTCGTCAAGAACAAGGTAGCGCCGCCATTTAAGGAAGCGCAGTTCGACATTATGTTCGGCCGCGGCATTTCCCGGTCCGGCGACATTCTGGATCTGGCAGTGGAGAACGGACTGATCGACAAGAGCGGCGCGTGGTTCGCGTATGAGGGCGAGAAGATCGGACAGGGACGCGAAAACGCGAAGCTCTTCCTTGAGAACCATCCTGACGTGATGAAAGAGGTGGAGCAGAGAGTGCGCGGCGCGTACGGACTGCCCGTGGAGGAGACAGCCGATGAAACGGCACAGCAGCCGTCCGCGGAGACGCTTCCGGACGAGATGTGATGGACCGGGAAACAAGGCTCCGGGCGAGAAAGAAAGCGCTGGCGCTGCTCACGGACATGGACCGGACGGAGGCGCAGCTGACTGAGAAACTTGCCCGGGCGGGCTTCGATGAGGAGGCCGTCCGCGACGCGGTGGAATATGTGCGCGGCTACGGCTACATCAACGACGCGCGGTACGCCGATCACTACATCGAGATCATGAAGGAAAGCCGCAGCCGGCGCAGAATCGTGCAGGATCTGACGATGAAGAAGGGGCTTTCGGGACATGAAGTGGAGGAAGCGCTGTCCCGGACCGGCGGGTGGGATGAGCGCCCCCTGATCCTTCGTCTGGCAAAGAAGAAGCTCCGGACGCTGCACGGAGACGCGGAGGAGCGGAGGAGAAAGACGGCGGCGTATCTTATGCGTCAGGGATTCGCCGCACCGGATGTGATGCGGGTGCTGGAAATGCTTTCCTTCGGAGAAGAAGAGTGAGCCTGAGGTTCCGGCACATCCGTCAGAGGGGGAGGAGCAGGATGTGCCGGCTTTCACGCGCCTGTTTCTTCCTTGACAGTCATTCGCAAAAAAGCTATAGTTTATTTGTTGTATATCTGAATCTGAATGTACAATGAAAACTAAATAAGGAGGTGCTCCTATGACACCATTCGCAGTTGTACTTATGGTGTTCGTAGTCATTCTCGCTGCTGCGCTACCGGTTACATGGAAAGCGGCCATTGCCAGAAAAACCCAGATCGATGCGGAGAAAATCGGCACCGCGGAGGAAAAGGCAAGAAGCATCATCGACGACGCGATCAAGGCGGCCGAGTCGAAGAAACGGGAGGCTCTTCTTGAGGTAAAGGAACAGACTCTCTCGATGAAGAACGATGCGGACCGTGAAATCAAAGACCGGAGAGCGGAGATCTCCAAGCAGGAGAGACGGATCCAGTCGAAAGAGGATACGCTCGACCGGAAGACCGATGCGATGGAGAAGCGGGAAGCGGATTACGCGGCAAAGGAAGCGGAGCTGAAGAAACGGCTGAGACAGATCGCGGATACGCAGGCACAGAAGGTCGCCGAGCTGGAGAAGATTTCCGGCATGACATCGGCGGAAGCGAAGGATTTCCTTCTGAAGTCCGTCCAGGACGACATCAAGGCGGATGCCGCGAAGATGTACCGTGAGGCGGTCGAGCAGGCGAAGGATGAGGCGGACAAGAAGGCCCGCGAAATCGTCGTGAACTCGATTCAGCGCTGCGCGGTGGATCACGTGGCGGAGTCAACGATTTCCGTCGTCCAGCTGCCGAGCGATGAGATGAAGGGAAGGATTATCGGCCGGGAAGGCCGGAACATCCGGACCATCGAGACGCTGACCGGCGTGGACCTGATCATCGACGATACGCCGGAGGCCGTGGTTCTGTCCGGATTTGATCCTGTCCGCCGGGAGGTGGCCCGGATCGCGCTGGAAAAGCTCATCGTAGACGGCCGGATCCATCCTGCCCGCATTGAGGAAATGGTGGAGAAGGCCCGGAAGGAAGTCGAGACGCAGATCCGGGAGGACGGCGAGCAGGCGGCCTTTGAGGTCGGCGTACACAATCTCCATCCGGAGCTGATCAAGCTGCTGGGACGGATGCGGTTCCGTACCTCTTACGGTCAGAACGCGCTTCGTCATTCCGTGGAAGTCGCTCAGCTGGCGGGCCTTATGGCCGGCGAGTGCGGGTGCGATGTGCGGCTTGCCAAACGGGCCGGACTTCTGCACGACATCGGCAAATCCATCGATCATGAGGTCGAAGGGTCCCATATTCAGATCGGTGCGGATCTCTGCAGAAAGTATAAGGAAAATGCGGTGGTCATCAATGCGGTCGAGAGTCACCACGGAGACGTGGAGCCGACGTCACTGATCGCCTGTCTGGTACAGGCGGCGGACGCGATCTCGGCGGCCCGTCCGGGCGCGCGGCGCGAGACACTGGATACCTATACCAACCGGCTGAAGCAGCTGGAGGATATCGCCAACAGCTTCAAGGGCGTAGAGAAATCGTTTGCGATCCAGGCCGGACGCGAGGTGCGCGTGATGGTGGTTCCGGATCAGGTCAGTGACGCCAACATGGTGCTCCTGGCGAGGGATATCGCGAAGCAGATCGAAGCGGAGCTCGAGTATCCGGGTCAGATCAAGGTGAATGTGATCCGTGAAAGCCGTGTGGTGGATTACGCAAAATGAGCATGCATGCCAAAAGAGGGAAGAGAAATCTTTCCTCTTTTTCTTTTTTTATTTTTTTACCAGATTTTGATTGACCGGAATCCGATCGGACGAGATGTTGCGCTTTCATGCTCCGAAAAGGCCGGAACAGGGGGTCAGGGGACGCTTTCAGGGGCTTCGGATCATTTGATTTTACGCTCATTCGGGCATATAATTACGTTCACGCATCATAAAGGGGAAGGCAACGCGTAAACGATTTATGAAGGGTGAATTGCTTTCTTACCGTAAACATGAGGAATGGCGGCACATCGTTCATGGAGAATGCAATTTACGATTTTATCCGTTATATACACAGGACAAAGCATGCCTCGGCCAATACCGAGGTGTCTTACGAGCGTGATCTGAAGAAGCTCTGCGCCTTTCTGGAGGAACGGCAGGACATTCGCAGCTGGCAGGATGTGACGCCTACGCAGCTGAACGCCTATATGCTCGATCTGGAGGACCAGCACTACGCGGCTTCCTCGATCTCGAGAAATGTGGCGTCGGTCCGGGCCTTTTTCCAGTATCTCAGGAGACAGAATCTGGTTTCCGCTGATCCGGCGGAGGATCTCCGTCCTCCGAAGGCGGAGAAGAAGATGCCGGAAATCCTGACGGTCTCTGAGGTCAGCGCGCTGCTCGCCCAGCCGGACCTGCGGACGGACAAGGGAATCCGGGACAGCGCGATGCTCGAGCTGCTTTATGCCACGGGAATCCGCGTCTCTGAGCTGATCGGACTTCAGGTGGAGAACGTCAATCTGAGGATGGACTACATCACCTGCGTTGACCGGACGAAGGAGCGGGTGATTCCTTTCGGGAATACGGCGAGGCAGGCCCTTCGGCTCTATCTGGAGCAGGCACGGGACCATCTTGCTCATTCGAAGGAGAACCGTTTTCTCTTTCTGAACTGCCAGGGACGTCCGATGAGCCGTCAGGGCTTCTGGAAGATCATGAAGACATATGCGAGAGAAGCCGGCATCGAGGCGGATATCACGCCGCATACACTGCGTCACAGCTTCGCGGTGCATATGATCGAGAACGGGGCGGATCTGCGTTCCCTTCAGGAAATGATGGGGCATTCCGACATCTCGACGACCCAGCTTTATCTCAACATGAATCTGAACCGGATACGCGACGTGTATGAGCATGCTCATCCGCGGAGCTGAGCGATCCGGCCGGGAAACACCCTCACCGGCGGTATGGGCGGCGCGCGGGCCGTTCCTGCCGCCGGGTTTGACTTTGCACCGCGGGTCTGGTATAGTATCGACGAAAACAAAGTAAAATAGTCGACTTTATCCGGAGCGAAACGGGCAATGAAACTATCTACAAAAGGAAGATACGGACTGCGGGCTATGATCGATCTCGCCCTTCACTGTGAATCGGAGCATGCCGTGTCCATTCAGAGCATCGCCGAGCGGCAGCAGATATCCGAGAGTTATCTGGAGCAGCTCGTGAGACGGCTTCGTACGGCCGGACTCGTCAAGAGCGTACGCGGGGCGGGCGGCGGCTATCAGCTGGCCCGTCCGGCGGACGGGATCTCGGTCGGAGACATATTAAGAGCGCTTGAAGGAAGCATCGATGCGGTGACTTGCGGCGGGACGGATCACGACGGAAGCTGCGGCCAGGCGGATCTCTGCGTCACCCGGATCGTCTGGGAACGTGTGAACCGGGCCATCGAGGAGTCGGTTGATTCCATCACGCTGGATCAGCTGGTGGAGGAGAGCCGGGAAAGGCAGCGGGCCGGCGTCGTCGACCGGAAAGAGTGCGCGAATTGAACGGGCGGATCTATCTGGATTATGCGGCGACAACGCCGGCCGCGCCGGAGGTGAAGGCGGCGATGCTGCCGTATTTCACGGACTCCTTCACGAATCCGTCGGCCATCTATCAGAGCGCGGCGGCCGCGAGGGCCGCCGTTGACCGCGCAAGGGGCGAGGTGGCGTCCCTGATTCACGCATCCCCTTCCGAGATTTACTTCACTTCCGGCGGCACGGAGGCAGATAACTGGGTTCTGACGGCGATATGCGGCATGCAGCTGGCGGAGAGAGGAAGCTGTCATCTGATCGTTTCCTCCGTCGAGCACCACGCGGTCCTTCACACCGCCCATTATCTTGAGGAGAAGGGAGTCGATGTGACGGTTCTGCCGGTTGACAGAGAAGGACGGGTGAATCCGGCCGACGCGGAGAGCGCGATCCGCCCGGATACCGCCCTGATCTCGGTCATGACGGCCAACAATGAGACGGGGACCATCGAGCCGGCAGGCGAGATCGCGGAGATCGCCCGCGCCCGCGGCGTGCGGATGCACACCGACGCGGTGCAGGCGTTCGGCCATATCCCGATGGATGTACGTTCTCTGCCGGTGGATTTCCTGAGCGTTTCGGCGCATAAGCTGAACGGGCCGAAAGGCATCGGCTGTCTGTACATACGGAGCGGCGTGCCGATCCGGAGTTTTCTTCACGGCGGAGCGCAGGAGCGGGGAAGGCGGGCCGGCACGGAGAACGTGCCGGCCGCGGTCGGCTTCGGTACGGCCGCGCGGATCGCCGCGGAGAAGATGACGGAGCGGATCCGCAGTACGTCTTCCCTTCGTGACCGTCTTGAGAGGCGGCTGCTTGAGCGGTTTCCGGATGCTGCCGTCAACGGGGGAGGCGCGGATCGTCTGCCGGGACATCTGAACATCCGGATTCCCGGCGTGGACGCGGAATCGCTGCTGATCGCCATGGATATGCACGGCGTGGAGGCTTCGGCCGGATCGGCCTGTGCGGCCGGTTCTCTGGATCCTTCCCATGTGCTCCGGGCGATGGGCCTGAGCACGGAGGAAGCGATGAATTCCATCCGTCTTACGGTTTCGCACGAGACGAGGGAAGAAGAGATCGACGCGGCATCTGACATCATCGCGGAATGCGCTGCGCGGCTGCGGAACGCCGTCTTTTAAAAACGGGATCCGTTTTCCCGGAATACACGTCAGAGGCGGGCCGCTCCCGGGAAACATCTGACGGAAGGCAGGAAGGACGGCGAAGAAAGGAGCGTATCTTGGGGAAACGGGTGATCGTGGGCATGTCAGGCGGCGTCGACAGCTCGGTGGCCGCCTATCTTCTGAAACGCCAGGGATATGAGGTGATCGGCGTCACGATGCAGATCTGGCAGGACGAATCCGCCGCGTGCGTCGAGCGCCGGGGCGGCTGCTGCGGGCTGAGCGCGGTGGACGACGCGCGGCGGGTGGCGGGCATTCTGGGCATTCCCTATTATGTCATGAATTTCCGCAGGGAGTTTCAGTCCTCGGTGATCGATTACTTTGTCCGGGAATATGAGGCGGGGCGGACGCCCAATCCCTGCATCGCCTGCAACCGGTTCGTGAAGTGGGAGAGTCTTCTGACCAAGAGTCTTGCGCTCGGAGCGGACGCCATCGCGACCGGCCACTACGCAAAAGTAGTCCGTCTGCCGGGCGGCCGGCGGACACTTCACGTCTCGGCCGGGGATGAGCGCACGTCGAAGGACCAGACCTACGCGCTCTACAGCCTTACGCAGGATCAGCTCGCCCACACGCTCATGCCCTGCGGGGATTACACGAAGAGCGAGATCCGCCGCATCGCCGCGGAGGCCGGGCTGCCGGTCGCGTCGAAGCCGGACAGCGAGGAGATCTGCTTCGTGCCGGACGGCGATTACGCCGGCTTCATCGAGCGGGAGACAGGGCGGAAGAGCCGCCCGGGTCACTTCGTGGATACGGAGGGCCGCGTGCTCGGCGAGCACCGCGGGATCATCCACTACACGGTGGGGCAGCGCAGGGGTCTCGGCATCGCGTTCGGACGGCGGATGTTCGTCCGTGAGATCCGGCCGGAGACGAATGAGATCGTGCTCGCGGATAACGACTCGCTGTTTGCGGACCGGGTGCTGGTTCATGACGTCCGGTTTATGGCGGTTCCGGAGCTTCGGGAGCCGATGGGGGTGAAGGCCAAGATCCGGTATAACCACCGCGCCGCACCGGCCGTCATCGAACCGGCCGGAGACGGAAACGTGATGCTTACGTTCCGCGAGAAGCAGCGCGCCGTCACGCCCGGACAGGCGGCTGTATTTTACAGAGACGGGTATCTGATTGGCGGAGGAACCATCTGAGATGATAGCGGATATACATGTGCACAGCCGGTTTTCGGCCGACTCTGAGGCCGATCCGGACGAGGTTGTGAGAAAGGCGGCCGAAGCGGGTCTTCCCGCCATCTGTTTCACGGACCATATCGACTGGGACTATCCGGTGGAAGGACTGGTCTTTGATTTTGACACGGACGACTATTTCAGAACGATGGAATCGGTCCGGCAGCGCTGGGGGGGGAAGATACGCGTGCTCATCGGCGTGGAGCTGGGCCTTCAGGCGCATCTGGCTGAGCGCTATCACGAGCTTCTCGCCTCCAGACCGTTCGACTACGTCATCGGATCGCAGCACCTCGTGCGCGGAATGGACCCTTACTATCCCGAGACGTTCGAGGGTGCAAGCGAGACGGAAATTTACCGGGCGTATTTCGAGGAGACGCTCGCCGATCTGCGCGCATTTCACGAATTTGACAGCATGGGTCATCTCGACTACATCGTCCGATACGGGAGAAAGCTCGGCCGGCCATACAGCTGGCGGGAGTACGGCGATGTGATCGATGAGATCCTGAAGCTTCTGGTGCGGTACAACATCGCGCTTGAGGTGAATACAGCCGGCATCCGCAAGCAGCTCGGCTTTCCGAACCCGCACCCCGAGATCATCCGCCGCTACCGTGAGCTCGGAGGCACGCTGGTGACCGTGGGATCAGACTCGCACAAGCCGTATTCGCTGGGCTTCGCCTTTGAGCAGGCCCGGGATCTTCTGCTTTCCTGCGGGTTCACCCATTACGTCTGGTTTGAGCACCGGGAGCCGAAATTTGTAAGCCTCCGGGGAAAATAGAACTTGTATTTTATCAGGCCTTTATGTACAATATCTATGGGTTATTCTGTAACACTTATGTTAATAACTATATACAGGAGGATTCAGGATTATGGCAGTAAGAGTCGCAATCAATGGTTTTGGCCGTATCGGCCGTCTGGCATTCCGTCAGATGTTCCAGGCAGAGGGCTTTGAGATCGTCGCGATCAACGATCTGACCTCTCCGGAAATGCTTGCATACCTTCTGAAGTATGATTCTTCCCAGGGCCGCTATGCGAAGGCTGATACTGTCAGTTTCGGCGAGAACTACATCGTTGTCGATGGTCAGAAGATCACGATCTACAAGGAAGCAGATGCTCACAACCTTCCGTGGAAAGATCTTGACATCGACGTCGTTCTCGAGTGCACCGGCTTCTATACCTCCAAGGCGAAGGCTCAGGCTCACATCGACGCAGGCGCCAAGAAGGTCGTGATCTCCGCTCCGGCCGGCAATGATCTTCCGACAATTGTCTATAACACGAACCATGAGACGCTGACGGCTGATGACAACATCATCTCCGCGGCTTCCTGCACCACCAACTGCCTCGCTCCGATGGCCAAGGCTCTGAATGAGCTGGCTCCGATCCAGTCCGGCATCATGGTTACCATCCATGCCTACACCGGCGATCAGATGGTTCTGGACGGCCCGCAGAGAAAGGGCAACTTCAGAAGATCCAGAGCAGCGGCTGAGAACATCGTCCCGAACAGCACCGGCGCTGCGAAGGCCATCGGCCTCGTTGTTCCGGAACTGAACGGCAAGCTGATCGGCTCCGCGCAGAGAGTTCCGGTTCCGACCGGTTCCACCACGATCCTGACGGCTGTCGTCAAGGGCAAGGTGACGGTTGACGAGATCAACGCGAAGATGAAGGCCTCCACCACCGAGTCCTTCGGCTACAACGAGGATCAGATCGTTTCCAAGGATATCGTCGGCATGACCTACGGTTCTCTGTTCGACGCAACCCAGACCATGGTCCTTCCGGTCTCAGATGACCTCACAGAGGTTCAGGTTGTTTCCTGGTACGACAACGAGAACTCCTTCACATCCAATATGTGCAGAACGATCAAGTATTTCGCCAAATTCCTGAACAAGTAATCTGACGAATGCAGACCTGGAAAGGGTCCGGTCTCCAAGGACCGGACCCTTTTTGAACGTCAGGCTGTCGGAAAACAGCCGGCGCCGGACTCAGAAACAGGAGGTATGAAAATGGGACTGAACAAAAAATCCGTGGATGACATCAATGTCAAAGGACAGCGCGTGCTTCTTCGCTGCGACTTCAACGTGCCGCTGAAGGGCGGCCAGATTACCGACGAAAACCGTCTGGTGGCGGCTCTCCCCACGATCAAAAAGCTGATCGCGGACGGCGGGAAAGTGATTCTCTGCAGCCATCTGGGCAAGGTGAAGACAGAAGAGGACAAGAAGACCAAGACGCTTGCGCCGGTGGCAAAGCGCCTCAGCGAGCTGCTCGGTCAGGAAGTGAAATTCGTTCCGAGCCCGGTCGTGGTGGACGACAGTGTCCGCGCGGCGGTCAGCGGGATGAAGGACGGGGATGTGATTCTCCTTGAAAACACCCGGTTCCGCCCGGAGGAGACGAAGAACGAGGACGCGTTCTCAAAGGACCTTGCCTCCATCGCGGACGTCTTTGTCAACGATGCGTTCGGCACGGCGCACCGTGCTCACTGCTCAAACGTCGGCGTGACGAAATTCGTCAAGGGACCGCATGTGGTTGGCTACCTGATGGAGAAGGAGATCGATTTCCTCGGCAAGGCAGTCGAAAATCCGGTTCGTCCGTTTGTCGCGATCCTCGGCGGAGCCAAGGTGGCGGACAAGCTGAACGTCATCAACAATCTGCTTGAGAAATGCGACACGCTGATCATCGGCGGCGGCATGGCCTATACCTTCGCGAAGGCGCAGGGCTATGAAATCGGCACGTCGCTGTGCGACGACACAAAGGTGGACTACTGCCGGGAGATGATCCAGAAGGCGAAGGATCTCGGCAAGAAGCTGCTTCTGCCGGTTGACGCCGTCACGACCGCTTCCTTCCCGGATCCGATTGACGCGCCGATCGAGACGCAGACTGTCGACATCGACCGCATTCCGGCCGACCGGATGGGCATGGATATCGGACCGAAGACCATCGCGCTCTACAGCGACGCGGTGAAGAACGCGAAGACGGTGGTCTGGAACGGACCGATGGGCGTCTTTGAGAATCCGATCCTCGCGAACGGCACGAAGGCTGTCGCTCAGGCGCTGGCTGACACCGATGCGACCACGATCATCGGCGGCGGCGATTCCGCGGCGGCCGTTAACCAGATGGGCTTCCATGACAAGATGAGCCACATCTCCACCGGCGGCGGCGCTTCGCTTGAATTCCTTGAGGGCAAGGAACTTCCGGGCGTGGCTGCGGCGGACGACAAGGACTGAACAGATACTTTCGCCTCAGGCGAAAAGGAGGGATTAAGTATGGCAAGAAGAATTCTCGCAGCCGGCAACTGGAAGATGAACAAGACACCGTCCGAAGCGGCTGCTACGATCGAGGCAATGAAGGCGACCTGCGCGAGCGACACCGTCGATGTGCTGCTCTGCGTGCCGGCGATTGACATCCCGGCGGCGGTGGCCGCGGCAAAGGGCTCCAATATCCAGATCGGTGCGGAGAACGTTTACTTCAAGGACAGCGGCGCCTTCACCGGCGAGATTTCCGCGGACATGCTTCTGGATGCGGGCATCAAGTACGTGATTCTCGGCCACTCCGAGCGCCGCGAGTATTTCGCCGAGACGAACGAGACGGTCAACGCGAAGATGCTTCAGTGCTTCGCAAAGGGTCTGATCCCGATCATGTGCTGCGGCGAGACGCTGACGCAGAGAGAGCAGGGCGTCACGATGGACTTCATCCGTCAGCAGGTCAAGGTCGGATTCCTCGGCCTTACCGGCGAGCAGGCGAAGCAGGCGGTCATTGCCTATGAGCCGATCTGGGCGATCGGAACAGGCAAGACGGCGACCTCCGATCAGGCGGAAGAAGTCTGCAAAGGTATCCGTGATCTGATCCGCGAGCTGTACGGCGACGAGGTGGCGGAGGAGATCCGGATCCTGTACGGCGGATCCGTGAAGCCTTCCAACGCAGCGGAGCTGTTCGCGAAGGAGGATATCGACGGCGGTCTGGTAGGCGGCGCGTCCCTCAAGCCGGACTTCGGCGAGATCGTGAACTACAGGAAGTGAAGCACGGCCTGACCGCGCGGTGCGCGGATTCAGGTGAAGGGAAAGCCACCTGGTGCATGCTCATCAAAATGAAGCGGCGCCGGGTGGCCATTATAAGGTAAAGGAACATCTGAATGGATAAGAAAACTTATGTCATCATGATTCTCGACGGCTACGGACTGAATCCGATCAGAGAGCACAATGCCGTCGCGCTGGCGAATACGCCTGTCATGGACCGGCTGGAGGCCGAGTATCCCTTTGTGAAGGGCGCGGCGTCGGGCCTTGCGGTCGGCCTTCCGGACGGTCAGATGGGCAATTCCGAGGTCGGCCACACCAACATGGGCGCGGGCCGTGTGGTCTATCAGGAGCTGACCCGGATTTCCAAGGCGATCGACGACGGCGATTTCTTCGAGAACGAGGAGCTGCTGGCCGCGGTCCGGAACGCGAAGGAACATGACAGCGCGATCCACTTCATGGGACTTGTCTCACCGGGCGGCGTGCACAGCCATTCCGACCATCTGTACGGTCTTCTGGAGCTCGCGAAGCGGAACGGCCTCAAAAAAGTGTATGTGCACTGCTTCATGGACGGCCGTGACACGCCGCCGGATTCAGGCAAGGGCTACATCCATGACCTCGAGCAGAAGATGGCGGAGATCGGCGTCGGCGAGATCGCGTCTGTGTCAGGCCGTTACTACGCGATGGACCGGGACAACCGCTGGGAGCGTGTCGTCAAGGCGTACGACGCGCTGGCAAACGGCCGCGGCGACAAGGCCTCCTCAGCTGAGGAAGGAATGCAGGCGTCCTATGACAAGGACGTGATGGACGAGTTTATCGTTCCCTTCGTCGTCGAAAAGGACGGAAAGCCGGTGGCGACGATTCAGAACGGCGATTCCGTCGTGTTCTTCAACTTCCGTCCGGATCGGGCGCGGGAGCTGACGCGCTGCTTCTGCGACGACGCCTTCGATCACTTCGACCGCGGCGACCGGGTGAAGACGACCTTTGTCTGCTTCACCGACTATGACGTGACGATCGGGAACAAGCTGGTGGCGTTCAAGAAGCAGGAGCTGCACAACGTGTTCGGCGAGTGGCTGAGCAAACAGGGCATGACCCAGCTCCGGACCGCGGAGACCGAGAAGTACGCCCATGTCACCTTCTTCTTCAACGGCGGCGTGGAAGAGCCGTTCCCGGGCGAAGACCGGATTCTGGTTCCGTCCCCGAAGGTCGCCACCTATGATCTCCAGCCGGAGATGAGCGCGCCGAAGGTCTGTGACGGGCTGGTGGACGCGATCCGCAGCCGGAAGTATGATGTGATCATCATCAACTTTGCCAACGGCGATATGGTCGGACACACGGGCGTCGAGTCCGCGGCTATCAAGGCGGTGGAGACCGTAGACGAGTGTGTGGGCCGCGCGGTCGAGGCCATCAAGGAGGTGGACGGCACGATGTTCATCTGCGCCGACCACGGAAACTGCGACCAGATGGTGGATTACAAGACGGGCGAGCCGTTCACGGCTCATACGACGAATCCGGTGCCGTTCATTCTGGTGAACGCAGATCCGAAGTACGGCCTTGCGGAAGGCGGCCGTCTCTGCGATATCGTTCCGACGATGATCGAGCTGATGGGCAAGGAACAGCCGGCCGAGATGACTGGCCACTCCCTTCTGATTGAGCGGTGACGAACCGTTCCGGACGGCAGGGAGCGGGCGACCGTACCTCATAGCCGGCCGGGCGGCCCTTTTCCGGAAGAGCGCCTGCGGCTGCTTCTCCGGGAAAGAAAGCGCGGAGAACAACACGCTTGCGCCGTTCAATCCGATGTGGTATAATATTTCCAGTTTTTTGGCATACTGTTTCTGTTTCGGAGGTAAGGTCTGATGGGTGTTCTTCGAACCATACTGACCATCGTCTATGTGCTGGACTGCATTGCCCTGTCTGTGATCGTTCTGATGCAGGAGGGGAAGGACGCCGGACTCGGCGCCATCGCCGGTGCGGCCGACACGTACTGGGGTCAGAACAAAGGCAGGTCGATGGAAGGCGGACTGGTCAGGGCGACGCGGGTCATGGCTGCGGTGTTCTTCGTTCTGTCGATTGTTCTTTCGATGAATTTCTTGAGCAAGTAAAGAGAAGAGCCTCTGCCGAAGGGCAGAGGCTTTTTTCTTCGGGTGAGACACTGCGTGACGGGAAGAACGCGCGGTCAGCGTGCGGCGGCAGTCTGTCATCCGAACTGAGTATGACGAACGGGCAGCCAGACCGGCTGTCCGGAGAGGACGGAACATGAGCAGAAGACATATCAGACTGAGAATGAAAGACGGAAGCGGACCCGGAAAGATCACGGACGTCGCACGTGACGGTTCTCCCGTCGTGAGACACACGCGTCCCCTGCGGAAAAAAGGCGCGTCATCCGGCCGGATCGTGACGGGCGTCTATATGGCGAACCTCCGCGGGTACGGTTTCGCAAGGCCCGTGGATGAGAACTGGAAGGACGGCGATATCTATATCAGCCGGGACTGCACGAACGGCGCCTGGGACCGGGATACGGTGGAGGTCCGGCTGCTTCCGAAGGTACACGGCAGAAAGCAGTCCGGGACGGTCACCCGGATCCTCTCCCGCGGTGTGAACGAAGTGATCGGAACCGCGGAGCGGGACGGTCACGTGATGCTCGTGATCCCGGACGATCTGAAGCTGAACCGGACCGTGCTGATTCCGGACGAGGCGCGGAACGGCGCGAAGGACGGAGACAAGGTACTGGCGGAGATCACGGATTACGGAAGAGGAAGACATGCGAATCCGGTCGGAGCGGTCCGGGAGGTATTCGGGCCGGCCGACGCCCCGGGGGTGGATATTTTCGCCATCGCCCGAGGCGAGAACCTCCCGATGGAATTTTCGGAGAAGCAGCTGCGGCAGGCGGAGAGATGCCCGGATCATGTGCTGGACAGTGACTTCGAAGGCCGGAGAGACCTCCGGGACTGGCAGCTGGTGACGATCGACGGTCCGGACGCGAAGGATCTCGACGACGCGGTTTCGCTGACGGAGCATCCAGACGGGTACACGCTGGGCGTTCACATCGCGGACGTATCGAACTATGTCCAGGAGAGCTCTCAGCTGGACCGGGAAGCGCTGCGCCGCGGCACCTCCGTCTATCTCGCCGACAGAGTGATCCCGATGCTGCCGGAGGCGCTCTCGAACGGGATCTGCTCGCTGAACGCGGGGGAAGACCGCCTGGCGCTGAGCGTGATCATGGAGCTGGACCGCGGCGGACGCGTGACGGCACACGAAATCGTGGAATCCGTGATCCGGGTCGGGGAGCGGATGAGCTACCCGGACGTGCAGAACATTCTGGAGGAGAACGACCCGGATCTGTGCCGCCGATACGAGGCCTATGTGCCGCTCTTCCGGAGGATGGAGACGGTCTCGGCCCTGATCCGGAAACGCCGGATGAAGAGAGGCGCCATCGATTTCGATTTCCCGGAAGCGAAAATCGAGCTGGACGAAAAGGGAATCCCGACGGCGATCCTCCCGGAGAATGCCACCGTGGCGACGCGGATCATCGAGGATTTTATGCTGACGGCCAATGAAACCGTGGCGGCGGAGTACCGGAAGCGGGCGCTGCCTTTCCTCTACCGCGTGCACGGCGAACCGGATCCCGACAAGGTGGAGGAACTGATTGCCTTTGTCCGGAAAAACGGCGTTGAGATCGACAAGAAGAAGCAGAAGATCACACCGAGGGAAATCCAGCAGGCGCTCCTCCGCATCAAGGGTCAGCCGGGCGAGGCACTGATCAGCCGGGTTATCCTCCGGACGATGCAGCAGGCATGCTACGATGTGACGCCGAGGGGACATTTCGGACTGGCGGCAAAAGACTACTGCCACTTTACTTCGCCGATCCGCCGGTATCCGGATCTTCAGATCCACCGGATCATCCGGGACGATCTGCACGGACGTCTGAACGACAGGAAGATCGGCCACTATCGGGAAATCCTTCCGGATGTGGCCCGGCAGACGTCGATGACCGAGCGGCGTGCCCAGAACGTCGAGCGGGAGACGGAGAAGCTGAAGAAATGCCAGTACATGCTGAGCCATATCGGGGAGATCTTCGACGGCGTGATCTCGGGCGTGACCGGCTGGGGGCTTTATGTGGAGCTTCCGAATACGGTGGAAGGGCTTGTTTCCGTTTCTGGAATGTGCGATGATGACTACAGTTTTGATGAGGAGAAGCGGGCGATGACGGGGCGCCTCTCACGACGCAGCTATACGCTGGGCGATCCGGTGCGCGTGCGTGCGCAGGGAGGAGACTTGCGAACAAGGACCATTGAGTTCGAACTGATCTGAGCCGGGCGGGAGAGGCCGGAAACGCCGTCCGTACCGGCGCTCGGAGACTGAGGACATTTCATGAGCAGCGATTCGATCAAGATGATCGCCAACAACAAGAAGGCGTATCACGATTATTTTATACTGGAAAAATATGAGGCCGGCATCGAGCTGTACGGCACGGAGGTGAAATCCATCCGGATGGGCCACTGCTCGGTGAAGGAAGCCTACATCGAGATCCGCCGGGGGGAGATGATCGTGAACGGCATGCACATCTCACCCTACGAGAAGGGCAATCTGTTCAATCGGGATCCGGTGCGGCCGAGGCGTCTTCTGATGCATGCCGCCGAGATCCGGAAGCTGGAGCAGAAAATCAAGGAGAAGGGATTCACGCTGGTGCCGCTGCAGGTTTACTTCAAGGGAAGTCTGGTCAAGGTTGAGGTCGGGCTTGCAAAGGGCAAGAAGCTCTACGACAAGCGCGCTGATATCGCGAAGAAGGACATGAAGCGCGAGGCGGAGCGGGATTTCAAGATCAGAAATTTCAGCTGACGGAGGCGGGATTCGGATGAACATATGGAAGAATATGCGCCGGACGGCGGTTTTCGCTCTGGCGGCTTCTGTCTGGCTGAGCACGCCGGCTGCAGCCGCCGGAAGCAGGGAGAAGCCAGCCGGCAGAAAAGCGGCGGAGCGGGCAGCGGCCGCCCAGTCACCGACCGGCCCCGTCCGGGCTGCCTCGGCTGCGGAAAGCGCGGAGGATGCGGAGGGGCTTGCCGGCCATGTCTCCGGAATCAGGGATTTTTCCTTGATCGAGGGCATGAACCCGGATCTGACGGCCGGAATCAGCTGGGATGACAGTGTGAAGAACGTGGCCGCTGACGCTTCCGGGGCTGATTTCACTACGGCGGGAAGCTATCCGGTTACGTATACGATTCAGGGCGCGGACGGAACGGAAGTGCGGAAGACGATCACCGCGACTGTTCGCCCGGATCTGGAGCACTATCTCTACGGAATGGAAGGAAAGGTGGAGATTCCGCTGAACGGTACCTTTGATCCGATGGAACATCTGGTCTGGGAGGATGAGATCAGCTCCGTCACCGCCGATACCAGCACGCTTGACACATCAAAGCCGGGCGACTATCTGATCACCTATACGCTGACCGCGCCGGACGGCCGGCAGCAGAAAACGGTGCGTCAGGTGACGGTGACCGACGGAGATGCGGCGGAGAGCGGGACGTCCTCAGGCGTTTATTCCACTGTGACGGATCTCGGGCTCTGGCGCCTCACCGCCTACATGGATACGCCGGCGGATCAGGGTCCCTATGTGGGACAGACCGCCAGCGGAGCGCCTCTTACCGCCGGACGGACGGTGGCGGTGTCCGCCGCGACCTGCTCCCGGCTCGGACTTCAGTTCGGAGACCGCCTGATGATCGACGGTCATATCTATGTGCTGGAGGATCACGGCGGAAGTCCGATGGAGAACCAGAACTGGGTCGACATCTATGTGGACAATGAGGCGGACGAGTACTCGGATCAGTTCAATCGCTACTCGGAGGTCTATCTGCTCCGGTGAGGAGCGGATTGCGGAAGGATGCAGGGAAAGACACATCTTGTGATCGGCGTGGCGCTCTCGCTGGCGGTGATGCGGCCGGCGACGATGCCGGCTCTTGTGAGCGGGGCCGGTGCCGCGGCGCTGGGCAGCGTGATCAGTGACATCGACGCCGGCCAGTCCGGCGCCGGGCATGACGCGACGAAGGTCGTGGCGTCCATCGTGATCGCCGGCGTGCTGGTGCTGCTGGCCGACCTCTATTTTCATCTCGGGCTGTACGCCCGCTTCCTCAGGAGAGGGAGGGAAACGGGCTTCATGCTGCCGCTGCTGCTCTTCATCCTCTTCGCGGCCGTCGGGATGCTGACCCGTCACCGTTCCTTCATGCACTCACTGCCGGCGATGATCCTCTTCACAGCCTGCATATGGTTCATGCAGCGGGCGATGACTCCGTATTTCGCGATCGCCTACGCCTCCCATCTTCTGCTGGACCTCACCAACCGGAGAGGCATGCGCCTGTTCTTTCCGTCGAGAAAGCTGGTTTCCATGAAGCTGTTTGCTTCAAACGGATGGATGGACCGGATTCTGCTGACGGCCGGCGTGATCGCGCTGGTACTGGTTGTCGCCCACTCGGCGCCGATGACCGGCCAGATCGCGCGCCTTCGCGGGATGGAAGCGGCGGTGAAAAGCCGTCTGGCGGGCCTGATTCCGTGAAAGACGGAAGAAAGTCAGGCCTTGTTTCAGAAAACAATTCAGGTTCAGAAGGGATTTCAGATGATGAAGAAAAACATACTGCTGCTGATGATGCTTGCCGCTCTGACCGGCACCATGACCGGATGCTCCGTCGGCCTCAATCAGGGATCCGGTGCCACAGCCGCTTCGACCGGCGCCGGCAAGACGCAGGAGAGTGTCCGGACCGATATCGTCGATGACGACGAAGCGGACGCGGGGACGGAGATGGACGGGACGACGGATCCGGACGAAGGAGACGACGCAGCCGACGAATCCGCCGCGCCGCGTGACACCGAGGTCTTCGATGAGTCCGGGAACGTCAACATCGATGCGCTGGACGAGGGCGGCGCGAGAGCGGAGTAAGAGAGAAAAACATGGACACACAGCCGGAAGGCGGGACAGACTGTTCCGTCTTCCGGCTGTTTGCTGTAATAATGACGACGGTGCATCCTCAGAAAATGCACTGACAAATCAACAAGAAGCACACGAATTCAAAATCATAGGACTTAAAGTTTAACAAATGAAGAAGAGGAAAGTTGCCAATTGACATGCAAAATATATAATTGTTATATAATATCTGGCATGGATTTTTACAAAATGCCTGAGTACAGCTGATTGCTTCTCTCAAGGAACTAGAGGGAGGCTGCAAAAGGCGAACGTCTGGAGGGGAGGATTGTATGAAGAGACTTGTGGCACTATTGTCAGCGGCTATTCTGGCTGTTTCGCCGTTCCAGGGACAGTTGTCGTGGGTCTATGCGTCAGATGACGTCGTGGAGGTCACAGACGGTGATGCAGCAGATGCCGGATCACAGGATACCGGAGGACAGGATACGACCCTTCAGGGCGACGAAAACGAAGCCGCACCGGCAGGTGAGGACAGCGGGACGGCCGTGAATCGGCCGTCTGATACAGGAACAGCGGGAACAGATACCAATCTGTACGCTGACGACGACAACGGCGGTGAGGTGCCCCTGAACAGTGCATCTGCGGGAGAGCCGGAAGCAGTAACGGACAGTCGTTCCGAGATGGTGGTGGCGGCGGAATCCGACACGGATGAGTCGGAGAGTTATACCGTGACGTATGATCCGAACGGCGGAAGCTGGGACGAGGATGGTACGGACTCGGATTCCAGGACTGCGGCAATTAAAAAGGGGAATCCTGCAGATTATTATGGCAATCCAGTTCGCAAAGGCTTTGCAGTGGCCGGCTGGAGCACAGACCGGAACGCAGAAGAACCGGAGATCACGGCTCTTTGGCAGTATGTACCGACCAGCGATGTGACTCTGTACGCAGTCTGGACAGAAGCCTTTACGGTGACGTATGATCCGAACG
Organism: Chordicoccus furentiruminis; assembly: GCF_019355395.1. GTDB lineage: Bacteria > Bacillota > Clostridia > Lachnospirales > Lachnospiraceae > Chordicoccus > Chordicoccus furentiruminis. Next base: position 3,063,063 of record NZ_CP048829.1, read on the forward strand.
GCGGAAGCTGGGACGAGGATGGTACGGACTCGGATTCCAGGACTGCGGCAATTAAAAAGGGGAATCCTGCAGATTATTATGGCAATCCAGTTCGCAAAGGCTTTGCAGTGGCCGGCTGGAGCACAGAACGGAACGCAGAAGAACCGGAGATCACGGTTCTTTGGCAGTATGTACCGACCAGCGATGTGACTCTGTACGCAGTCTGGACAGAAGCCTTTACGGTGACGTATGATCCGAACGGCGGAAGCTGGGACGAGGATGGTACGGACTCGGATTCCAGGACTGCGGCAATTAAAAAGGGGAATCCTGCAGATTATTATGGCAATCCAGTTCGCAGAGGCTTTGCAGTGGCCGGCTGGAGCACAGAACGGAACGCAGAAGAACCGGAGATCACGGCTCTTTGGCAGTATGTACCGACCAGCGATGTGACTCTGTACGCAGTCTGGACAGAAGCCTGGATGGTGACGTATGATCCGAACGGCGGAAACTGGGACGAGGATGGCACGGACTCGGATTCCAGGACTGCGGCAATTAAAAAGGGGAATCCTGCAGATTATTTCAATCCAGTTCGCAGAGGCTTTGCAGTGGCCGGCTGGAGCACGGACCGGAACGCAGAAGAACCGGAGATCACGGCTCTTTGGCAGTATGTACCGACCAGCGATGTGACTCTGTACGCAGTCTGGACAGAAGCCTTTACGGTGACGTATGATCCGAACGGCGGAAGCTGGGACGAGGATGGTACGGACTCGGATTCCAGGACTGCGGCAATTAAAAAGGGGAATCCTGCAGATGATTTTGGCAATCCAGTTCGCAGAGGATTTGCATTTGCCGGCTGGAGCACAGACCGGAACGCAGAAGAACCGGAGATCACGGATCTTCGTCAGTACGTACCGACCAGCGATGTGACATTGTACGCAGTCTGGACAGAAGCCTGGATGGTGACGTATGATCCGAACGGCGGAAGCTGGGACGAGGATGGAACGGAATCGGATCCCAGGACTGCGGCAATTAAAAAGGGGAATCCTGCAGATGATTATGACAATCCAGTTCGCAAAGGCTTTGCAGTGGCCGGCTGGAGCACAGACCGGAACGCAGAAGAACCGGAGATCACGGCTCTTTGGCAGTATGTACCGACCAGCGATGTGACTCTGTACGCAGTCTGGACAGAAGCCTTTACGGTGACGTATGATCCGAACGGCGGAAGCTGGGACGAGGATGGTACGGACTCGGATTCCAGGACTGCGGCAATTAAAAAGGGGAATCCTGCAGATTATTATGGCAATCCAGTTCGCAAAGGCTTTGCAGTGGCCGGCTGGAGCACAGAACGGAACGCAGAAGAACCGGAGATCACGGTTCTTTGGCAGTATGTACCAACAGGTGATGTGACTCTGTACGCAGTCTGGACAGAAGCCTGGACGGTGACGTATGATCCGAACGGCGGAAACTGGGACGAGGATAGCACGGAATCGGATCCCAGGACTGCGGCAATTAAAAAGGGGAATCCTGCAGATGATTATGACAATCCAGTTCGCAGAGGCTTTGCAGTGGCCGGCTGGAGCACAGAACGGAACACAGAAGAACCGGAGATCACGGATCTTCGTCAGTACGTACCGACCAGCGATGTGACATTGTACGCAGTCTGGACAGAAGCCTGGATGGTGACGTATGATCCGAACGGCGGAAACTGGGACGAGGATGGTACGGACTCGGATTCCAGGACTGCGGCAATTAAAAAGGGGAATCCTGCAGATTATTATGGCAATCCAGTTCGCAAAGGCTTTGCAGTGGCCGGCTGGAGCACAGACCGGAACGCAGAAGAACCGGAGATCACGGCTCTTTGGCAGTATGTACCGACCAGCGATGTGACATTGTACGCAGTCTGGAAAGAAGCCTGGACGGTGACGTTGGATCCGAACGGCGGGAGCTGGCCAGGAAATCTTACGGACACGGAACCCTCGGCTATCGCAATTGCCAAAGGAGACAGGCTTTACTTTGGTTATCTTCTATATCGAAAAGGATATGCAGTAGTCGGATGGAGTACGGACAAGGATGCACAAGAGCCGGAGTTCAGCAATCAAGGCAATTATGTACCGACCGGCGATGTGACGTTGTACGCAGTCTGGAAAGAAGCCTGGACGGTGACGTGTGATCCGAACGGCGGGTACTGGTATGGTAATGTAACAGAAACGGATCCTCTGTCTTTCGCAATTGCCAAAGGGAAGAGTTATGATGATAATCTTCAGCCAGATCAAAACGGATCTGCCATTGTGGGCTGGAGCACAGACCGGAACGCAGAAGAACCGGAGATCACGGATCTTCGTCAGTACGTACCGACCAGCGATGTGACATTGTACGCAGTCTGGACAGAAGCCTGGATGGTGACGTATGATCCGAACGGCGGAAGCTGGGACGAGGATGGAACGGAATCGGATCCCAGGACTGCGGCAATTAAAAAAGGGAATCCTGCAGATGATTTTGGCAATCCAGTTCGCAGAGGATTTGCAGTGGCCGGCTGGAGCACGGACCGGAACGCAGAAGAACCGGAGATCACGGCTCTTTGGCAGTATGTACCAACAGGTGATGTGACTCTGTACGCAGTCTGGACAGAAGCCTGGACGGTGACGTGTGATCCGAACGGCGGGTACTGGTATGGTAATGTAACAGAAACGGATCCTCTGTCTTTCGCAATTGCCAAAGGGAAGAGTTATGATGATAATCTTCAGCCAGATCAAAACGGATCTGCCATTGTGGGCTGGAGCACAGACCGGAACGCAGAAGAACCGGAGATCACGGATCTTAGCCAGTATGTACCGACAGGTGATGTGACTCTGTACGCAGTCTGGAAAGAAGCCTGGACGGTGACGCTTGATCCGAACGGTGGTTATTGGGGTGAAGAATCGAAAACGGGAACGATACCCTTTACTGTTGCAAAGGGGGATACTGCGTCACGATATTTTCACCCTGACCGTTCCGGGCTCGCATTTGCAGGATGGAGTACGGATCGGAATGCGAAAGAGCCGGATATCAAGGATTTAAAAACATTTGTTCCTGCAAGTGATGTGACCCTGTACGCGGTATGGAAAGATGCATGGACTATCACGTTCTATCCGAACTATGAGACAGATAATGATCCTTATGTCGTTGAGGTTATGAAAGGTTGTTCTGTAGGAGACGACTTAGCTAACAGGCGAGCAAAGGAGAATTGCATCTGTATTGGATGGAGCACGGATCCGAACGCAACAGAACCCGAGATCAAAGCGGAAGAACTGATAGATTACATTCCGGCCAGCGACATGTCTTTATATGCTGTCTTGAAAGAAGGGTGGAAAATTTATTTTGACCCGACTGGAGGCAGCTGGTCCATGGATGACAACAAAGAGGCCGATTATATATACCGGGGAGTTCTGAAAGGAGACACGATCGGAGAACCGCCGACGCCTTATCGCAAAGGCTATTCACTGGCGGGATGGAGTATAGACTTCAACAACTTTATAGCGAAAACACCTGAGATCAGTGCGGATGAAGCTGCTTCTTATATTCCGACAAAAGATCTGTACTTGTTAGCGACCTGGACGCTGGACACGGAGAAAGAGCCGAAGGTGGAATACCAGACACATGTCCAGTCGATCGGCTGGCAGAATCTGGTTTCCGACGGGGAGACAGCCGGCACGACCGGACAGGCGCTTCAGCTGGAAGCGATCCGGATCAAGGTGGAAGGCGGCTCTTCCGGCGGCGTTAAATACCAGACGCTTGTGCAGCAGGACGGGTGGAATAACTGGGTATCCGACGGAGCCGATTCGGGTACGGTCGGACAGTCGAAACATCTTGAGGCGATCCGCATCCGTCTGAAGGATGATCTGGAGAAGCAGTATGACGTCTACTACCGGGTTCACGCGGAGCATTTCGGCTGGATGGACTGGGCAAAAGACGGAGAGGCCGCCGGCACTTCCGGCTATTCGTATTGTCTGGAAGGTATTCAGATCCGGCTCGTGAAGAAAGGTGGTGAAGCGCCCGGAAGCACAGCGACACCGTATCGTTCGATGCCGACCGTCTCCTATCAGACGCATGTGCAGAGTCAGGGCTGGCAGGAAGAAGTCAGTAACGGAGCCGTTTCCGGGACGGTCGGGAAGAGTCTCCGACTCGAAGGAATTAAGATCCGTACCTCCGGGAGTGACGTCAGCGGAGGCATAACGTATAAGACTCATGTGCAGACGTATGGCTGGCAGAACTGGGTGACGGACGATGCCCTGTCCGGCACGACCGGAGAGTCGAAGCGTCTGGAAGCGATCCAGATCAAGCTTACCGGCGAGCTGGCAAATGAGTTTGATGTTTACTACCGGGTTCATGCGCAGCATTTCGGCTGGATGGGCTGGGCGAAGAACGGCGCGTCTGCCGGCACAGCGGGATATTCCTATCGTCTGGAGGGAATCCAGATTCAAATCGTGCCGAAGGGTGGCAAGGCACCCGGAAGCACAGCGACACCGTATCGCGCGATGCCGAAGATCTATTATCAGACACATGTGCAGAAACAGGGCTGGCAGGCAGAAGTCAGCAGCGGAGCCATTTCCGGAACAGTCGGGCAAAGCCTCCGTCTCGAAGGGATCAAGATCCGCACCTCCGGGAGTGACGTCAGCGGCGGCATCACATACAAGACCCATGTGCAGACGTATGGATGGCAGAGATGGGTCGCGGACGGTGCTCTGTCCGGCACAATCGGGCAGTCGAAGCGTCTGGAGGCGATCCAGATGAAACTGACGGGTGCATTGGCAAATGAGTTTGACGTTTACTACCGGGTTCACGCGCAGCATTTCGGCTGGATGGGTTGGGCGAAAAACGGAGCGTCAGCTGGCACGGCAGGATATGCCTACCGTCTGGAAGGAATCCAGATCCAGCTCGTGCCGAAGGGACAGAGCGCACCCTCGGGAGGCGGAAGGGCTTTCAGGCAGAAGTGATGCGCATCATGTGCGGCAGGAGGAAGAGGTGAAGCGAGACTGAAACGACTGCTGCCGTGGCGATTGCGTAAGGCCATCTTAACAGCCGGAGGACCGGGACAGGAAGTCCGGTTCTCCGGCTGTTTGCCGCCATATGATGTCAAGTTTCTTTCGTTCTTCTTTTGACATTCCGGTTCACTTTGTGCTATGATGCGATTTGCAAAACATTTCCGGGCTTGTACTGGTTTCGACGGGGGTTTTGAAGTCGAGGAAGCCATCCGCGGGCTGGACCGCGTATCAACCAGAACTTAAATTTAAACGCTGACAACAATACTGTTGCAGTAGCGGCCTGAGTGTCGCTCGTCGGCCCGGTTGTACCCGTACTCCCGGTCACCGGCGTCATGATTACGGGAAACGACACGGATTAAGCTTTGCGTCCGCGGGCGTAACATGAAGCTACTGAGCTTATGAGGCTGCTGCCTGCCGCTTAAGCGAGGGAATGGAAACAAGCAGCTGTGATGGGAGATGCCTTGATGGAGGAGCTTTCGGACGCGGGTTCGATTCCCGCCAGGTCCACCAAAAGTTCGTTATTCAAACCCTGCCCAAAAAAATTTGAGTAGGATTTGAGTAACTTGTGGATAGAATCAGCGTCTGCTTCGGCAGACGCTGATTTCGTGTTCTGATTAATCAAATCATGCTCAATTGGGCCGACGATATTCTTATATATGTCAGTAAATTCTGTAGTTACTGTCCCGTCCTCATGTATCCAGATTCTCTTGAATATAGCTTGACACATGAGTTTTTTAATATTATCGTTCGCTTTTCGATAAGTTCTGCCGCAATCCTCGATGAGATCGAAGGCAAGAGACAGATTCTTGAGGATATCATCGAACGTAGTGCTGCGGACGCTGATTTCATGTTCAATAGCTGAGAGCTGTTTTGATAATGATGTGCTTTATGATCTGTGGCAGATAATTAAGGCTGACGAAACGATTCCGCAGGTGTATAAGGACGAGTTCGAAATCCTGAACACTAAAGAGACTCTTGGAAAATTCTTGTCGGAAGTATATGTGTTTTCGCTTACTCGATATAAGAATCCTCGAATCTTAAAGGCAGTGGTCGAGGATGAAAAACGAACAAAGATACATCCTATGGTTCAACAGGTCATACGAGATATTGCAATTCGGGGCAAAAGCGATATGTTTGTTCCCGTTCTAGATCTTTTATACCTCTGTATTAGCGATGATACTGAAGAATATGAGCGTATAGGACTTCGCTATCCTGATAGAAAAGCGTTCATTGAAGCAACGGGGGATCTGCGTGGTACGTTAGATTCGGAACATGCATTAAAGTACAGCAGATTACTTGATACCTGTTATTTTCATGATTTGAATGAATATAGGAGCTTCCTGTATGATTCAAATATAGGGACTTGAAAGAAAGCAGGTGAAAGAAAAGATACCTCAATGTAATATAAGGTTTGCTGACCCACGACAGTTAGCAAATCCATTACAAGAGAGGTATCTGATATGAAGTCTACCACACAGAACGCAAAGATTGCAGCTATTACGGAAAAAACTTTGATCCTTGGCATCGATGTAGGGAGTGAAACACACTTCGCACGGGCATTCAACTGGCGGGGATATGAATTCTCCAGAAAGCCGCTGGAATTCAGCAATACAGAGGAAGGGTTCGAGACGTTCCGAGCCTGGATCATGGAACTGAAGGAAAAGCACGGGATGGACAAGGTAATACCAGGCATGGAGCCGACAGGCCATTACTGGTTCAACCTGGGGAAGTTCCTGCAGGACAACGGGATGATCCCGGTGCATGTGAATCCCCATCATGTCAAGAAATCGAAGGAACTGGATGACAACAACCCGTCCAAGAACGACCGCAAGGATCCGAAAGTGATCGCTGGTCTGGTAAAAGACGGAAGGTATTTTCGACCGTACATCCCGGACGGTGTCTACGCAGAGATCAGAGCGTTGTCAGGACTGCAGGTGCTCGCTCAGAGCGAGATCACAAGACTGAAGAACCGGATCGCCAGATGGTTCAGCATCTACTTCCCGAATTATAAAGACGTTTACGGGAATGTCGGTGCGGTCAGCGGCCTGATGGTTCTGAAGGTGGCACCACTGCCGGAGGATATCGTAAAACTCGGTGTGGACGGTGTGAACCGGATCTGGAGGGATGCAAAGGTAAGAGGCGTCGGATTAAAGAGGGCAAAGACCCTGGTAACGGCGGCGGAGCACAGCATCGGAAGCCGGGAAGCACAGGAAGCAGCCAGGGTAGAACTTAAGATCCTGCTTGCGGACTATGAGATGCAGACGGCGAGGGAAGCAGAGCTGATGGCGCTGATCGAGGAAAAGATCACAGAGGTTCCGTATGTAGATAAGCTTCTGGAGATTAGAGGCGTAGGTTTGAAAACGGTGGTCGGGTTTGTGGCGGAAGTCGGGGACATTACGCGTTTCGATGATCCCAAACAGCTGCAGAAACTGGCCGGATATGCCATCGTGAAGAATGAATCCGGCAAACACAAGGGCGAGAGCCACATCAGCTACCGTGGCCGGAAGCGGCTGAGGTATGTGCTGTATGAAGCGGCGGTCAGCGTGGTGAGCCACAGTCCGGAATTCCGGTCGATCCACCAGTACTACACGACAAGGGAGAAGAACCCCTTGAAGAAGATGCAGTCGATGATCGCGGTGGCATGTAAACTGATCCGGGTATTCTATCTGATCCTGCAGACAGGAACGACCTATGACGCGGCGAAGCTGATGGGTGATATCCGGAGACCAGTGGCGGCATAAGCAGCCAAGACAACAGAGTAACTACTGCTTGCGGCCGGAGCCGGGCATCTGATCCGGCATCAGGGATCCGGTTCCGGTCACGAGCAGGTGACCGGCTCCCTTATGGGAGTGACGAAAGAAGAAGTTCATCAGGGGAACGTCCACCGAAAGGTGCTGGTGAACGGGAACTGGAGTCAGCAAACAACAAAGAATGAGCCAGTAGTCGGCAGGAATTATTTCCATAGGGCATGACCCTGATGAGGAGCTAAGCTGACACCCTGGTTATGGGCAGGCGGAACGAAGGAAGTGAGGACCCGGCGGGAAACCGAAGGTGATCCTGGTAGATACGGGAGGTGCGCTGCCATAGAGGGAAGGGTTATACAACGGCCATGAATATCGGAACAAGTGACGTTCTGATTCGTATACCCAAAACACCTCTATTCTTGTACCAGATACTCTGAGATGCCCATCCTTCCGGCTCATTTAGCAGAGGTATAACGTTAAAAAATCCTTGATTTTCAAGGAAAAATGACTTGACTTTATAGGGAGGGGTATGGCGAATGACGGAGCGTCAAAGACAAGTCCGAATAAATATCGCAGCATTCTTATTGCTGTTCTTCGTGTCTCTTTATCGTCAGGTCAGCCTAAGATATTTGCCCGATGATCCATTTAGAACCTATATTCTGTATGCATGCTATTTATTTCTGATTGGTGGGTGGGCCATATCAATCTGTGTCCGTGTAACCCAAAAAAGCATGCGAACTTTTCTCATGCTTGAAGCGGCGGTCATGCTAGCCGGGCTTACCGTTCGTTTTCTGCAGGACACCTTCTGGATTGAAAACATTCTACTGATGCGCGTCAGCGGGCTGTCTTTGGAGGCTACCATATTATTAGGTCTGGTACTCAGCATCTATGCCTCGTTGGGGATCGGACAATGGGACAATTTCCGGGTTCGTAAGAGTTGGCATCTCCTCATGATCCCGGTAATATGGATGGCCTATTTATGCCTTACGGATGAAAGCCGCCATTTTATGTTTTATACCGTCCCGGAGGAAGTCCAGCCCAATCTGAATTTTCATCCTTATATTGGGACATTCGTGCTATTGGGATTCGGAATTGTCCTTATGATCGTGCGAGTGCTACTAATATACAAGAGAAACCAACTTGCCGATCGTGGAAAGATACTGAAATGGCTGATTCCATTATTTGAGCCGATCATGGTGTTCGTTTTCTCCTTTGAATTTTTTGTGGTGTCCCTACAGCTTCTCCCAAGCCTGGCAAATCTCGAGGTAATTGAGTTGTTTGCAAAAATCTACTACATCGAGGTGCTAACATGGGAGTTCTACATCTACATGGGACTAGTCCCCGTTAACACGGAGTATCGGGAGATTTTTGAGCATGCAACGGTCGGAATGCAGATCATTGGGGATGACAGGTACAGGTTTTCATCCAAAGCCGCGACAGAGATTTCCCAGGAGCAATTAGCAGAATTGCAAGAAAAAGGCCGTATTGAAGTGGAGCCGGGCAAAGAGCTACACATGCACAAATTCGCGGACGGGCTATTTCTCTGGAATAAAGACGTATCGCTTCTGCGGAAGACTATCGACGAATTGAACCAGAGTGCGGAAACCCTGGAACAGGAGGGCGCTCTTTTAGACGAGGAAATCAAAACTAAGAATCAGGAAGCAAGCCTGACAGCGAAAAATCAGATATATGATGAATTAACAAGAGAGGTTCAAGGTCAGCTTCGGTTGATGAAGGAAATTACAAAGAAGCGCGATTTGGCGGACAGCAGGAATGCATATCTGCGAGAACTGGTTCTTCTTGGCACCTACGTAAAACGTCGATGCAATCTGCGGCTGATTCAAAAAGAAACCGGTGAGATTCATGAGGATGATTTAAGGTTTAGCCTTGAAGATATGAAGTCTGCAATGAGTCTGCTGGGAATTCAGGCAGAGCTTGATTGGAATCCGAGTAAGCAGTTTTCTGCTGGCTTTTCCATATATATTTTCGATGTGCTGGAATATCTGTTAGAGTATGAGCGTTTTGCCTTAAAAGAAATCACAATTACTGCAAAACGAGGACAGGTACAGTTCTTGGTAATTAGTGGCGCCAAGAAGCTTCCAATAGAGTCTATACCGGTTGTCGCTGCAGAAGAGTACACGACAGCCTACCAAGACATTCCGGGTGGATATTTGGTTGTACTTTCGGAAGGCGGTGAGTGATATGCTACAGAAATTAAAAGAACGCTACCACATATCCAGAATGATTCGAAACGCAATCAATACTTACCCAGATGGTATTTGCTTCGCAGCGACAGATGGCAGACCGATTCTAGCAAACAAAAAAATTAACGATGTGTGCTATGAGCTGACCGGGCATACGATCACAAATGCAACGGCAATGTGGCAGACACTTATGCTTAAGGCGCTCCCACAAAGCCATGAAGATACCAAAGAGGCAGAGTCTATCCTGTGCAGAATCGAGGATGGGACAGTTTGGCAATTTCAAAGAAGATTGCTTCAGGTGAATAAATCTCAGATCACGCAGTATGAGGCGTCGGATATTACAGAGCTATACGAATACAGAAACAGACTCGAGGAAAACAATCGTCGTGTAGCGGAGCTTCATAACAGGCAGAGGGAGTTGCTGAGGAACATCGTCCAGAATAATCTGGACAAAGAACTGCTCGGCGCCAAGATGCGGATACATGATGTTTTTGGGCGGCTTCTAATTATGACAAAAAATGTGCTGACGGAAGACAACGATGAACAGAATGAATGGGAGCTCTTCTCCGCCTGGGAAAATGTGATTGCAGATATGGAAAATGCGGCGGTTGCTACCGAGACAAGAGAAGTCTCTCCGCAAAAAGAACTGATTCAAGTAGCAGATCTGATTGGTTGTCGGGTAGAATTTCAAGGAAGACAGCCCCCAGAACGTAAAGCATTATTGTTGTTATACGCTGCTATTCGGGAGGCGCTCACCAATGCAGTAAAACATGCCGGAGCAGATAAGCTGACGATTTCCGTTTCTGAGAACAATGGCCGGTATGATGTAGAAATACGAAATAATGGGCGAGCCGTCAATCCGCCGATTCAGGAGGGTGGAGGCTTAAGTAGCCTGAGAAAAAGATTGGAACAGGATGGTGCGACAATGAGCTATCGCTATAACGGCGCTGTCACGCTCATTCTGACAATTCCAAAGGAGTAGTTTATGGTAAATGTATTAATTGTGGAGGATTCCAGGATATCCAGAGAAGCCTTTGAAAGACATCTTTCCGCTTCCCCGGAATACTTTGTAATAGCCTCTATTGAGAATGCAGCAAACGCTGAGATTGCATGCATACGAAATAAAATAGATTTGATTTTAATGGATGTCTGTACAGTAGACGATGAATCCGGCCTTGTGGCAGCGGCAAAAATTAAAAGGAATTATCCGCATGTGAAGGTCATTATTATGACTTCTATGCCGGAACACTCTTTTATTCAGAAAGCAAAGGACAGTGGCTGTGACAGTTTCTGGTACAAGGAACAAGGAAATATTTCCCTTCTCGAAATCTGTGACCGAACAATGAATGGTGAATTTGTTTGGCCGGACAACAGCCCAACGATAATAATCGGTTTGGCGAAAAGCGACGAATTTACGGATCGGGAATTGGATGTGATTCGCGCTTTAGCGACAGGATATCGTTATGAAGAAATGGCAGCGGTATTGTATATGTCGCCGAACACGGTCAAATACCACGTGAAGAACATCTTGCAGAAAACCGGTTTCCGCAGTACGATCCAGCTCGTTGCCGAAGTTGTAGAAAAGCGATTGGTTCTGCCAAAATACTGAATATATGCAAAAAATCCGCCTCACACGAAAAATTATACTTTTGTGTGGGGCGGATTTTTATGTTCAGAGATAAAATGTTGGAGATGATAGGTTTACTTGCCATACAACTATGAATACGAGAGGAAGATGAACTATGAGAAAGACTTATGCGTACAATTCTATCATTATCGGGGTGCTGGTTGGACTGCTGGCTTGGGTATCTACGGAGAATGTGGTTCTGGGCATTCTGGCCTGCGTCGGAGTTTCTATCGTCGGCTTTGTAATTATTCGAATCATTGAGAAAGCCATTGGTAAAGGTGTCGATGCGGCGGCCGATGTGGCGGCAAAGGCGTATCGGAAGCATAAGGAACAGAATGGAGACAAGAAGTAATGAACGGGATAAAAATACGACGCGCACTTTGCCTTTGTATGATTCTTATTCTGCTTTCTCTACTGCTCACAGCTTGTGGTGACAATAAACTTAGTGGTACATATTATTCCACTGATGGTATTTCGCAGATGTTCACATTCAAAGGTGATACAGTAACGATGTCGGCCTTCGGCATTAACGCCACCGGAACATATAAGATTGATGGTGACAAGATCACAATCAGCTATTCGTTGTTTGGAATACCGTATGATTGGCAGCAATCATTTTCTAAGTCCGGCGATTCGATTTATATCGGCGGTACGCAGTTTATCAAGGAATAGGCGGAAGTATGCCGGAAGCACAAGTCGCAGAACGGAGGTAAAAGGTAATGCGCAACACGATTAATAAAAGGACGGCGCTTACTGTGACTGTGCATGGCTGTCTTAATGATCACTTCCCTTAGTGCATGTAAATCGAAAGACAGCGCAACCGTCAGTGCGACGGAAAGTTCGGATTCTACTGATACTGTGGAAGAAAAATCGGAAAACGGAAACTGGCCCTATGTTTTTTCTCCATATTGGAGACAAGCCTTATTTAGATATGGTAGTGTCAAGTCATCTATGAAAACCCAGAGCCAAAGAAAAAGGCTCCAACGAACCTTGAAAATCTGTAGATATAGTCTGCTGAAGGCTCTCCGAGGGCTTAGGGCGCTGCCCTAAGAACCGGCAAGGGACTCGTCCCTTGACCCGGATCCTGGGCTCCGCCCAGACCCGTCCTCGCCGGAAGCAGGGAAAGGCGCAGCGGCCCCTTTCCCTTTACAAGAGGATCATCCGTGAACCTTATGTCAAGGGACTTTCGCGGCATATCCTCGCGGCTGAAGCCGCTCCGGTATTCCGCGGTTCCCTTGACAACGGTTCCGCTCTCTGCTTATCCGGCAGCCTCCTGCATCTTTTTAATGGTCTGCTGGCCAAGGAAGATCAACAGCTGCCATTTTCCCGGCATGTTTTCGCCGTTTGCAATGATGTCATTACGAACCGGCGGCTGGAATTTATGCAGTTTATGCGGCCGCAGAAAGTTGTAGTAAGCCACCCATAGCGCGAGGTCGTAGTTGGCACCATCGTAGTTATTGAAGCCGTTAGTGGGGCGATAGGAGGTCTTATAAGTGCGGTTGAGACGTTCGATCATCTGCTTATAAGGCCGGAATTCCGTAGAAACAGCATCATCGTTTGTAAGGCCGAGGACCTGGGTAATCTCAAACTTGAACTTCTCACCAAACTCATGGAAGAATTGCTGGGCGGCGAGAGGATAGGCACTATAACCATCCGCGATGAAACGGAAGTTCCCGGGAAGTTTTTTTAGATGCTGAAAGGCCATGCGCATGGCCATGATGCAGGGACCGACACTGCGGCTGTCAGATACCTGATAGCCGATCACAGCCCGGGTTGCCGCATTGATGATCAGCCAGATAAAGCCTTTGATGCCGCGGACTTTGATGTAAGTCTCATCAGCAACAAAGGCAGAGCCCTTTTCGTAAGGGTATGTATCAACAAACGGTTTCACGCAGACGGCGGCAGTCTTACAGTAGTTGGCAACCATCTGGTGGGATATGGAGATGCCGTGGATGTCCTTCAGGGCCTGCACGGTTTTGCGTAGTGACAGGCCGAGATTCACCCGGTAGGAAAGACACAGGGACATGATATAAGCATTGTTTTTGCTGAATTTCAGCGAGGACGCATTCTTCGGCAGGGTGGTGATGTCCATCTTGAAGAAATCGATCGTGAACTCACGGTAGATGTAATGCAGCTTATACTTGTTTTTACCATAATCCTCGTCCAGATCTGCCCTGTCAACCTTCTTAAGGTTGTGCAGGTAGTAAGGGCATTTAGGATTCACGCATTTATGGATGATGAAGTGCTTCCGGTCTTTCTTACGAACCAGCGCATGGGAGCAGTAAGGACACTTGAGGGAAAGGGTTTTGGAGAAACGGTTCTCATCTGGCGAAAAGAGGGTTCCGCAGACCTTGCACATCAACTGGCCGGCTTTGCCGTTGTTACGGTACAGGTAAGGCTGAGGCGCTTTGCAGGCGGGGCAGGTGCAATGCTCCGGGATATCGCACTCAGAGCGGCGGCGGACAGGCTGAACGGGTTTTCCGTATTTCCACGCGTAGTAGCGATTGAGATCCTGCCAGTCCCAATCCTGGTGATGGTAGATGATCCTGGGAAGCTGGTCCACCTTGAATTTCTGATACCTGGGGGAATGGGAATCATCAAAGGTCCACTGCTTAAGCGGGATATATCTGCAGATAAAGTTAACCAGCCAGCAGTTTTGCTGATAAAGCTGATGGCACAACTGAAGAAGATAAAGTATAATGTTCACGAGCATTGCCTCTTTTGTGTAGTGAAGGTTTGGTCGCTGACATTATACCAAAAAGGGAGGACAATGCTCTTTTTATTTGCACCTCCCGTAAAATCAAGAGATTCGCACTATAAACAGGTGGTGAATTTGACACTACCTTAGATATTTTGGAGGTCTAATTATGATTTGGTTTGTTTTGCTTATTGTAGCCGCAGTGATGGGCGTGGTGATTTATTTCGCTATGAAATCCCACAATAAGATGGTAGCTGACGGCAAGATTATTAGCAGACGCACAAATTTCATGGAGAGCGCCGAGGAGTTCACTCTTTCAGCGGTCGATCCCGCACGGGTTACCGAGGCGGTCAAAGCAATAGACTATGCCGAAATGCGTACAAAGATGCAAGGCAGCAACGAACAGCAGCTTTTCAAATTTACCGGCAGCACTTGGTCGGCACAGCTTCATAAGCTTAGAGATAACGGCACGCAGGTTGTATATCGTTTTGAGTTTACCAACTGGAAAACACATAATGGAATGCCGCAGGACGGCCTAAACATGAACAAGCTGACGACTGCCGTGGAGAAGATATTCTTGAGTCTAGATCCCAATACACAGGTACGGACGGTTCCGCTGGAGTTTAAGACCAAACACAGCATTTTGTAAGGAGGATCAAACATGTCCGATGGTATGATAGTCGCTTTGGCTTTTGTTTGTATAGGCTTGCTGGTGGTAGTGGTTGGCTTTATTGGAAACAAGATCGTAGATAAAGGATCGGATGCAATTCGCAACAAAGCTGTGCGCAAGAAGAATTTAGGGAATCCGAGCGAACCGGAAAGCCTTGCGGATCGCTTCGAGAACGGCCGGAAATTATGATGAAATATGCAAAAATTATTACCCTCCTATTGGCAGTGTTTATGGCTCTGTCGCTCTCGGCATGCGGCAAGAAAATGAGCGAGGAAGAAATGGAAGAGGCTTGCGTCAACGCAAGGCCATCGATTGTACCAGCAATCCAATCAGGAGGTCTAATGCAATTAAAAGGCATCTTATGCACCTATGCACTAGAATACAACCAGGATTATCCCGGTCAGGATCCGTTCGCGGAGATTCTCGCAGATTATCGTATGCAGCAACCGGGCGCGAATCCTATCATAATGTTTACATTGATCTAAGTAGAAAGACTAGCCGACAGCTAGCTAATATTGCGATAGTAAAGCAGAAAATAGAAGAAGATTTCGTAAGTTTCAAGTTGCGTATGTTCTTCCAACTGATGCTGGACTATTCCATTTTGAATGAGGATGAGTACTACGAAATCCTTTATGGCACGACCGATAGGAAGAAAATATATCTTGTAAAGACGGGTTTAACGATCAATTTGATCAATCGGCTAGAGAAAGACGACCAGTTAAAGAACATCACATTCGACAGAAATGGAAATCTTGCTACGAATGATTTGTTTGATGATTACCTAAAAGAAGCTGATGATTTTTATAGGTTTGAGCTAAGCCGCTTTCTATGATTCCGATAGCATCTTGAACTTTAATGATCTGAAAATAAGATCAAAAAGCGTTAAACTCATGCTTTTATAGTTTTTTGGAAAGGATTATCTTACTTATATAATTAAACGGGAGACTCGACATGTTCGAGAAAATAAGTTGGTGGATACATGCATTATGGGGGCGATATAAGCTCTGTAGGAAACTGAGGAAAATGCCCTAAACCCCAGTTCGTTAAGCGTCGACCGCGTAGAATTATGCCCCGCCAGCCATTATAATAGAAATAAAACCAGAATAATGAGGTAATAAATGAAGGACGGAAAACATCCAGATCCGAATGCGGTGCATCCGATTGCGGGATACAATAAGGAAATCTACGTAAAGCCAACAATCAGGAATCCGAATATTGTAGTCGGCGACTTTACTTATATTGCGGATTCCGAATTCGAAAGTCATGTGACCCATCTTTATGAGTGGAATGGAGACAAACTAATTATTGGAAAGTTCTGTCAGATTGCGGCCGGAGTTGAGTTCGTGATGAATGGCGCAAATCATCAGATGAATGCCGTATCGACATTTCCGTTCTACACGCTTGAGGGTTGGGATATGGAGCCTCCAAAACCATCTGACTTGCCACTTAAAGGCGATACGGTGGTTGGAAATGATGTGTGGATCGGCCAAGATGCCGTAATTCTTCCGGGTGTACATATAGGCGATGGCGCTATCATTGGTGCGAATTGCGTTGTTGGCAGAGATGTAGCTCCATATACGATTGTAATTGGGAATCCGGCGCGTGATCTTCGCAATCGATTCGATGATGAGCTGATTGATCTATTGCTCCAGTTCAAGTGGTGGAATAAGAGTATTGACGAAATCAATACCCTCATTCCGCTTCTTACGGATAGTGATTTAGAGAAAGTTAAAGCAGAGCTGAAGAATCGATTAAGCTAATAGATTCTTATTTCTTCGGATACTCCCAGCTCTTGCGGATATAAATCCCGTTTTCTTTCAATACTTGCCGTACCGTACCGCAGTCGAGCCCTACTATGGTTCCGACCTCTTTTGGAGTCTTCATCTGCGCATACAGAGCTATCACCTTCTTGACGAGTTCAGGCTTCGTGGATGCTTTATGTGATACCTCTACGCCATTACGTTTTAATACTGCACTAATAGTACTTCTGTGACACTCGAAGTCTTTGGCCAATTTATATACCGAGTCCCCGGACTGATATCTTTTGCATATGGCTTGGACTTCTAGTTCTGATAAACTTTTTTGCTTTTGCCGTATGCGACATACTTCAGTCTCGCCATAGACATTTTGGCGTTTTGGTGATATATTATCTCTAGCTGGCGGGTTTGTTTTTTTGGCCAGATTGTCCAAATTGCTGCCAATATTCAGTGGATTGATGCTTTCTTTGAATTTCCGTATCTGTAGAAACGGGTTTGAATAAAGTTGCGATAGGTCCACCAAAAGTACCTCGCACAGGTTGTTTGCATAACAGCATCCAGTACCTGAGTGAGTTCACATATTGGATGGATAATCAACAAGAGGAAAGGCCGCATCCGGGTGATTCCGGATGGGGTCTTTTTTGCGGTCTTTTCTTATCCGCCAGCCTGCCGTGACGGAGGGGAGAAGACTATCGCGCATGTGTGGTGCGGCGCTGCATCGCAGAACCGGATGCGCTTTTGCAGGAATGCCGGGTTCGTCTTTTTGAAATTTCCTGTTGACACGGATACGATACCGCGCTATGATAGCAAAGTCGCAGACAGTAAGCGGCGCAGGCGCGAGTGGCTCAGCGGTGGAGCACCACCTTGCCAAGGTGGGGGTCGCGGGTTCGATCCCCGTCTCGCGCTCGACAGGCGGAGGATGAGAGTTCATCCTCCGTTTTTTGTTATGTGTTTTTCGTAATGAGCCGCGCAAAAAAACAGCATCTGAACCCATGAAAAATGCACATACACCCGCGCCAATCTGTTGTATAATCAAACATGTATGCGGATATAACGCTTCCGCAAAAAAAGAGCATTGTGCAGTATGAAGCACGGGAAGAGGTTGGACATGCTTGAAGATTTAAAACAGAGAGTGTACGAGGCGAACATGCTTTTGCCGAAGTACGGACTGGTCACGTTCACCTGGGGCAATGTCAGCGCGATCGACCGCGCCTCGGGGCTGGTCGTCATCAAGCCCAGCGGCGTGGATTATGACAAAATGACGCCGGACGATATGGTCGTGGTGGATCTGGACGGCAAGGTGGTGGAAGGGGCTCTGCGCCCGTCCTCCGATACGCCGACGCATGTGGAGATCTACAGGGCGTGGCCGGAGATCGGCGGCGTCGTTCACACGCATTCGTCCTATGCGACAAGCTGGGCGCAGGCGGGGCGCGACATCCCCTGCTACGGCACCACCCACGCGGATTATTACTACGGACCGATTCCCTGCCTGCGGTGTCTGACGAAGGAGGAGATCGACGAGGCGTACGAGACCAATACGGGCCGTCTGATCGTGAACGAATTTGCACGGCTTAAAAAGGACCCGGCGGCGGTGCCGGCGGTCCTCTGCCGGAATCACGGTCCCTTCGCATGGGGGAAGGATGAAGTGGAAGCGGTTCACAGCGCGGTCGTTCTCGAGGAGGTCGCGAAGATGGCGTACCGCACGGAGCTGATCAACCCGCGGGTTGTCCCGGCGCCGCAGGATCTGCAGGACAAGCATTATTACCGCAAACACGGAGCCCATGCCTACTACGGTCAGGTCCGGCAGTAAGCTGGCAGGGCAAGAGGCAAAGAAGGAGGAATCACATTGGATAATCGGGAATTGAAGAGAGTAGCCAATGAGGTCCGCAAGGGCATCATTGAGGGAACACATGCCGCAAAATCGGGTCATCCGGGCGGATCGCTGTCCGCAGCCGATATCTTCACCTTCCTTTATATGGAGGAACTCCGCGTGGATCCGAAGAAACCGGCGGATCCGGACCGCGACCGCTTCGTGCTTTCCAAGGGCCATACGGCTCCGGGCTATTACGCGGCGATGGCGCAGAAGGGTTATTTCCCGGTGGAGGAGCTGAAAACACTCCGGCATACCGGCTCGAGGCTGCAGGGACATCCGTCGATGCGTTATCTTCCGGGTATCGATATGAGCAGCGGCTCGCTGGGCCAGGGAATCTCCGCGGCCTGCGGGATGGCGCTGGGCGGAAAAGTTCAGAACAAGGATTTCCGCGTCTACACGCTTCTGGGTGACGGTGAGATCGAGGAAGGCGAGGTCTGGGAGGCGGCGATGTTCGCCGGAGCGAAGAAGCTCGACAACCTCTGCGTCATCGTGGATAACAACAACCTTCAGATCGACGGAACGGTGACCGAGGTCAACAATCCGTATCCGATCGACAGGAAGTTCGAGGCATTCAATTTCCATGTCATCAACATCGACGGCCATGATTTTGACCAGATCCGCGCGGCCTTCCGCGAGGCACGGGAGACAAAGGGAATGCCGACGGCCATCATCGCGAAGACGGTGAAGGGCAAGGGAGTCAGCTTTATGGAAAATCAGGTGAGCTGGCACGGCACCGCCCCCAACGATGAGCAGTACGCGCAGGCGATGAAGGATCTGGAAAGGATTGGTGAGACGATATGAGTGATGTGAAGGCAATCGCAACAAGACAGAGCTACGGCGAGGCACTCCGGGATCTGGGCGCCGAGTACCCGAATCTGGTCGTGCTCGACGCCGATCTGGCCGGTGCGACGAAAACCGGCATGTTCAAGAAAGCCTATCCGGACCGTTTCTTCGACTGCGGTATCGCGGAAGGCAACATGATGGGGATCGCGGCCGGGCTTTCCACGACCGGACTGATCCCGTTCTGCAGCACCTTCGCGATGTTCGCGGCGGGACGTGCGTACGAGCAGGTGAGAAATTCAA
Organism: Chordicoccus furentiruminis; assembly: GCF_019355395.1. GTDB lineage: Bacteria > Bacillota > Clostridia > Lachnospirales > Lachnospiraceae > Chordicoccus > Chordicoccus furentiruminis. The sequence continues at coordinate 3,082,719 of NZ_CP048829.1, forward strand.
TCGGCTATCCGCATCTGAACGTCAAGATCGGGGCGACGCACGCCGGCATTTCCGTCGGAGAGGACGGCGCGTCCCATCAGTGCCTCGAGGATCTTGCTCTGATGCGGGTGATCCCCGGTATGACGGTGATGTGCCCCGCTGACGATGTGGAAGCGAGAAAGGCCGTGAAGGCGGCACTTGATTTCGAGGGACCGGTGTACCTCAGGTTCGGCCGCGCGGCGGTTCCGGTTATCAATGATCCCGACGAGAAATTCGAGATCGGAAAGGGCAAGGTGCTGCGCGAGGGAAGCGACGTCACGGTCGTTGCGACCGGTATCTGCGTCCACGCCGCTCTGGAAGCGGCGGACCGCCTGAAGGCGGACGGCATCGATGCGGAGGTGATCAACATCTGCACCATCAAGCCGCTTGACAAGGAACTGATTACAGCCTCAGCGAAGAAGACCGGACGCGTCGTCACGGCGGAAGAGCACAGCATCATCGGCGGCCTCGGTGGCGCGGTGGCCGAGTGTCTCGCGGAAAGCTGCCCGACCCGGATGTACCGTATCGGCGTCCGCGACCGCTTCGGCGAATCCGGTCCGGCGGCTGAGCTGATTCATAAATACGAGCTGGATGCCGAGGGGATCTATAAGCAGGTCAGGGCATTCATGGAGGCGAAATGATCCTGTTTGCGCCTTCGATTCTGTCGGCAGATTTCAGCCATCTGGGCGACGATATTCTCAGGACACGGGAGGGCGGAGCCCAGATCGTCCATATCGATGTGATGGACGGAAGCTTTGTGCCGCAGCTGACTTTCGGAGATCCGGTGATCCGGTCGATCCGGCCGGTCACGGACCAGCTCTTTGATGTGCATCTGATGGTCTGGCATCCGGAACGCTATGTGAAACGGATGGCGGACTGCGGTGCCGATCTGATCACCTTCCATCTCGAGGCAGCGGAGGACCCCCGGGCGGTGATCGACGCGATCCATGCGGCGGGAAAAAAGGCGGGGCTTGCCATCAAACCGGCGACGCCGGTGGAGGCGGTCAGACCGCTGGCGGAAGCGATCGATATGCTTCTGGTGATGACGGTGGAGCCGGGATTCGGAGGCCAGTCCTACATCCCCGCCTCAACCGGACGGATCGCCGCGGCGCGCCGGATGTTCGCCGGCCTTGACCGTGAGACGGATATCGAGGTGGACGGCGGCATCAAGACGGACAATGTCCGTGTGGTGCTGGACGCCGGCGCGAATGTGATCGTCGCCGGATCCGCCGTGTACCGCGGCGATATCCGGAATAATACCAGAAAGTTTATGGAAGATTTCGCGCTCTGGGAAGCGGAGAACGAATGAAAGCGGTCTGAACACAGAGGAAGGGAAAAGTCGGGGCGCCGGCCGGGAAGGAAAAGCCGGCGCCCCGGCATTTTCAGGATGAAGTCAGAGCGGCGAGAGACCGAAGCCGTTGCAGATGCCGTCCACCTTCTGACCGTTCCGGCAGAGGACGCACTCCTCGTGAGAATAAGACGCGTAGTCGGGAAGGTCGGCTTTGGAGAAGATCGAGTAAACCGGAAGCCCTCCGATTTTCGTCGCGATCGAGAAGATCGCGGAGAGGCCGCTGATGGCCGCGCCGTAGTACCTGAGCGACTCGACAGCCCGGACAATGGTGGTGCCGGTGGTCGCGGAAGCAAGCAGCAGAAGCACGTTCTTTCCTCGGATCCAGGGCTGCAGATTTTCACGGAAGATCATCTGTCCTGCCGCGCTGTATTCGGGCGTCAGAACGTAGATCGACTTGTGAGCGTTCATGGAGATGACGCCGGCCTTTGAGAGCTCCTCCGCGAGATAGGCGCCGATGATCTCCGTGCCGTCGAGACAGACGATCGTGTCCACAGGCGTCGTGTAATAATGGATCGAGCTGAGGGCTTTCGCAGCCGCCCGGGCTTCGGTCATACGCGACTTGATCGCCGTCATGTCGAGATAGTAGTTGACATGGGAGTTCGGTGTGACGAAATGCCCCGGCACAACCCGCAGGATGACGTCGGGAAATTCCTTCGATGCGATTTTCCGGTAGTTTTCCATACTTCTGCCTCCTTTCATCTGGCCCGCAGGCTTATCAGATTGCTTTTATTTTAGCACAAGCCGGTTTGCAAGCGTCGTTTTTTCGACACATTCCGTACATATTTCTGCGATAAAATAGGGTCAATCATTTTTGGTGTGGGGTGAACATGTGAGCGCTCTCCCCGGTTAATAGTTTCAACGGACGCCGTCCTTGACATGAACCTCAGGAAACGTTGTCCGGTCTATGCCGACGGCGAAGAACTCAGGGACAGGCTCCAGACTCCATCGCCGTCGGGCTCGGAAGTGTAACGTTTCCTGAGAACCCTGTCAAGGATCCCCTTCGGCGGCTGGGATCATGCCTCTGGTTCTGCTCCTCGGAACAGGCGAGGCGCTGCCGGGACCATAAAACAATTGCATAAAAAAGGATCTTCCTGTACTATTCGAGTTGCATCTTGGCGGATGTAACAACCCAAACAGAAGGGAGATCCTCTGCATGAATTGTACTCGGACTGACGCAAACGGGCAACTGTCTTTTTCCGCTTTTACCGGAAATTTCCTCATGGTTCCTTCCTCCATGACCAGCTTCTACAACACCAAAACGACGGTTGAGACTACCAGGTCCGGCCGTACTGCCTACCGTTATGAGGGAACCCTGGACATACAGGATTCTGATCGCATCTGCCCGAAGTGCGGCAAAAAGATGCATGTTCATGGCGGGCATCCTATTGCTGTGCAGCACCTGAATGTCGGAGGAAGTTTTGGCTACCTTTCATTCAGACGCAATCAGCTGGAATGTCCTCACTGCGGCGCAACCGTGATGCAGTCTGTTCCTTTCATGGCCGATCATCATCGGATCACAAAGGAACTTCTGCAATACACGAAGGACCTTCTCGCTACAGGGACTTATACGCTGAAGCAGGTGTCTGAGATCACCGGACTTGGCAAGAATACAGTAAAGGCGATCGATCTGAAACGGCTTCAGGATAAATACACCGTAACTGTTCAGAACCCCTGCTTACTGCAGGACGATCTCAGCGTTCCCAGTAAAAGCAGCTGTCAAAGCTTCATAAGCGCTGATACCGTGCTTCCTGCCTGTGCTAATGTATGACATGATGTCCAGATAATCCTGCGCCCCACTTTCTGTACGGAAACATCCGGACACCTTGGTTTTTGTTTTGACATTGCGGACATCGCGCTCCGCCTGGTTGTTATCAAAGGGAACATCGAAGTCCCTGATAAAAAGGCAGACTGATGCCTTGAGTGCCATAAGGCGTTCGATGAGCGACCGCTCTTTCCCTTTTTTCTTCCGCCCTTTCTTTTTCTTTAGCGGATCTGGGGAAAGAGGACATTCCTCATTTGCCATCATCATAAGCCTGTCATACTCTGTGTCAAACTTATGAAGGTGATAGTAGCTGAGTTCCGTTTTGCCTTTGACCACCGCTTTATCACGGGCCTTTTTCATGGAACGGAGGAGGGTCTTGAACCCCGGCGCCCACATGTGTCCCGGACTATACTGTTCAACACCGGTCAGTTCGCGCAGCAGATGTCCATTGCAAACTGCGTGTGTGATATCGTCATACTTCCAGTATGGAGACCAGCAGTCATGTACAGCAATACCGCCAAACTTGGTGAGCACACCATTCCCCTCCATGCCGATCTGGCCACGTTTGGTGCTGATCGTCTGATAGGTCAGATCCGAAGTGGATGAATTATGCACCCAGATGGTTTTTCCATTCACGTCGGTGCCGGTCTCATCAAAGTTGGCGACCTTCGACCCGATCAGCATGGACTTTATAGTCTCAAGTGTACCGCCCACTTTTTGGGCGCACTTCGACACCATGGAGGTGATCGTCCCGGTGGACAGGCTGATCCCGAGAAGGCTTCCCAGCAGGACATGGATCCGCATTGTGCTGACTGCTCCATAGGTGCTCAGCAATCCGGCAAGTACGGAAACGGAATCGCCATACTGTACATATGCCCGGATTCCCTCAGGGAATTCCCCGGCCAGGGCTTCCCCCGTACATGGACATGATGCCACCTGGATGGACTGGTGCTCTGTCACCCTGGTTGTGATGACTGCATTGACTTCATAACGCTTCTCACCGCAGGTAAATACTTTGCCGCTCATGACGCACTCGTTCAGCCGCGGGCAGGAAAGGCACTTTTTCGGCAAATGTTTGCTGTATTCATCCGGTTCATGCGGGATCGACATATGGGAGCCCGGATGCCCCTTCTGTCCGCCCTGCTTCTTGCCGGATTTCTGCCGCTGACTTTGAGGCTTTGGTTTATTGAAACCATCACTGGAAGGTGGCTTGGAACTGTTCTGGGAGTTCTGATTCAGCTGGCGCTGGAGCTCTCGGATAGTTTCCTCTAATTCCTTGATGGTTTCCGTCAGTGATTGCACAAGTGCGGTGAGATCCGCATTCTGTTTTGCCATTGTTTCGATAATAAGATCTTTGTCATCCATTGACCCGCTCCTTTCCGGAAGCGGTATCCATCAGGATATCACAAGCCTTTTTCATCGAACAGCGGCAGAAACGGGTTTCGCCTTCTGCGGCGGTAAGCTGACTACGAAGCTCTGCAATAAGGGCATCCTTCTGCGCTATTGTTGCCAGAGCCTGCTCATACAATGCCCTATAGTCTGTATCACTATGGGTCAGGGAAGCAGCATCTGCCTTTGTCCGCTTTCCCGTCGGGACAATATCGCCTGTGGCAGGATCGATGCGGCCAATCAGCTTGCGGTGGGAACGGGGCTGCTTCAGCTCCTTATCCCAATAGGAAACAGACTCATAGACATATGTTATATTGCGAGCTTTATTATGAACCTTTACGATTGCCATGAATCTGTCTCCTTAATAGTGTTACTTTTATTATATTGTATCACTATTAAGGAAAAATATCAAATGTTACGTGTCACTATTATGTAAAACTATGTCAGTGCAGGGGGTTCTGAACAGTTACAATACACCATTGATGGCCAAACACTGATAAAACCTGAGCAAACGACGCGTTTCCTCGGCATTGATGAGTTCAAGCTGCACGACGGACACCGCTATGCCACTCACATCATCGACATGCTTACCGGGCATATCCTCTGGATCTCGCACGGCAAGAAAAAGCAGGTCGTGTATGACTTCATCAAGCATATCGGTCTGGAATGGATGGACAATGTCGAGGCGGTTGCCTGTGACATGAACTCCGATTTCCAGGAAGCCTTCGAGGAAAAGTGCCCTCATATCCAGCCGGTCTTTGACTACTTCCACATCGTTAAGAACTTCAACGATAAGGTGGTCAGCGAGATCCGGAAGGACGAACAGCGCAGGCTTTACGATGAGGGCAACTTCGAAGGCGCACGCCAGCTGAAACGGTCAAAGTATATCCTCACGTCCTCAAGAAAGACCCTTCGGAAGAAGGACCAGGAGGCACGTGATGGCAAGGTTATCTCCAAGGGCAGCGAGATGTTCTGCAAGGAAGAGTACAGGCGCAAGGAGGGGTATGAAGCCCGCTACGATGACCTGCTCAAAGAGAACAAGCTCCTGTTCACCTGTGATCTCATCAAAGAAACTCTGACTCTGGCTTACAGCCGTGTGGACGAAACTTTGATGATGAAGGACATTGAAAAAGTCATGGACCTCTGCGAAGAGACTGGGAATGTCCATCTCATGTGGTTCCACAGACTACTGTCCAAACACTTCGAAGGCATTATTGCCCATGCAACTTACGACATGTCCTCTGGCAAAATCGAGGGCATCAACAACAAGATTAAGACGCTTCGGCGTCAGGGATATGGATACCCGGATGATGACTACTTCTTCCTCAAGCTCTTTGACTTAAGCCGGGCTGAGGTGGTCCGGAACCCCAAATCCCATAGGAAAAGTGATTGAGGCATAAAATAGCAAAAATCAAGCGCCGGCGATGCATCGGATCAAATGATTCCGGTTGCATCCAGGTCTTTGTATGCGCTAAGATAGAGCGACGTGGTGCCTTCCGCATCACGCCGTTTCAGACTGTCCGATGGGAATCGGATGGAAATGCAACCGACAACCCGTTCACTTGAGGAAATACATGGCTAACGTTAATCGATTCAGACGGGGGCTGCGGATGTTTTTTCTCGCGCTGCTGGCCGTCACGGCTTCGCTGCTGCTTCTGTCCGTCTGCTTCATCGCGGTGTGGAGCGCCACATCGAGACCTTCGGTGACGCTCGACCAGAGTGAGGTCACCGTGAAAGCCGGCGAGACATTCAGCAAAGATCAGGTCGGCTACACAATCCTGCACGCGAGGACCGGAGATCTCACGATCGATGATTCCCGGGTTGACCTGAAACGGGCCGGTGATTACACGGTCCGATATCAGCTCCGCAAATCGGCGCTCGAGAAGCTGGTTGAGCACTTTTCTCCGAATCCGTCCGTTGAGGCGGATCTCACGGTTCATGTGGTCGATACGGACGCGCCGTCCATCACACTGAAGAAGGACACTGTCGTGGTCGGCGTCGGTTCCACGCTGAAGGTGGAGGATCTCGTGAAGTCCGCGTCGGATTCGACGGAGGTTACGACAACCTTCGAAGACGGGAAGACCGAGATGAAGTTTGACGCACCGGGCACCGAGAACGTGAAGGTGCTGGCGACCGATACGGGCGGAAACCAGACGTCCTCCATGGTGACGGTTATCGTCAAAGACGCGGATCTTGCTGCACCGGTGATTCTTGGTGCGGAGTATACGGTCGTGAGGACAGGAGATGCTTTCGATGTGATGAGCGGCGTCTCCGTCACCGACAACAGCGACGACGCTCCGCAGCTTGCGGTTGAGCCGCAGAGCGTAGATACCTCACAGCCGGGGGACACGACGCTCACCTATACGGCGACGGATGCGCTCGGCAATACCTCGACCGTGCAGCGTGTGGTGACGGTTTCAAGCGATGTGGCGCAGTATCAGGGGAAGAATTTCGCGATCCTCTGGGATGCGTCCGGTGTGACGAACCAGCCGTATCTGGTCGCGGTCAACCGGCAGCAGAACGTGGTGACGGTCTATCAGCAGGATTCGGACGGGCGTTACACGGTTCCGGTTCAGGTTTTTCTCTGCAGCACGGGAACGGATACGCCGGTGGGGAGGTTCACCACGGAGGAGCGCTACCGATGGCAGACGCTTTATGACGATTCCTTCGGCCAGTACGCGACGCGGATCAACGGACATATCCTCTTTCATTCGGTGCCTTACTTCACTGAGAACCCGGCTGATCTGGAGTCCGAGGAGTTCAACAAGCTGGGGACGACCGCCAGTCTCGGCTGCGTCCGTCTCTGCGTCGCGGACGCGAAGTGGATCTATGACAACTGTCCGGACGGATTCCCCTGCGTGATTTATGACGACGCCAATTCGCCGGGACCGATGGGAAGACCGGAAGGAATTCAGATCGATCTCAGTGATACGTCGAAGAAGGGCTGGGATCCGACGGATCCGGATCCCTCCAACCCGTATCTGACGGCGGCCGCGACTTCGGAGAACGCCGGTGCCGGAAGCGAATCAAAGACCTCCGGAGGAGAAGACGCGGACGGCTCCGCCGGGACAGACGGCGGATCTGACTCATCCGGCAGGACGCAGGACGGGCAGGCGGCCCTGACGGCGGCTGACGTGAGCCGGATTCTGAACGAAGATTGAGGAAGACAACGTCGGCGTTTCCCTTCGGGGAGGGGCAGAGCGGCGGAGCAAGGGTGAACCGGAAGGAGGACAGGAGATGAAGAAGGGTCTGGTGCTGGAGGGAGGTGCCATGCGCGGATTGTTCACGGCCGGGGTGATGGACGTTTTCATGGAGAACGGCATTGAATTCGACGGTGCGGTCGGCGTCTCGGCCGGCGCGGCGTTCGGCTGCAATTACAAGTCGAGACAGCCGGGGCGGGTGATCCGCTACAATCGCCGTATGGCGCATGACCGGCGGTTCGCCGGGCTCGGGAGCTTCCTGCGTACCGGCAATCTCTACGCAGCGGAATTTGACTATCATATCCTGCCGACTGAAATCGATATCATGGATTTTGAGACATACCGCACGAACCCGATGGAATTCTGGTATGTCTGCACGGATGTGCGGACCGGACGCCCGGTATACCACCGGTCGGAGGAGCTGACATACGAGGATCTGGAATGGATGCGCGCCTCCGCGTCGATGCCTGTCGCTTCGAAGATCGTCAGGATCGGCGGCTATGAGCTGCTGGACGGCGGCATTTCCGATTCGATTCCGCTCCGCTTCTTCGAGTCGGTCGGCTACGACCGGAACGTTGTGGTCCTCACCCAGCCGAAGAACTATGTGAAGCAGCCGAACCGGCTGATGCCGCTGATCCGAGTCGCGCTGCGGCAATATCCGGCCACCGTCAGGGCGCTGGCAAACCGTCATCTGCGATACAGGAAGCAGGTGCGTCAGGTCTGGGACGATGTGGCGGCGGGCAGGGCGCTTGTGATTCAGCCTGACGCGCCGCTTGAGATTCACAGCGTGGAACACGACGAGTCAGTGATGCAGCGTGCCTATGAAGAAGGGCGGAAAGCAGCCGAAGGGCAGCTGGAAGCGGTAAGGGAGTTCCTGGGAGATGAGAAAGCATAAAGCAGAAGCGGAACAGAGCGGAAACGCGGTGCCTTTGAAAAAAGGCCGGGCGGGAGCATCCGGCGGAAAGCGAAAGAAAACCGGCGCGGCCCGTGCTGCCAGGATTATGCTTCTGATCTGCGTCGCGGCCCTTTTAGCCGGCTACGGCGCCGGCTGGATCCTTCTGAGAGGCCGTTTTCTTCCGATGACGACGGTCAACGGGGTGGATTACAGCCGTCTGGACGCCTCCGAAGCGCAGAAGAAGTTTGAGAAAACCTACGCGGGACGGACGCTTACGATTCTGGAAAAGGAAGGCGGGGAGGAAAGCCTTGATCTGGACGCCATCGGATTCGAACTGACCTCCAATATGACGTTTCAGCAGCTGATCGATGATCAGGATTACTGGCTCTGGCCGCTGTCGTTCATTCGAAATACCATCATCGAAACGGAATCCGGCGTCCGGTACGACGAAGAAAAGCTGGATGCTGCGGTGAAGGCGCTCGACTGTATTTCCGGAAGCGGTGTCCGGGATCCGAAGGACGCCTATCTCGACAGGAACGCGACGGACGGTTATTTCATTCATCCGGAGGATGACGGTACAAGGCTGGATGAGGCGAAGACGCTTGAGGCCGTCAGGGAAGCGCTTGAGAAGGGTGCGGATACGCTTGATCTGGAGAAGACGGGCTGTTACCTCACGGCGTCTGTCCGTTCGGACGATCCGTCGCTTGCCGCGGCGATTTCGGCGATCAAGCCGATGGAGAGCGTCGTCCTGAAGCTGTACATGGAGGGCGGCGTCTATGTGACGCTGGACAAGAGCGAGTTCGTTGACTGGATTCAGTATAACGGCTCATCGGTCAACATCAGCTCAGACGCCGTGATCGCCTACACGAAAAAGCTGGCGGATGCATACGACACCTTCGGTAAGGAGCGTCAGTTCAAAACGTATGAGGGCGATACCCTCACGGTCGGCGGCAGCTCCTATGATGATTTCGGGTATCAGATGAACCAGGAAACCAGCGCCGCCGCGATCCGGGACGCGCTGATGTCAGGCACCTCCCAGACTGTGGCGCTTGACTGGAATTCCTACGGCCGGGAACGGGATGATCTCGGAGGGGACTTTGGCAATACCTATGTGGAGATCAGTCTCGACCAGCAGCATATGTGGTACTACGTGGACGGTGAGCTTTTTGTCGACACGGATATCGTCTCCGGTCTCGCGACAGAGACCCGGGCGACGCCGCCGGGCGTGTTCTGTATTCTGGATAAGCTGAAGGACCACACGATGAAGGGAAGCTACGGTTCGTCGTTCGCGAACTATGTGATGCCTGTTGCCTACAATGGTATATGCATCCATGACAGCTCCTGGAGGGACGACTACGGCGGCGATATCTGGCTGACGGACGGCAGCCACGGCTGCATCAATACGCCGTATGACGCGGTGAAGAGGATTTTCGAGAACATCGATACCGGGACGCCGGTGATCATCTATGACCGTGACAATACGGTGCCTGTGATTCATAACGAGACCTACACCGGAGGCGAGACGGACGAGGACAATACGGACGAGGATAACAGCGCGAATCTGGAGGCGAGCCTTCAGACGGACGAATAACGGTCTGCTCCGTGTCTCTGTTCAGACCAGCTCCTCGGTTCTGCCGCCCATTGTCTCGTAGAGACGGTGCGAGATTGAGATGACCGTACGGCCCTCGGACGCTGCCCTCAGCGCGCCGAGGACCGTTTTTTCAGTTCCGGCGTCCAGACTGGCTGTGACTTCGTCAAGAAGGAGAAGGCGCGGATTGAGCACCACGGCGCGCGCGATGCCAAGCAGCTGTTCCTGACCGCGGGAGAGACGGCTCTCGCTGAACGGAAGATCGAGGGGGATGTCCGGGAGCCCGACGAGGGAAAGCGCGCGCTGCGCATCATCGGTGCTGACGGCCGGGTCGCCCAGCGTGATCTGATCGAGAACGGTCCCCGGTACCGGCCGGAACGTCTGTTCAACATATCCGAAGAGACGGCGGCGGAGAGAAGGGCTGATCCGGGATGGGTCTTCCCCGAAGACCCGGACCGTTCCCCGATCCGGCCGGAGGAGTCCCAGAATCAGCCGGAACAGCGTGCTTTTTCCGATGCCGGTCCGTCCGGTCAGAACAACGGTCTCCCCGGTTCGGACGATGAGCGAGTATTCCGAGAAGATCGTATGATCTTCGTCGTAGCCGAAGCAGAGGCGGTCGATTCGAACCGCGTCGTCCTCTTCCGGGATTTCATTTCCGCGGCGTTTCGGGTACGATTCCCGTCCGGCTTCCGCTTCCTCCGTATCCGTTCCGGAACTGGAAGAAGCGCTCACAGCCTCCTTCTCCGTCTCAGTCGGACTTGCGGATCCGTTCGGCTGCATGTCGGGAAGGGCCAGAAACTCTCTGATTCTCGTGAGGCCGGCGGAAGCGGACTGGATATTCTGGATTTCCATGCCGATGCTCTCAAGCGGACCGAATACCTTTCCTACATAGGCGATCAGGGTGACGGAGGTTCCGACGGTGACGCCAAAGAAGGAGCGGAAGGCGTCGCCCTGACCGGAGGCGGCCATCATCACGGCGATGATGACAGAGCTCACCGTGAGAACGATGGGCGAGTAGACCGCGTCGAAGAAATTGGCCCGCTCCATCGCCTGAAAGCTGTCGTCCACCGCATCATCGTAGACGTTCTCCATATACTTCTCCGCGTGAAAAACATGAATCATCCGGATATTCCGAATGGTCTCCGGTATCTGCGCGCTGGCGCGTCCGATGGCGCGCCGGTTCTCGATCTGCGCGCGAAGTGTCCGGATCTGGAAGAGGCGTGTCATCACAAAGAGAATGACGGCTGCGGCTGTCATCAGGAGACCGAGGCCGCGGCTCTTTGTGAAGATCACGGCCATCACACTGATCACGCCGGCCAGATCCGAGCACATGCTGATGACGCCGGAAGAGAAGAGGTCCTCCACGGTGTCCACGTCATTGACGAAAAGAGAGGTCACCTCGCCGCTTTCGTGCGATGTAAAGTAGCGGGAGGGAAGGCGGAGCATCTTTTCCGACATGCGGCTTCGGAGCGCATGGGTCATCTTCTGACCGAATACCGTGATCAGCGCTTCGCGGACGGAGGTCATCAATCCGCCGGCTGCAAGCAGAGCGAAGTAGAGGAAGGCGTACCGGACGGGGACGTTCCGTGAGCGTGTCAGGCGGTCGATGACGGATCCCAGCACAAGAGGCGGGAGAAGATTGAGGATGATGGCGCCCGCGACCGATGCGGCAAGTCCGGCCGAAATCTTCCGGTTCGAACGGATCGTGGCGAACATGATTCTCCGGATCGGCCCGCCGCTTCCGGTCTGCCCGTTATTCTGTCTTTTCATGGCCAGCTGCCTCCTCTCCGGCTGTCTGCATGCTGTAGAGCGCCGCGTACTCCGGCTCGCTCAGCATCAGAGTGGTGTGATCGGCGAAGCGGCCGGTTCCATCCTTCATCCAGAGGACACCGTTCAGATCGGGGAAACAGGCGAGTCGGTGGGAGATGAGGATGATGATGCAATCTCCCGCAAGCCGTCGGAGATTCGACTGGATACGCCGTTCGGTGGCGGAATCAACGGAGGCGAACGGATCGTCGAGAATCATGACCGGACGCCGGTGGTAGAGGGTTCGGGCAAGCGCGAGCCGGGCCTTCTGGCCTCCGGAAAGACGGAGACCTCCTTCCCCGATACGGGTGCGGATGCCGTCCCGGAAATCGAGAACCTCCTGGTCCATGCAGACGGCGGTGAGCACATCTGTCAGCAGGTCATGTCCGCCGCCCGGGTCCGCGTCGCCAAGCGTGATGTTCTCTTCAACGGACGCGCTGATCAGCTCCGGGTCATGCCCCAGGTAACCGATCACCTGAAGGGGAAGACACGCTTCATCATCGGGATGGACGGAATGCCAGAGCTCCGCGGAGCCGAAGCGGATCGAGCCGTCATAAGGCGTTTCGCAGAGAAAGACGCGTCCCAGTGCAGACTTGCCCGATGCGACGCTTCCTGTGACGCCGATGATCTGGCCGGGCCTGGCTTCGAAGCTGATGTCGCGGAGCAGCTCTTTCCCATCGGGACTCCGGAAGGAGAGGTGGCTCACGGTGAGCGGAGCCGGAGCGGCGACGGAGAGCGGCAGAGAAACCGGATCTCCCGGCACTGCGGAGAGAAAGGGCCGGATCCGTTTCCAGCTCACATCAGCCTTCTGCACCGCATTGAACAGCTTCGCTGCGTGGGAAGATTTGGCCGCCAGCCGGGTAAAGCAGGCGAGATAGGTGGTGAGGGCGGCGATGTTCCAATGCGTCCAGCCGCTGCCGGTGACATTTCTGATCCCAAGTGAAAGGATCGGAACCGTGCCTGCCATTGAGATCACGAAATAGACCGGCTGCATCGCGTTCTGCCAGAAACCGGCGAGGATGCTGCGGCGCTCGCAGTCCTCCAGTACGGCTTCGTAGCGGGCGTTTCTGTTTGCCTCCTGACCGTAGACCCGGTACGTCAGTGCGTTTTCCGCACGGTCGCAGGTTGCTTCTCCGAGGCGGTCGGCTGCGGAGCGTGCCTCCGCCGAAAGACCTGTGACGCGCCTCTTCAGCTTCCCTGCCAGAATGTATGCGGCCGGCGGAAAGAGAATCGTGATCAGAGTCAGCCGGACATCGAGCGCAAGGAGCATCACGAGATAGACGATCATGACCACGCCGGTGTCGAAAACCTCGGTGGTCGCCTTGCGCATTCCCTCGGCGCAGGCCTCCGCGTCGGAGACGGCGCGGTTCAGATAGCCTCCGATCCCGGTTTCGCCGCGGAGGGCGGAGGCCGGACGTGCCAGCAGATTATGATAGAGCGTGTGCTTCATGGATCGAAGCGTGCTGTTGGCGAATCTGCGCACGAAAAGGCGCTTTGAGAACCGGGCGGCCTGGACTGCGAGGATCACCATCACATAAAGAAGAGCCAGACGCAGCATGTCGGAGCCTGTCCTGCGCCCCTTCAGTATTTCATAGAGAAGCTGGACCATCTGGCCTTCGAACCAGGGCCCGGCGGCCAGACCGATATTGTAGATCAGGCCTGCGAGTGTCACGACAGCCAGCGTCTGCCGCTCGTTCAGAAAATAAGTCCGGATGCGTGCAGGATCCGGAGGAGTATGGCGATGAGTCCGCATGCGAGCCCTCCCTGCTCTGACTGAACTGCTTCTGCTATTATACCCCCGGCCTTCCGCGGACAAAAGACGCGAAGACAAAAACCGTGATGCAAAACGTAACAGAATATGATATTCTTTGTAATAAATCCGTAAAACCTTGAGGCGGATCACGGAGGCATGCGCCGGCCGGCTCTTACGGCTCTGCTCCTTTCGCCAAACGCTTTCGCAGGGCGCGCCGGACGCGGCTGATGTGCCGCTCGAAATCGCCGCTGTCGATGAATTCCGCGAGTACGAGCTGGTCGAAGACGGGGACCGTGCAGGAATAGAAGGAAACCTTCTCAGACAGGTCGGACCGGGAGGCAGGCAGAACCATATATCCGATCCGGATCGAGGGGGAAAGAGTCTTCGAGAAGGTGTTGAGATAGAACACCGTGTGGTCCGGTTCGAGGGAGAAGAGCGTATCCTCGGTCTTTGTCGAGATGGTGAATTCCGAGTCGTAATCATCTTCGATGAGGAAACCGTCTCTCGCGGCGGCCCAGCGGATGTATTCCCTCCGCTTTGAGGCGGTGGCGGTGATTCCGCTGGGAAAGCTGTGGAATGGCGTGACATGAAGCACGGAAGCGCGGCTTTTCGCCAGCTCGTCCGTGCGGATGCCTTCCGGCCCCATCGCGAGCCGCTCGGTCCGAACACCGCTTGCTTCGTAAACACGCCGGATGATGCCGTAGGACGGATCCTCCAGGGCGAAGAGACGGCCGCGTCCCAGCATCTGGACGATGAGACTGTAGAGATATTCGGCGCCGGATCCGATCAGAATCTGATCCGGCGACACCTCGATGCCTCGGCCGCGCCGGAGATACCGGGCCAGCGCGGAGCGGAGCTCAATACAGCCGTTATAGGGAGAACGGATCAGGATCCGTTCGTCGTAGCGGTTCAGCACCTTGCGGATTGTCTTCGCAAACAGCGTGAAGGGGAATGCATCCGCCGTCCGATCCGTCTCCGCGGAGGAGTCCGGTGCGGGAACTGTCCCGGGGGACACGGCGCGTGCGGGCGCTTCCGGTTCCGGAGACCCGGCCGGAAACGCGTCATCGAGACGGTAGCAGACATAATAGCCGCTGCGGGGGCGCGTCTCCACATAGCCTTCTTCCTCCAGAAGCGCGTAGGCGTGTTCTGTAGTGACGACACTGGTGCCGGTTTCCTCCGCAAGCATCCGCTTCGACGGCAGATGCTCACCGTACTGGTAGGCGCCGCCGGTGATGTCGCGCCGTATCTGGCGGTACAGCTGAAGATAGGCCGGGGCGGAATCGCCGGCGCTGACGGAATAATTCATACAGTCTGACCTCCCGGAAGAATCATACCATAAGTCTTCACAGCTGTGGTATGATGGAAGGACAGCAAAAGAAAGGACAGCAGAGCGGAATGAAGTCATTTCGTATCTTTATCATCAATCCGGGATCCACGTCGACCAAGGTATCACTTTTCCGCGATGAGACCTGTCTGTTCACGGAGGATGTCTTTCATGATTCGAAGGTTCTCCTTACCTTCCCGACCATCAACGATCAGCTCGATTACCGGATGGAAGTGGTCCGCGGGTTTATAGAGGATCATTCGATCGACCTTCGCGGAATCGACGCGATCGTGGGCCGAGGAGGCGGATGCTATTCGGTGCCGGGCGGCACCTATGAGGTAGATGACCGTCTGATCCGGGATACGAGGGAGGCGAAGGGAGGCCTTTATCATTCCTCCATGCTTGGCGTTCAGATGGCGGCCCGGGTGCAGAAACTGTTCGGAGGACGGGTCTTCATGGTGGATCCGCCGGTCGTGGATGAGCTGCAGGATCTGGCGAGGATTACAGGCGTCCGCGGTGTGTACCGGCGCGCGATCTCCCATGCGCTGAACCTGAAGGCCACTGCGCGCAGACACGCGGAGAAGCTCGGACGGCCCTATGAGAAGCTGGATCTGATCGTATGCCATATCGACGGGGGAATCTCCGTCACGGCCCACCATCACGGCCGGATGATTGACGGAAATGATGCCGGCGGCGGGGAGGGGCCTTTCACGCCGACCCGGATGGGCACGATGGCGGTCACCGATGTGAACCGGTATCTGAGAGGGAAAACAGAGGAAGAGATACGCGATCTATGCAGCCAGGCCGGCGGACTGACGAGCCATTTCGGCACGTCTGATTCCAACGCCGTTCACCGTCTGGCGGAGGCGGGAGACCGCCGCGCGGTGCTGGTCTGGAATGCGATGATTTACCAGATCTGCAAGTATATCGGCTCGATGGCCGCGGTTCTTCACGGCCATGTAGACGGGATCGTGCTGACCGGCGGTCTTCTCCGCTTCCCCGAGGTGGAAGCGACAATACGGGAAAGCTGCGGCTGGATCGCGCCGGTCACCGCATATCCGGGCGAGCTGGAGCCGGAGGCGATGGCGCTCGGCGCGCTGCGTGTGCTGAGAGGCGAGGAAGAGGCGAAGCGTTATCCGGGAAAACCGGTTTGGAACGGTTTCGGTATCGAAGTATAAGGAGATGATGGACAGTGAATACACTGGGCTTTATCGGAATGGGTCAGATGGCACAGGCTCTTGCACGCGGGTTTCTTGCATCCGGGCGGATCGGCCGGAATGAAATGGCCGCCTATGCGCCTCACCAGGACAAACTGAGGCAGAACGCGGAACGCATCGGTTTCAGACCGGTTTCATCACCCGAGGAACTGGCGCGCATATCCGACATGGTCGTGATGGCCTGCAAGCCGTACCAGATCCGGGATGTGCTGATGAACATAGGACCGCTGCTGCCCGGGAAAGCCCTGATCTCCATCGCGGCCGGATGGGATTTCGCAGCTTACGAAGCCAGCCTTCCGGAGGGCGTCCGGCTGCAGTTCGTGATGCCGAATACCCCGGCGATGGTGGGGGAAGGCGTCTTTCTTTTTGAGGAGACGAATTCGCTCCGGCCGGATGAGCGGAAGGAGATCATGGAGCTGTTCGGCGCGGCGGGCGGAATCGTGGAACTGCCTTCCCGTCTGATGGGAATCGGCGGCGCGGTGACCGGCTGCGGGCCGGCCTTCGTCGATCTGATGATCGAGGCCTACGGCGACGCGGCCGTCCGCTACGGCCTGCCGAGGAATACCGCCTACGAGCTGGTCTCCAGGATGATTCTCGGATCGGCACGGCTGCAGCTCGAAACAGGCGCCCACCCGGGCGTGCTCAAGGATCAGGTGACATCTCCGGCCGGTACGACGATCAGAGGCGTCGCGGCACTGGAGGAGAACGGGTTCCGCCATGCCTGCATCGCGTCCATCGACGCGATCATGAAACCCTCGGAAAAAGAATAAGAAAAATCCATCGGAACAGAGAGACTTCAACAGCGTGCGGCGGAAGACGGACGAGTAGAAGACATACGGGAGAACGGAGAGATCGGCGGCTTGAATAACGAAACAGAACTAAAAAATCCGGACGCCGATACCGTAAAACCGGTCAGCCTCCGGAAAAACGTGACGCTCAGCACGTTCTATCAGATTCTGAGCATTCTCACGCCTGTTATTACGGCGCCCTACGCGTCCCGCGTGCTCGGTGACCGGCAGATCGGCATGTACAGCTATGCCAATTCGATGGAGACCTATTTCGCACTGTTCGCGGCACTCGGAACCGTCTCCTACGGCAACCGGGCTATCGCGCGGGAGAGGCATGACCCTCATAAGCGAAGCGTGCTGTTCTGGGAGATCGAGCTGCTTACCGTTTTTACCGGCGCGCTGGTTCTGCTGGCGTGGGGCGCGCTGATCTTTTTCTCGCGCGAGTACCGGGTCTTTTACATCATTCTGACGGTTTCGCTTCTCGAGACGATGATGAATGTTTCATGGTTTTTCTCGGGACTGGAACAGTTCGAGTACACGATCCGGCAGAACGCCATCTTCAAGCTTCTCGGCGTCGTGCTGCTGTTTCTTCTGGTGAAGAAGGAGAGCGATCTGCTGCTGTATGTGGCGCTGATGACTGTGACCAGCTTTCTCGGGACGCTGAGCATGTGGATCTATCTTCCGCGCTTCCTCGTTCATGTGGATCGGAAGGAGCTGCATGTGTTCCGGCATCTCCGGGAGACGATCGTCTATTTCATCCCGACGATCGCCACATCCGTTTATACCGTGCTGGATAAATCGCTGATTCAGTGGATCACCCATGACCCGTATGAGAACGGATACTATGAGCAGGCCACGAAGGTGGTCAATATGGTGAAGATGGTAACGTTTTCCGCCATCAACTCGGTGATGGGCTCACGAATCGCGTATCTTTTCAAGGAGAAGCGGTATGATGAGATTCGGAGACGAATCGAGGATTCCGCCAACTACATCCTCTTCATCGGCATCGGCTACACCTTCGGCATGATCGGTATCGCGGAACGTTTCGTCCCGGTCTTCTTCGGACCGGGGTACGGACCTGTCGCGCCGATCCTCAGTTTTCTCAGTCCGGTGGTGGTGATCATCGGCATCAGCAACTGTCTCGGTTCCCAGTTCTATACGCCGGCCGGATACAGGAAGGAAAGCTCGAGGTACATCATCGCGGGATCTGTCGTCAATCTTGTCATGAACCTCCTCCTGATTCCGCGCTTTCAGGCAATCGGCGCCATTCCGGGGACACTGGCGGCCGAGACCACGATCACGGTCCTTTACGTCCGGCACTCACGGGGGTATATGACGGCCGGGAAACTCTGGAGGCTTTCCTGGAAGAAGCTGGCGGCGGGCGGAGCCACGCTGGGGACGATTCTGGCGCTGATGAAGCTGATCCGTCATCCGATGCTGTCGATTCTGGCGGCCTTTGCGGCGGGCTTTCTGGTCTATGTACTGGTACTGGTGCTGCTGAGGGATTCGTTCCTTACGGTGTTCCTTGTCCAGAGGGTTCTGAAAAAGGGAGCGCCGCATTGCACCGGCTCATCCGGAAAACGCTGAAATCTGTCTGAAATATGGAGTGAAAAATGCAATCAACTGACACAAACCGAACGGCCGAGGTACGTCATGTCTTCATCATCGGCTGCAAGGGAATCCCGGCCGCTTACGGCGGGTTTGAGACCTTTGTGGACAAACTGACGGAGTATCGCCGTTCGGACCGGATCCGGTATCATGTCGCATGCAAGGGAGAGGACGACCGTGTCTTTCGATACAATGGCGCGGATTGCTTCACGATCCGCGCGCCGGGTACGAAGCCGCAGATGTCCGTATACTATGATCTGGCCGCGCTCCGCCGCGTAATCCGCTATATCAAAACACATACGGAGATTTGTGAGCCGGTCGTCTATGTGCTTGCCTGCCGCGTCGGACCCTTTATATGGAAGTACGCCCGTCAGATTCATCGCCTGGGAGGAAAGCTTTTCGTCAATCCTGACGGGCACGAGTGGATGAGAGCGAAGTGGAGTCCGCCCGTCCGGCGCTATTGGAAGCTCTCGGAGCGATTGATGGTGAAGCATGCTGATCTTCTGATCTGCGACAGCCAGACCATCGAACGCTATATTCGGACTGAATACAGCCGCCTGCATCCGGTGACGACTTACATCGCGTACGGATCGGAGATGCGTCCGACGGGCAGAGCGGACAGGAGTCCGTCCTGTCAGACGTTCTTCGATACGCACGGGCTGAGTGCGGACGGGTACTATCTGATCGTCGGCCGCTTTGTGCCGGAAAACAATTATGAAACGATGATTCGCGAATTTCTCCGGTCCGGTACGAAAAGGAAGCTGGTGATCATCACCACGCCGAATCAGATTCTTTATGAAGAGCTGGACCGGCGGCTGCATTTTACAGAGGACAGCAGAGTCTGCTTCGCGGGAACCGTCTATGATCAGGATCTGCTGGAAGAAATCAGACGGGGAGCCCATGCCTATCTTCACGGGCACTCGGTCGGGGGGACGAACCCGTCTCTTCTGGAGGCACTGGGCGCAACGGACCTTAATCTGCTCTATGATGTAGGGTTCAACCGGGAGGTCGCGAAAGACGCGGCGCTTTACTGGACACTTGAGGAGGGCAGCCTCAGTTCTCTCATTGACCGGGCGGACCGGATGACGGAGACGGAGATCATCCCTTTCGGGCAGCGTGCAAGAAAAAGAATCAGAGAGGCATTCAGCTGGCCGTTTATCGTCAGCGAGTATGAGAGACTTCTTCTCGACGGCGTCATGCCCGCAGAGGGGAAGGCAGGATCGGAAGGAGGTTCGCAGGAGAAATGAACCGCGTGAGAAGAGTCAGAATGAGTACGATGCTCAGAATGGTCCTTGAGCGCTGGAAGGGAATGCTGGCCGTGGCGCTGTTGCTGGCGGCTGTTTTCGGCGCTCGTCAGGTGAAGAAGCTCTGGCCCTATACGGACGCGAATGGAGAAAAGACGGAGCAGCAGACCGGACAGACGGCCGGATCCGATGCCTCAGAAGAGAGTACGTCGACGTATCAGAAGGAACTGGAACGGATCAACCGTGAGATTGCGTCCAGACAGGACTACCTGGCCAATTCTCTGCTTGCGCAGCTTGATTTTGCGAATGTTTCATACGCTTCCTTTGACATTTATGTCGATGAATCGAAGGCAAGAGAGCAGGCGGAGAAGGCTGCGGCCGCTTCCGGCGGAACGTCGGAGGCTGACTACAGCTGGAGCAGCGACGAGGCCAATGCGCTTCTGCGCTGGATGAACATTTTTATTTCCTCACGTCTTGATCTGACGGATCTCGCGAAGAAGCTTGACACGAAACCGGTCTATGTGAAGGAGCTTTTCAGCACGGTGAACTATGACACCAATGCTCACGCCCTGACATTCCAGACGCGGGGACGGACCGATGAGGAGGCGGCGGCGATCCGGGACGAGGTGCTCCGTCAGGTTCAGAAGGCGGACTTCTCGTCTGTCGCGGATCCGGAACTCTTCAGCATTGTCGTCACGGGAAAAGCGTCCTATCATTCGACGGAGAATGGCAGCTTCGGGTGGCACTCGGCACGCGTGGGTGAGATCAATTCGCTGATGACGGCCAAGGATACGTTCAAGACGAATATCGACCGGAACCGGAGCAGCGCGGCCGTGACCGCGGCGACATCGAAGACGTCCGCACCGGTGATGAGCCGCCGGCACGTGCTGGTCTCGTCTGTAAAGCATGCAGCAGCGGGCTTTGCCGCCGGCGCGGTTCTGTTCTTCATCTGCTGCGTTCTCGTTCAGATGGCGCGGGGGCGGGTACTTTCCGCACGGGAGTTCAATGAGCTCTACCAGATCCGGAAATTGGGCGTCGTGCCGAAGAAAGATATCGGAACGCTCCGCGGACTGGAACGCTGGGCGGCCGGCATCGACCGGCGGTATCTGAGCGCGCAGGATCCGGCGACGGCTTACCGGATCGCCGCGGAGAACCTCAATCATTTCTCCAGCGGCGCAAAGCAGATCGCTCTGATCGGCGATGTGCGGGAAAATCTGCTTGCGGACGCCGCCTCGTCTCTATCCGGAGCCGCGAAGGAAGGCGCATCTGCGCTTCTTCCGATCAGCCGCTTCAGCGGCGACCCGGGAGCGTGGGAGAAGCTGGAGAGCTGCGACGCGGTGGTGATGGCGGCCTCTGTCGAAGAGTCTTCTTATGCGCAGACCGATGATCTGATGAACATCGTCACAACATACGGAAAACCGGTGCTCGGAAGTCTCGTGATCTGAGAATGGACCGGCGCCAGGAGGGAAGGCCCGCGGATTCCGCGGGCCGTTTTCTTTGATCAGCATGTGTCATCCCGGATTCGGTGCGGAAGCCGGTTCCGGCAGGACGGACGCTGTGTTAGAATAGGATCATCAGAACGAACGGAACGGAGAAGGAGGTGCGTCATGAACGCGGAAGAACGATATGGCGAATGGATGGAGCATCTTGAGGCGGAGGACCCGCTTCGCAGAGAACTGGAAACGATCAGCGGAAACGACGCGGAGATCACGGAACGTTTCTATCAGGATATCGTGTTCGGGACCGCGGGGCTTCGGGGTATCTGCGGCGCGGGAACGAACCGGATGAACCGCCTGACGGTCGGCAGGGCCACTCAGGGAATCGCAAATTATATTCTGCATTCCGGCAGAGATCGGAAGCGCGGAGTGGTGATCGCCTATGACTGCCGTCATCATTCAAAGGAATTTTCCGAACTGGCCGCGGAAATTCTTGCGGGCAGCGGTATCGATGTCTACCTTTTCCCGTCGCTCCGGCCGACTCCGGAGCTTTCCTTCGCGATCCGTACGCTGGGGGCGGTATCGGGGATCAACATGACGGCGAGCCATAATCCTAAGGAGTACAACGGCTACAAGGTGTACTGGGAGGACGGAGCTCAGATCTCGGGCGCCGTTTCCGACGGCATGCTCGCGGAGATCTGCCGGCTTGGCTTCTTTGATTCATTCCGGAGGATGCCGCTTTCGGAAGCGGTTCGCCAGGGATATGTCCATATGCTCGGTGAGAATATGGACAACGCTTACCTTGCGTATGTGCTGTCGATGCAGCAGCGGCCGGATGCGGAACTTGACCGGAGCGTGCCGGTGGTGTATACGCCGCTCAACGGGGCGGGCAGCCTTCCGATGCGGGAGATGGCGGCGCGCCGCGGATTCACGAATCTGCATGTGGTAAAGGAACAGCGGGATCCGGATCCGGACTTCACGACCGTCCCGTTTCCGAATCCGGAAAACCCGCAGGCCTTTGAACTGGCGGAGAAACTCGGGCGGGAGACAGGGGCCGAGCTGCTGATCGCCACTGATCCGGACAGTGACCGGATGGCGGTTGAGATCGCCGACGGACGCGGAGGCTTCCGCTTTCTCAACGGAAACCAGACAGGAGCGATGCTGATTGCCTATCTGGCGGAGAGTCAGAAGGCGGCGGGAAGGCTTCCGGAGAAGGCGGCGATGATCAAGTCCATCGTGACCGGAGATTTCGGGCGGACGATCTGTGATGCGTACGGGATTCATGTCTTCGAGGCACTGACGGGGTTCAAGAACATCTGCGGACGGATTCCGGAGCTGGAATCGAAGGGATACGCCTACTTCTTCGGCTATGAGGAAAGCATCGGCTGCGCGCCGGGCGAAAAGGTGCGGGACAAGGACGGCGTCTGCGCGGGCATGCTGATGATGGAGCTTGCCGCATACTGCAGGAGACAGGGCGTCTCTCTGCGAGATTACCTGGAGAATCTTTACCGGACATACGGTTACTTTGCCGAGAGTCAGGTCTCCGTTGTGCTGAAAGGCCGGGAGGGGCAGGAGAGAATCAGCCGGATCATGGACGCTTTCCGTGCCGGCAGGCCGGATCGGTTCGGAGGCGTTCCGGTCGCGGAGACGACGGATTATCTGCACGGGTATGAGGACATTCCGGCTTCGAATGTGCTGAAGTTCACGCTCGCGGACGGAAGCTGGTTCGCGATGCGCCCGTCGGGTACGGAACCGAAGATCAAGTTCTACTATTATGCGAAGGCGGAAGACGGGACCGGTGCGGCGCGCAGGGTGGACGCGCTGTCCGCCGCCGTCGGACGCATGGTTGATGAGATCTCATGAAGACGATCATCACCACCGACATTCACGGCTGCGCGCTGGAGCTGACGGCGCTGCTTCGAAAGGCGGAGCTCGACCGGACGAAGGACCGCCTGGTGATTCTGGGCGATCTTTTCGACCGGGGGCGCCACTCCTATGCGGTCTACCGGACGGTTCGGAAGCTGGCGGCTGAGATGGGAGAACGGTTCATTCTTGTACGGGGAAATCATGACCAGTTCCTGCTGGATTATCTGAACAATCCCGCAGCTCTTGAGCTCTGGCGCGTCAACGGCGGACTCCGGACCCTCGCCTCCTTTGAACTGCACCATCAGCCGCTGGAGGAGGTGGGCCGGTTTCTTTCGCGGACACCGCTCTGGTTTGAGACGGACCGGTTTATCGCGGTTCACGCGGGCCTTGTGTCAGAGATCCCTTCGGATAATGACCCGGATATCCTGCTCTGGGACCGGTCGGTGACAGGGGGAAGCTATCGCGGAAAGCTCGGAATCGGAGGACATACGCCGATGAACGCCCCCTGCCTTTTTACGGAAGACGGACACGCGCTGGTTCTCGGGGAGGACGTCCGGATGACGCTTCCGGAGAGAGGATTCATCTGTCTCGATACAGGCTGTGTCTTCGGACGCCGGCTTACGGCGATGATCATCGAAGACGACGTCTTCCGTCTCGCCTCGATGAAAAAGATGGATTACTGAATGATCTTATTTCGTCTCCGGGCTGTCCGGATCGAATTTGTATCCCATCCCCCAGATCGTCTTGATCAGGTTGCCTTTTGCGCCCATCTTGCTGCGGAGCTTTTTCACATGCGTATCGATGGTCCGGGCGTCTCCGAAGTAATCATAATTCCACACGGCGTTCAGGATCTTCTCGCGCGAGAGCGCGATTCCTTTGTTCTCCACGAAGTAGGAGAGCAGCTCGAACTCCTTGAAGGAGAGTTCCACTTCGCGGCCGTCGATGGTTACCTGATGAGCTGTCTTGTCAATCCGGATCCCGGCTGATTCCAGCACATCGCCCGTACCCACGGCTCCGGAGCGCCGGAGTACCGCGTCCACCCTGGCGACCAGGATCTTCGGCGAAAACGGTTTCGAGATGTATTCGTCCACGCCGAGGTTGAAACCGAGCAGCTCATCGCGCTCATCGCCCCGCGCCGTCAGCATGATGATCGGTACCTTCGAGTACTGACGAATTTCTCTCACGACCTGCCAGCCGTCCATTTTCGGCATCATGACGTCCAGCAGGATCAGGGCGATATCCTTTTCCCTGAAGAACCGTTCCACAGCCTCCTCGCCGTCCGCCGCCTCGATGACGGTGTAATTCTTCTTTTCCAGAAAGTCACGGACGAGCTTCCGCATCCGAGCTTCGTCATCCACGACCATTACCTTCAGCTGATCCATTCGGTTTCCTCCCTTTGCTGCCTCCGGGAAACGCCGCTTATGCGGTCCGGCTCCCGCTTTGCTGTCTTTTCACGCATCTTACTGTTTTCTGCGGCAACTGCCTGTCATTATAATCTCCAAATGTGAACGAAGATTGAAGTCGGCGGCCTGAAAAATGCATAATAAAAAAGAAAATTAAAAGCGATAAATATGATAAATAAGATATCAACATAAAAATGTACAGATAATATGGTTGTTGCTGCCGGAAATGCGGGATATAATAAGGTAAACAGACCGGATTCGGACGGAATCGGTTACAAAAAGAACACAGGGAGGAAAGGGCTATGAGAAGAGGATTTGCCATCGTGCTTGCGGCAGTCATGACATGTCAGGCCGTATCAGCGGCGCCGGTTTTCGCCGCGTCATCCGCAGAGACGGCCGCATCGGACATGAAGGTGGCCATGATCACCGATTACGGCGATATCACCGACATGTCCTTCAACCAGACGACCTATGAGGCGGGCAAGTCGTTCTGCGAACAGAACGGCCTCGACTTCACCTACTACAAGCCGGAGGGAGATTCGACGGCGGACCGCAGCGCCATGATCGACAAGGCAGCGGCGGACGGGTACAACGTCATTCTGATGCCGGGCTACGCCTTCGCAGAGGCGATTGTCGACGAGGCGGATATGTACCCGGATGTGAAATTCATCGCACTCGACGTATCGCAGGGCGATCTGGATGACGCTTCGGGGGAGGACGGCTACTCGAGGGATAATGTCTACAGCGCCGTCTATCAGGAGGAGCTGCCGGGCTATATGGCGGGATACGCGGCTGTGAAGATGGGATACCAGAAGCTCGGCTTCCTCGGAGGCATGGCGGTCCCGGCCGTGATCCGCTACGGGTACGGATATGTGCAGGGCGCCGATGACGCGGCGAAGGAACTGGGCGAAAGCGGCGTTGAGGTCAATTACGCCTATGGCAACCAGTTTTTCGGCGACGCGGACATCACGGCGGCGATGGACACATGGTACAGCGGCGGCACGCAGGTCGTCTTCGCCTGCGGCGGCGGAATCTACACTTCCGCCTGCGAGGCGGCTGAGAAGGCCGGCGGCAGGGTGATCGGTGTCGATGTGGATCAGAAAGAGACGATAGACAGCCAGTATGGCAGCGGAATGTGCATCACATCGGCTGTGAAGGGACTGGCTGCGACGGTTAATACGCTTCTCGGCGCGGTCCGTGACGGGAAATGGGGGGACTACAAGGGGAAAGTGGAAAACCTCGGCCTCGTGAGCGGCGATGATATGTCCCTCAATTACGTCGGGCTGCCGGAGGACTCCACGGTGTTCACCGATACCTTCACGGATGACGACTACAAGGCACTGGTGAAGGATCTATACGACGGAAAAATCAAGGTCGAGAGCGACACGACGGCGGAGGAACCCGCGGCGGAAAACATCACGGTGAATTTCCAGGGCAACCTGAAGTAAGTGCGGACGAAACGAATCCGGGGCCGGCAGATTCAGCATCTGTCGGCCTTCTTTGAACCGCTGACGCGTTCCTGGAAATCTGCCGGACCGGGGGATTTCCCGTTTGAACGACGGGCCTTGCGACGCGCAGCAGGACGGGAAAGGGGATGATCGGATTGGAGGAAACGCCCTACGCCATCGAGATGCTTCATATCACGAAGCGTTTCCCCGGCGTCGTCGCGAACGACGATGTCACACTGCAGCTGAAAAGGGGAGAGATCCACGCGCTGCTCGGAGAGAACGGAGCGGGGAAATCGACGCTGATGAGCGTGCTCTTCGGACTTTATCAGGCGGAGGAGGGGGAGATCCGGAAGGACGGGAAAACGGTGAAGATCACCGATCCGAACGACGCCAACGCGCTGGGTATCGGCATGGTGCACCAGCATTTCAAGCTGGTGCAGTGTTTTACGGTACTCGACAACATCATCCTCGGTGTGGAGACAACGAAGCACGGCTTTCTTGAGACCGGCGAGGCCCGCCGGAGGGTGATGGCACTCTCGGAAAAATACGGGCTTCGTGTCGATCCCGACGCGAAGATCGAGGACATCACGGTCGGCATGCAGCAGCGGACCGAAATTTTGAAGATGCTTTACCGGGAAAATGAGATCCTGATCTTCGACGAGCCGACGGCGGTGCTTACGCCGCAGGAAATTGAGGAGCTGATGCAGATCATGCGGAATCTTGCCCGGGAGGGCAAGTCCATCCTCTTCATTTCCCATAAGCTGAACGAGATCATGGAGGCGGCGGACCGCTGTACGGTGCTCCGGCGCGGCCGGTGCGTCGGAACAGTGAAGATCGCCGATACAAACGAGCAGGAGCTGAGCCGGATGATGGTCGGCCGGGATGTGCAGCTGGTGGCGGAAAAGCAGCCGGCAAAGCCGGCAGACGTCATACTCGACGTACAGCATCTCACCGTCCCGTCGAGACTACACGGAACGGATGCCGTGAGGGACGTTTCCTTTCAGGTGCGCGGCGGCGAGATCGTCTGTATCGCGGGCATCGACGGGAACGGCCAGACGGAGCTGATTTACGGGCTCACCGGCCTGATGCCGGTCCGAAGCGGACGGATCCTTCTGTGCGGAGAGGATGTATCGGGAGCGAGGGTGCGCGAGCGCTCCCGATATCTGAGCCACATTCCGGAAGACCGGCAGCGGCACGGACTGGTGCTGGATTATCCTCTTGACTACAATCTCGTGCTGGAGCGGTATGACAGGAAGCCGTTTGTGAACAGGGCCGGTTTCCTTCGCCGGAAGCAGATCCGGAATTATGCGGATCGTCTGATCCGTCAGTATGACGTCCGCTGCGGCCAGGGAGCGGCTACGATCGTCCGCAGCATGTCCGGCGGCAACCAGCAGAAGGCGATCATCGCCCGCGAGATGGACAAGGATCACCGCCTGCTGGTCGCGGTTCAGCCGACCCGCGGTCTTGACGTGGGCGCGATCGAATACATCCATAAAAAAATCATCGCGGAGCGGGACGCGGGGCGCGCGGTTCTGATGGTATCACTTGAACTGGAGGAAGTGATGAACGTGTCGGACCGCATTCTCGTGATGTACGAGGGCCGCATTGTCGGTGAGCTGGATCCGAAACGGACCAGCGCCGGAGAGCTTGGTCTCTATATGTCGGGCGCGAAGGGGAAGGAGGGATGAAGATGAACCGGAAGCGGTCCGTTCTGGAAAACAGTGCCGTGCAGTCCGTCCTCGCGGCCGTTCTGTGCATTCTGTCGGGGCTCCTGATCGGCTATATCGTTCTCCTCATCATCAATCCGAAAGGGGCGGGCGACGCGATTATCACGATGGTGAAGAATTTCATGGAATATCCCACGCGGCCGCCCCGGATGAAAGCGCTGGGCAATACACTCGTCAAGACTGCCCCTCTTCTGATGTGCGCTCTCTCCATTAACTTCTGCTACAAGACGGGGCTCTTCAACATCGGGGCGGCGGGGCAGTATGTGGCCGGCGCAGCAGCCTGTCTGTACGGGGCGCTGGGACTGCATCTTCCCTGGTATGTCTGTCTGGCGATGGCCGGCGCGGCCGGCGCGCTCTGGGGGTGCGCTGTGGGTCTTCTGAAGGCGTACGCCAATGTCAACGAGGTCATTTCGGGCATCATGCTCAACTGGATCGGACTGTATCTGGCGAACATGCTGCTGCAGAACGTGAAGGAATCCACAAGCCCCTATACGCTTCATGTCAGCAAGGCGGGCCGGAACTCGCTTCTTCCCTCCGCCGGACTGAACGCTCTTTTTACGAATAACCGTTATGTCACCATCGCCATTCCGCTGGCTGCCGTCTTCGCGGTCGTCATCTGGATCGTGCTCGGCAGGACGAAGTTCGGCTATGAAATCCGCGCGACCGGATACAACCGGGACGCGGCGCGCTACGCGGGCATGAACGAGAAGAAGAACATCATCCTGACGCTGGTGATCGGCGGCGCGCTGGCCGGGATCGGCGCAGCCTTTCTCTATCTCAGCGACTACGAGCAGTGGTCGGTCACCCAGTCCTCGGTGCCGGCGATGGGGTTCAACGGAATCGCGGCGACCTTCCTCGGCGGTCTGAGTCCCATCGGAACGATCTTCGCCTCGTATTTTATCCAGCATATCACAAGCGGGGGAAGTCTCATCAACAAAAGCATGTATCCGTCCCAGATCGCGGACCTCGTCACGGCGATCATCATCTATCTCTGCGGCTTCGTGATGTTCTTCCGGACCTCGATGAACCTTCGCCTCGAACGCAGGAGAAGCCGTCCGGCGTGTGAAAACGACAGGGAAGGAGGTGGCGCTTCATGATCCTTCTGCTTCAGTATACGCTGATTTTCGCGTCGGTTCTTACGCTTGTGGCGCTCGGAGGCTGCTTCAGCGAGCACTCCGGCGTGATCAATCTGGGCCTCGAGGGCATTATGGTGATCGGGGCGCTCGGCGGAGCGCTGGCGATGAAACGGATGGGAGACCTGCCGGGGGCGGCTGTTGTACTGCTCGTGCTCCTGATCTCCGCCGTATCCGGCATCCTTTATTCATCACTGCTGGGGCTCGCCTGCATCGGCTTCCGCGCGGATCAGACTCTGGTCGGCACGGCGCTCAACATTCTGGCGACCGCGGCGGCCACCGTTGTCGTCAAGGCGGTCAATATGGCGGAAAATCCCGACAATGTGTCCTCCACCGTTCAGTACGGCGCCGCGAAGCGGGCCTTTATCCTGAAGCTCGGACGGTTTCAGTTCAACTGGTTCATGCTGGCGGCGCTGGCGGCGCTGATCGCCGCGTACCTGATTCTGTACAGAACCCGGTTCGGACTCAGACTGATGGCCTGCGGGGAAAATCCGCAGGCGGCGGACAGTGTCGGAATCCATGTCCTCCGGATGCGCTGGGCCGGCGTTCTGATCTCAGGCGCGCTGGGAGGAATCGGTGGGATCGTCTACATCACGGCCGGCGTCAGCGAATGGAAGTTTGAGACCGGCGTCGCGGGGTTCGGTTTTCTCGCTCTTGCCGTGATGATCTTTGGCGCGTGGCGTCCGCTGAATATCGGACTGGCGGCGCTTCTCTTCGGTTTTTTTCGCGCGCTGTCAAACGTTTACTCCGGCTTTGACCGGCTTGCGTCTCTCAAAATTCCCGGATCGGTCTACAACATGATGCCGTATATCATCTCGCTCCTTGTGCTCGCGTTTACATCGAAAAATTCAAGGGCGCCGAAGGCGGAGGGGATCCCCTACGACAAGAGCGCGCGGTGAGCGGACATATCCGGTGCGGCAGCGGAGACGGATGCATGTTCCGCAAAAAACGCAGAGATCGGCGGAGAGGGAAGAGTCTCCGCCGTTTTCTTATTTTTATCACATTCCTGCGGTAAGGTATCAGAAGATGCGGTCTCCAGGGACAAAGACGGGAGCGGACGCGTCGAATTGACAGGAAGCGGGTGAGGGATATGAACTGGCTGAGACGAAGACAGGAGAGGATGAAGGCGCGGACGCATTCCATGACACGGGAACTGTCACTCCTGATCGCCTCGATCATCGTGCTGGCGCTGGTGGTGATCGGCGTCATGACCTGGCTCTTTCTGGAGCCTTTCTACCGGAGTGACAGGATCAGGAGGATGAAGGATACCTATCAGCAGCTGGTTTCGCTCACGAAGAGCGAGATCGACTCATCGGAATCGATCAAGATGATGCTGCTGAACAACAATATTCAGGTGACGATCGTGTCAAGTACAATGGATTCGGTCTACACAACGAGTCACGAACCGAACCGGAATCTGGTGCGTCTCTATGAGTATGTCACGGGGTTTGCAAGGGAGAACACGGATGTACTCGAGAAGACGGACGCCTATACCCTGCAGATCACAAAGGAGGCCCATCCGGCACTCGATTATCTGGAAATGTGGGGGCAGCTGGAATGTGGGGATTACTTCCTTCTTCAGACGCCGCTGGACAGCATCCGATCTGTTGCGAAGCTGACACTGATGTTCTATCTTCTGCTCGGTGCCGGCGTGATTCTGATCTCGGTCGCTGTCGTCTGCTTCCTCGTGAGGCGCTACACGCGCCCGATCGTGCAGCTGACCGCTCAGGCCCGGCGGATGGCAAATCTTGATTTCGAGGCGCGCTATGAGGGATCGGAAACGAACGAGATCGGCGAACTCGGACGGAGCTTCAACAAGATGTCGTCGGAACTGGAGCGGACGATTTCGGAGCTGAAGTCCGCCAACGCGGAACTGCAGAGGGACAACGAGAAGAAGACGAAGATCGACGAGGTCCGCAAGGAGTTTCTGAACAATGTCTCCCATGAGCTGAAGACGCCGATCGCGCTGATTCAGGGGTATGCGGAGGGACTGAAGGAAAATATCGCCGAGGACGCGGAGAGCCGCGACTTTTACTGCGACGTCATCATCGACGAGTCATCGAAGATGAATCATATGGTGAAAAAGCTCCTGACGCTCAACCAGCTCGAGTTCGGCAACGATCCGGTGGTGATGGAACGGTTCGATCTGACCGGACTGATCTCCGGCGTCATTCAGGGGATGAAGATTATGATTGACGAGGCGGGAGATGCGGTTTCGTTCGCGCAGAAGGAGCCGGTCTATGTCTGGGGTGACGAGTTCAAGATTGAGGAAGTCGTCACCAACTATCTCAGCAATGCGGTCCATCACTGCGAGAACGAAAAAAGAATCGAGATCACGATGAAAGAAGAGGACGGAATCGTGACGACGACCGTCTTCAACACCGGACGTCCGATTCCGGAGGAGGATATCGGACGCGTCTTCGAGAAGTTCTATAAGGTGGATAAGGCAAGAACCCGCGCTTACGGAGGATCCGGCATCGGACTTTCCATCGTTCAGGCGATCATGGACGGCCATCAACAGCGCTGCGGCGTGAAGAATTATGAGAACGGCGTGGCTTTCTGGTTCACACTGGAGAGCAAGTCGGAGGAACAGGTCCAGACGCCTTCCTGAACTTGCCGTTCATTTCCGGAACGGAATATGGTATGATGAACCGGATGAACGGAAATGACAGGGAGCGGAAGACATGATAGCGATCATCGATTATGACGCCGGGAACGTCGCGAGCGTGGAAAAAGCGTTCCGGAAACTCGGGCGTAAGGCGGAGATTACCCGTGATCCGGCCGTGATTCTGAAGGCGGATCATGTGGTTCTGCCGGGCGTGGGCAATTTCGGCGACGCAGCCGGCAATCTCAGAAAATACGGTATGGATGAGGTCATACGGGACGTCGTCAGAAAGGAGATCCCCTTCCTCGGCATCTGTGTCGGGATGCAGCTGCTCTATGAGGGAAGCGAGGAGAGTCCGGATGTACCGGGACTCGGGCTGATCCGCGGTCAGGTCCGCCGCTTTCCGGGCGGGGAGGGACGGAAGGTTCCCCAGATCGGGTGGAACTCGATCTTCATGATGAACGGAGACGAGCTGCTTGACGGTGTTCCGAACGGAGCCTTCGTCTATTTTGTCCATTCCTATTACGGCAAGGCGGAGAACACGAACTGCGTACGCGCGGTCTGCGGCTACGGGCCGATCTTTGATGCGTCGATTCAGAAGGGACGCGTGTTCGCCACACAGTTCCATCCGGAAAAATCCGGGAACGTGGGTCTCAGAATCCTTGACAATTTCGTACATGTCAAGTGAGGAGGGCGGATTATGCTGACGAAACGAATCATTCCCTGCCTTGATGTGGACGGAGGCAGAGTGGTAAAGGGCGTCCGCTTCGTCGATCTCGTCGATGCGGGCGATCCCGTGGAGGTCGCGAAGGCGTATAATGAGGAAGGCGCGGATGAACTGGTCTTTCTCGATATCACGGCTTCATCAGACCGGCGCGACACAGTGGTGGATATGGTCCGCCGTGTGGCGGAGCAGGTGTTTATCCCGTTTACGGTGGGCGGAGGCATCCGCAGCGTAGACGACATGAGACGGATCCTCCGTGAGGGCGCCGACAAGGTGTCGGTAAACACGGCGGCGGTCGAACACCCGGAGCTGATCCGCGAGGGCGCGGAGAAATTCGGACGCCAGTGCATCGTGATCGCCATTGACGCGAAGCGGCGACCGGACGGATCCGGATGGAATGTCTTTGTGAAGGGAGGCCGGGAGGATACCGGCCTCGATGCGGTTGAATGGGCGAAGAGAGCCGTTTCTCTCGGCGCCGGCGAAGTGCTTCTGACCTCCATGGATGCGGACGGAACGAAGAACGGCTATGACATCGGACTCACAAAGGCGGTTTCCTCTGCGGTGGACGTGCCGGTGATCGCTTCGGGGGGCGCCGGGAAGGCGGAGGATTTCTATCAGGCTCTGACGGAAGGCGGCGCGGATGCCGCTCTGGCGGCTTCGCTTTTTCATTTCAACGAGCTTTCCATCGGAGAGGTGAAACAGTATCTGGATGAACGGAAGGTTCCGGTCCGCTGGTAAGGAGGAGCGGCAGACATATGGCGATCACGGGAGAATGGGAGAAGGCGCTGCGGCCTGAATTCGCGAAGCCGTATTACGCGGAGCTTTATCGGACGGTCCGGGAGGAATACCGGACGCGGGTGATCTATCCGCCGGCGAAGGATATTTTCAACGCGTTCGCCTTCACACCGCTTGAGAAGGTGCGTGTCCTGATTGTGGGACAGGATCCTTATCATGAGCCGGGTCAGGCCAACGGCTTGTGTTTCTCCGTCCATCCGGGCGTGCCGGTTCCTCCGTCGCTGGTCAATATCTACAAGGAACTGCACGAGGATCTGGGATGCCGGATCCCGGA
Organism: Chordicoccus furentiruminis; assembly: GCF_019355395.1. GTDB lineage: Bacteria > Bacillota > Clostridia > Lachnospirales > Lachnospiraceae > Chordicoccus > Chordicoccus furentiruminis. Next base: position 3,116,073 of record NZ_CP048829.1, read on the forward strand.
CAACGGGGATCTGACGCACTGGGCCGAACAGGGCGTGATGCTGCTCAATACCGTGCTGACGGTTCGTGCCCATCAGGCCAATTCTCACCGGAATATCGGATGGGAAACCTTCACGGATGCCGCGATCCGCGTGATCGCGGCGGAAGACCGGCCGATCGTTTTCATTCTCTGGGGAGGAGCGGCACGCCGAAAGAAGAGTATGATCACCAATCCGAAGCATCTGGTGATTGAATCGGCTCATCCGTCGCCGCTATCGGCCTATAACGGGTTTTTCGGAAGCCGCCCGTTTTCCCGCTGCAACAAGTACCTTGAGCAGAACGGCCTTCCGCCGATCGACTGGCAGGTTCCGGATACGGGCGAAAAGCGGAAGACGGACGCAGGGCCGGCCGGCGCGGCAGAATCATGAGGGAAGGAAGTACACTGCATATGTCACAGTCAGCGAAGGGTCAGGTGACCAGACAGGCCGCGTTTCTGATGGCCGCCCAGATGATCTCGTCTGTCATCGGACTGCTTTACCGGAGCCCGCTCCATCTGCTGATGGGGTCCGAGGGCGACGGATATTATCAGTATGCCTATGAATGGTACACCATCATACTGCTGATCTCGTCGTACAGCATTCCGAGCGCGGTGTCGAAGGTGATGGCGGAGCGGCTGGCGGTGCACGAGTACCGGAACGCCTTCAAGGTTTTCAAGGCAGCTCTTCTTTATGTGCTGGTTGTCGGCGGAGTGGGCGCGGCGGTGGCCTTTTTCGGCGCGCCGTTCATCCTCGCGAAGCAGCCGGACGCGGTGCTGGCTCTTCGCGTGCTTGCGCCGACGATCATGCTGTCCGGCTTCCTCGGAGTGTTCCGCGGCTTCTTCCAGGCGCATAACACGATGAAGCCCACAGCGGTTTCCCAGGTCGCCGAGCAGATCATGAACGCCGTCTTCTCGATCCTGATGGCGTATCTGCTGACCCGTCCGTATGCGGGCAACCCGGGACTCAGAGGAAAATTCGGCGCCGCCGGCGGCACCATCGGCACGGGCGCCGGTGTGGTGACCGGGCTTGTCGTGATGCTGCTGGCCTGGTTCGTGAACCGGAAGATGGTTTCGCGCCGCATCGCCCGCGACCGTCATGAGAAGGAGGAGTCCTATCAGGAAGTCATCCGCGTGATTCTTCTGATGTGCACGCCGATCATTCTGGCGACCTGCGTGTACAATCTGACTTCCGTCGTGGATCAGGTGATCTTCACGAACGTGATCACCGGCAAGGGATATACATCGGCGCAGGTCAGTATTCTCTACGGCATCTTCGGCTACCGCGTCAAGCCGATCATCAATATCCCGATCGCGCTGGCGTCCGCCACCTCCACCGCGCTGATTCCCGCGGTGGCGACTTCGATCTCGCGCGGATCGAAAAAGGAAGCGGTATCCAAAATTGACGAGTGCATCAAGATGACGCTTTTCATCTCGATTCCCTCCGCGGTCGGCGTGGCGGTCCTGTCCTATCCGGTCATGTTCGCTCTTTATCCGGGAAGGGCGGTCACTGTAGAGGCCGCGGCGCAGCTGCTGAGCCTCGGGGCAGTCTCCGTGGTGTTCTACAGCCTCTCGACTGTGACAAACGGGGTGCTGCAGGGACTCGGCCGGCCGTCCGTCCCGGTCCGCAACGCGGCCGCTGCGCTGGGCGTCAATGTCGCGGTTCTCTATGTGACGACTGCGCTTCTCAACTGGCATGTCTACGGCATCGTCGTCTCGATCCTTGCGTACTCGATGACCGTGATGATCCTCAACGCGCTGTCGGTACGCAAGTATGTCGCCTACAGCCACTCGGTCCGGCAGTTCGCCGCACCGGTGAAGGCGTCCGTCGTGATGGGCGCGGCGGTGGGGGCTGTCTACTGGATCCCGAAGCTTCTGTTCGGCTTTATCTTCAGCCGGTATCTTGCGAGTGCGCTGCTTCTCGTCGTATCCGTTCTGACCGGTATCGTGGTATACGTGCTGATGTATGACCGTTTCGCGCACCTGACGGATGATGAGCTGCGCCGTGTTCCGCTGGGAACGCGCCTTCTGCATCTGCTGCGTCTCCTTCATCTGAGGTAAATGCAGCCGCAGCCGTCCGATTCCGATCCAAAACGTTTCAGAACGTGCGGCGTGCGCGGCGGCAAGGGTTCCGGGCGCATGCCTGAACGTATGACAGATGCGGCAGTACATGCCCGGATTCGGGCCGATGAACCAGGAGAAACCCGGAAAGGAAGGCGGATGAAGACGGAAAAGACGAATCATCGGGCGTATCAGCGGGAACTCGACCGGCTGATCGCAAAGAACAGGGAGGCCGGCATTGTGCCGAGCCTCCTTCTGCATAGCTGCTGCGCGCCGTGCAGCTCCTATGTGCTGGAGTATCTGTCAGAGGATTTTTCCATCACGGATCTCTACTACAACCCGAATATTACGGAGAAGGAGGAATACCGCCGGCGTGCGGATGAGATGAGGCGGCTGATCGGGGCGCAGCCCCATCTTCATCCCGTCTGGTTTGTCGAAGGTGTCTACGAGCCGGACCGCTTTTTCGAAACCGTGAAGGGGTATGAGAAGGAACGGGAAGGCGGGGCGCGCTGCCTTCTCTGCTTCCGCCTCCGTCTGGAGGAGGCTGCCCGCGCGGCCTGCGGGGGATATACGGATCCAGCCGACGGAAGGCACAGGATGTACGACTTCTTTACGACCACACTGACGATCAGCCCGCTGAAGGATGTGGATGCGATCAACCGGATCGGAGAGGAGATCGCCGGAGAATGCCGGGCGCGGTTCGGCCCGGAGGCGCCGCGGTGGCTCCCGTCGGATTTCCGGAAACACGGAGGCTATGCGCGGAGCATCGAGCTGTCCCGTGCCTACGGACTTTACCGGCAGAATTACTGCGGCTGCGTATTCTCGAAGCGGCGGGATCTGCTGATCGGCCGGCGGAACGATCCGGAAACGGGCGGGAATCCGTGAGACCGCTGATGTTGCGCATCGGCGGGGCTTGCAGTATAATGGGCGGAAATTCAGATTAAGAAAGGGGATCATATGGCTCAGCTTTGGGGCGGACGTTTCACAAAGCAGGAAAATGAACTGGTGAACGCGTTCAATGAGTCTTTGACCTTCGACCGGCGGCTGGCCGAGCAGGATATCGTCGGCAGCCTCGCCCACGCGGCGATGCTGACGCAGCAGGGGATCCTGACGAAGGAAGAGGGCGAACAGATCATGGAGGGACTGGAGTCCATCCATAAGGACATCTCCGACGGTACGCTCAAGGTCGCCGGGGATTATGAGGATATCCACAGCTTTGTGGAGTCCAATCTGATCGAACGGATCGGCGAAACGGGGAAGAAACTTCACACCGGCCGGTCAAGAAACGATCAGGTGGCGGTGGATATGCGCCTCTATGTGCGGAATGAGCTCGACGAGATCTCTGACCTTCTGCTGGAGCTTCTGCATACCGTCCTTTCCCTGATGGAAGAGCATCAGCATACTTATATGCCCGGTTTCACACATCTTCAGAAAGCGCAGCCGGTTACGCTGTCCCATCATTTCGGCGCCTACTTCGAGATGTTCCGCCGGGACTATGAGCGGATGATCTCGATCCGCGGCCGGATGAACGTCTGTCCGCTCGGAAGCGGCGCGCTCGCCGGGACAACCTATCCGCTTGACCGGCAGATGACCGCGCAGATCCTTGAATTCGACGGGCCGTGCGAGAATTCGATGGACGGCGTCTCGGACCGGGATTATGTCATCGAGACACTGGACGCGCTGGCGATTGCCATGATGCATCTCTCCCGGCTCTCCGAGGAGATCTGCATCTGGAACTCGAACGAGTACCAGTTCATCGAGCTGGACGACGCGTACGCGACGGGCTCCAGCATCATGCCCCAGAAGAAGAATCCGGATATCGCCGAGCTGATCAGAGGAAAGACCGGACGCGTCTACGGCGCGCTCGTCCAGATGCTGACGACGATGAAGGGCCTTCCGCTTGCCTACGACAAGGACATGCAGGAGGACAAGGAGATGACCTTCGACGCCGTCGATACGGTGAAGAACTGTCTGACGCTTATGAAAGGCATGCTGTCCACATCCCGCTTCAACGAGGAGAGAATGAAAAAGAGCGCGCAGCAGGGCTTCGCCAACGCCACCGACGCGGCCGATTATCTTGTGAGGAAGGGCGTTCCGTTCCGGGACGCGCACGGGATGATCGGGCAGCTGGTGCTCCGGTGCATCGAGAAGAATACGAGCCTTGACGAACTGCCGCTCAGTGAGTACCGCGCGGTATGTCCGGCCTTCGACAAGGATGTCTACGAGGCCATCTCCCTGTCCGCCTGCGTCAGCCGGCGTCTCACGAAGGGAGCGCCCGGCGCCATGGCAGAAGAGATCGCCGGAGCGAAGGCGTATCTCCGTATGATCGAGGATCTGGACAAGTCTGAGGAGCGGTAAACCCGGCGCCGCCTGCGGCGGCGCCTTTCTGTGAGGAGGAAAAACAAATGTCTGAGAAACTGAGAGTCGGTATCCTTGGCGCAACGGGAATGGTCGGCCAGCGTTTCATCACGCTGCTTGAGAATCACCCGTGGTTCGAGATCCATACGCTGGCGGCGTCCGCGTCAAGCGCGGGCAAAACCTATGAGGAGTCTGTCGGCGGACGTTGGAAGATGGATACCCCGATGCCGGAATCGGTGAAGAAGATGGTCATCAAAAATGTGTCCGACATCGAGGATGTGGCGAAGGATGTGGATTTCCTTTTCTCAGCCGTCAATATGTCGAAGGATGAGATCCGCGCCATCGAGGAGCAGTACGCCCGGACAGAGACACCGGTCGTCTCGAATAACAGCGCGCACCGCTGGACGCCGGATGTGCCGATGGTCATTCCCGAAATCAACCCGCAGCACTTCGAGATCATCGAGGCGCAGAAAAAAAGACTGGGGACGAAGAGAGGCTTTATCGCCGTGAAGCCGAACTGCTCGATTCAGTCCTACACGCCGGCTCTGGCCGCGTGGATGAAATTCGGACCGACGGACGTGGTCGTCAGCACCTACCAGGCGATTTCAGGTGCGGGCAAGACCTTCCGGGACTGGCCTGAGATGGAGGGCAACATCATTCCGTTCATCAGCGGCGAGGAGGAAAAGTCCGAGCAGGAGCCGCTCAAGGTGTTCGGCCATATTGAGAACGACCGAATCGTGAAGCTTGAGAGCGATCTCCGCATCACATCCCAGTGCATCCGTGTGCCGGTGCTCAACGGCCATACGGCGACGGTGTTCCTGAACTTCAGGGAGAATCCGACGAAGGATGAGCTGGTGGAGGCGCTGCGCAGCTTCAGCGGCCGTCCGCAGGAGCTGGGGCTTCCTCACGCGCCGGAGCATTTTATCCAGTATCTTGAGGAAGACGACCGTCCGCAGGTGGCGCTGGACGTCAACTTCGGCGGCGGGATGGGAATTTCCATCGGACGCCTCCGCCGGGACAGCATTTTCGACTGGAAGTTTGTCGGCCTTTCGCATAACACGCTGCGCGGCGCGGCGGGCGGCGCGGTCGAGTGCGCCGAGATGCTGAAGGCGCTCGGCTACATCACGAGAAAGTGACCTGAGGAGGATCCGTGGGGAAAGCATTATTTATCGCGGAGAAGCCCAGCGTGGCGCAGGAGTTCGCGAAAACGCTGGGCGTCACGGGGGGAAAGCGGAACGGGTACCTTGAAACGGAGCGCTGTATCGTCACATGGTGTTTCGGCCATCTGGTGACGATGAGTTATCCGGAAGCCTATGACCCGAAGCTGAAGAAGTGGTCCCTTGATACGCTGCCGTTTCTCCCGGAAACCTTTCGATACGAGATCATCAGGGAAGCCGCTGACCAGTTCCATACGGTCAGCGGCCTTCTTTCGCGGGATGATGTGGACTGCATCTATGTCTGTACGGACTCCGGACGCGAAGGGGAATACATCTACCGTCTGGTGGAGATGATGACCGGCCCGAAGGTACGGGAGAAGGAGAGGCGCCGCGTCTGGATCGACTCCTTCACCGACGAGGAAATCCGACGGGGGATCCGGGAGGCGAAACCCGAGTCGGAGTATGACCATCTGGCGGACGCGGCCTTCCTCAGAGCGAAGGAGGACTATCTGATGGGGATCAATTTCTCCAGAGTCCTGACGCTCAAGTACGGAAACTCCATCGCGTCCTACCGCAAAGCGAAGTGGTCGGCCATCGCGGTCGGCCGTGTGATGACCTGCGTGCTCGGTATGGTGGTCCGGCGGGAGCGTGAAATCCGTGCCTTTGTGAAGCAGCCGTTTTACCGGGTGACCGGATCCTTCGAAGGCATCGGAGGAGAGTGGCGCGTCTCGCCAGGCAGCCGTTACGAGGGATCGCCGAAGCTGTACCGCGAGAACGGATTCCGGGAACGGGCGGATGCGGAGGCGCTGATCTCCGTACTGAGCCGGGGACGCTCGGCCGGGGGGACGTTCCGGGCGTCCGGTATTCCGGAGGAAACTTCCTGGAAGAGAGGCGGGCGGAGCCCGTCGGAGAGGGCGGAATCCGGGCCGTCCGAAGCGAACGCGCCGGTTCCCGCTCCGGGACCGGACGGTGCCGGCACAGCTCCGGCTTCGGAGAAGAGCGCGGAAACGGAGCCGATCCGGGCGCTTGTCGAATCCGTATCCCGGAGACAGGAGAAGAAGAACGCGCCGCTTCTTTATAATCTGGCGGAGCTTCAGAACGACTGCTCCCGGCTCTTTCATATCTCGCCCGACCAGACGCTGAAGATCGCGCAGGAGCTTTACGAGAAGAAACTGACGACCTATCCGAGAACCGATGCCAGAGTGCTGTCCACTGCAGTGGCGAAGGAAATCGCGTCGAACCTGAAGGGGCTGACCCGCGTGGAGGCGGTTGCCGGATTCGCGAAGGAAGTGCTCGACGGGACGGCGTGGAAATCGATCGGACGCACGCGCTACACCAACGACAAGGCGATCACGGACCATTACGCCATCATCCCGACGGGATCAGGCCTGGGCGCGCTGCGCTCGCTCAGCGATCTGAGCAGACGGGTGTATGAGGCGGTCTGCCGCCGCTTTCTCTCGATCTTTTTTCCGCCGGCGCTCTATGAGAAGACGTCCGCCGTGCTGCTCCTCGACGGGGAACGCTTTTATGTCAGCGCGCGCCGCCTCACGGAGGAAGGCTATCTCCGGGTGCTCGGGAAACGCAGTACGCCGAAGGACGGGGACGACGGAGCGGAGGAGACGCGGTTGACGGCCGCCCTGCTGAAAAAGCTGAAAAAGGGTGCGTCTCTTGTGACGGACCGTCTGGAGGTCAGGGAGGGCGAGACCTCGCCGCCGAAGCGCTATACATCCGGATCGATGATCCTCGCGATGGAAAATGCAGGACAGCTGATTGAGGACGACTCCCTCCGGGAACAGATCCGCGGTTCGGGTATCGGAACGAGCGCGACCCGGGCGGATATTCTTGCCAAACTGGTGAAGATCCGGTATCTGAATTTGAATAAGAAGACGCAGGTGATCACGCCCGAGCTGCTTGGGGAGATGGTTTACGATGTGGTCGATCACTCCATCCGCCCGCTGCTGAGCGCGGAACTGACGGCGAGCTGGGAGAAGGGCCTCACAGGCGTCGCGGAAGGGCGAATCTCCACGGACGAGTATATGGAGAAGCTGGAAGGCTTCGTCACGCGGCGCACCAACGCGGTGAAGCAGCTCCGGAACCAGCAGGAGCTGCGCACCTGCTATGACAGGGCGGCTGCATGTTACAGAAAACCGGCCCGGACGGCGGGAAAGCGGTCCGGCGCATGATGGAGGTGGAGTTATGGCACAGGAAGAACAACTGACGATCAGAGAGCTTTTTACACTAACGGAGACGGCGGCAGAGGAATATCTTTCCTCGTTTACCTATCCGTGGGAGGCGCTTGGCGGCATTCACGATCTGATTCTCGAGCTGGGGCCGAAGCTGCCCGCGGACCGGTTCCATCAGGTGCGGGAAGATGTCTGGATCGCCAACTCGGCTTCTGTTTTTGATTCGGCGTATTTTGGCGGCGCCTGCATCATCGGCGAGGATACGCAGGTCCGGCACTGCGCTTTCATTCGGGGCGACGCGCTCGTGGGAAACGGCTGCGTGATCGGGAACTCCGCGGAGCTCAAGAATGTGATTATCTTCAATTACTGTGAGGTGCCGCATTACAACTATGTAGGGGATTCCATTCTCGGATTCCACGCGCATATGGGTGCCGGATCGATCACGTCCAACATCAAGGCGGACCGCACGAATATCGTGGTAAAGGGAAGCCGTCCGATCGAGACAGGACGCAGAAAGATCGGCGCAATGCTGGGCGACTGGGTGGAGGTCGGCTGCAATGCGGTGCTGAATCCGGGGACCGTCGTCGGCCGGCACTCCATGATCTACCCGACGAGCTGTGTCCGCGGCGTCATCCCGTCGGAGACGATCGTGAAGCCGGACGGCAGCCGGATCGCAAAAAGATAACGGGAGAAAACAGGGATTTTCCGAAAGACGGTAAAGGACATGCACCCGACTGTCCGGGCCTTATGACGGTCCGGCAGGCGGCTGCATGCCCCTTTTATTTTATTGCCATCCCGAGGCAGAAACGGCCGATCAGGAAGAAGACCATGAACTGGGCCGGATAGAAGACATAGAAGAAATATTTGCTCTGGCGTCCCCTCTGTCCGTTGTACAGCAGCAGCGGCAGGAAGGCGAAGACTGCGGGCCACTCCCAGAGCCCGACGAGAATCGCGCCCGCCGCGCACTGAAGAACCCGGTCGTCCCGAAGCAGGAAGAGAAGCAGGATCAGCAGCATACCCCGGAAATCATAATCGAGATGAAAGGTCTGCGCGAGCAGGATAAAGGGCACGGCGGCCAGAAACTGAAGGGCGAGCCGCACCTCCGGAGGATGGATGCGCCGGACCTTTCCGACCGCGTCGAAGGCCCAGAGCATGCCGACGCCCATCGCCAGCTCGAACATCACGTTCTGATGGCCGGGGTACCAGAACGTCTGGTACAGGCAGAGATCGAACGGCACCTCCGAGATCAGTCCGAACAGAAGCAACCGGATGATATAGCGGAGACGGCTGTGCGTATGAACGAAGCCCTCGACCAGAAGAAAGCAGAAGATCGGGAAGGCGGTGCGGCCAACAGCCCGGAGAAAGAGGTAAAACTGGTAGAGATTCCAGAGACTGCCGGTCCGGCTGATCGGGATATGAGGGCGGATCAGGCTGTTGAAGATCAGGCAGGCGGCGCCGTGGTCGATCGCCATCGTGACGATCGCGATCCGCTTGAGGCGCGCGCTGTTGAAGATCCGATAGGTTTCGCTGACGGAAAACTGCATGTCCGGTGATTCTCCTTCGAAGATGGCGCGGGACGGTCCCGGAGGCCGGATAAAGCCATTCTACAACAGACAGCTGAAAAATCCTACCGTCGGACAATTTTTCTTTCCGCGTCTATGGCTTTATGCTATACTTACCGGAGTGAGTAAATCCATCCAGAAAGGAGATTTGCAATGATTTACACCAAAAAAATCGAATCGCAGTGCCCGGTTACTCAGGGCGTGCATCATGGCGCCGCTCCGATCCCGGAGGAAGGACAGTGGGTTCAGTCGAAAAGAGTGGAGGACATCTCCGGCTACACCCATGGCGTCGGCTGGTGCGCTCCGCAGCAGGGTGCATGTAAGCTTTCCCTCAACGTGAAGCAGGGCATCATTCAGGAGGCTCTGATCGAGACGATCGGCTGCTCCGGTATGACCCATTCCGCGGCGATGGCGGCTGAAATCCTGCCGGGCCTTACGGTTCTGGAGGCCCTGAACACTGACCTTGTCTGCGATGCGATCAATACCGCGATGCGTGAGCTGTTCCTGCAGATCGCCTACGGCCGTACGCAGAGCGCGTTCTCCGATGACGGTCTGGCAATCGGCGCCGGCTTCGAGGATCTCGGCAAGGGCGACCGCTCGATGGTCGGCACGATGTACGGCACGCTGAAGAAGGGCCCGCGTTACCTCGAGATGACCGAAGGCTACGTCAGACAGATCGGCCTTTCGGATGAGGGTGAGATCATTTCCTATAAATATGTCAATTTCGGAAAGATGATGGACTTCATCAAGGGCGGCATGGACGCCAACGAGGCACTGGAGAAGGCGTCCGGCGTCTACGGCCGCAAGGACGACGTCGTCAAGTGGATCGATCCGAGACAGGAATAAAGAAAGGAGGAAACGGACATGGCATTATTTGAATCTTACGAAAGAAGAATCGACCAGATCAACAAAGTTCTGAACAGCTATGGCATTGCCTCCCTTGAGGATGCCCGGAAGGTCTGCGAGGATGCGGGGCTGGACGTCTATCATATGGTTGAGAACATTCAGCCGATCTGCTTCGAGAACGCGAAGTGGGCGTATACGGTCGGCGCGGCGATCGCCATCAAGAAGAACTGCCGCAGAGCGGCGGACGCGGCGGCGGCCATCGGCGAGGGCCTTCAGTCCTTCTGCATTCCGGGATCTGTCGCGGACCACAGAAAGGTCGGACTTGGCCACGGCAATCTGGGCAAGATGCTGCTGGAAGAGGATACCGAATGCTTCGCTTTCCTTGCGGGACATGAGTCCTTCGCGGCGGCGGAAGGCGCGATCGGCATCGCCAACAACGCCAACAAGGTCCGCAAGAAACCGCTTCGCGTGATCCTGAACGGTCTCGGCAAGGACGCGGCGAGAATTATCTCCCGTATCAACGGCTTCACCTTCGTTGAAACGCACATGGACTACAAGAAGGGCGAAGTGATTGAGGACGGCCAGATCGCTTATTCCAACGGCCCGCGCGCGAAGGTCAAGTGCTACGGAGCCAATGACGTCACGGAAGGCGTCGCGATCATGTGGAAGGAGAACGTGGACGTTTCCATCACCGGCAACTCCACGAACCCGACCCGTTTCCAGCATCCGGTTGCGGGTACATACAAGAAGGAACGCCTTGAGGCCGGAAAGAAATACTTCTCCGTGGCTTCCGGCGGCGGCACGGGCCGTACCCTTCATCCGGACAATATGGCTGCCGGCCCTGCCTCCTACGGCATGACCGATACGATGGGCCGTATGCATTCCGACGCTCAGTTCGCAGGTTCTTCCTCCGTTCCGGCGCATGTGGAAATGATGGGTCTCATCGGCATGGGCAACAACCCGATGGTCGGCGCGACCGTTTCCGTCGCGGTTGCAGTAGAGGAAGCGGCCAAGGCCGGGAAGTTCTGAAAAATGCCCGTTTTTAAGGCTTTTTCGGTGCTGTGAATTGTGCAGACAATTCGTAAATAGCAGGTTGCTTGTACATTACTTGTACATTGTTGTGAGGGTCAGGCAGAATTGTCTGACCCTTTATTTTTGCCGTTTTTGCACCAGACCGTGCCGCCATCCCGCCGGCACGGCTTTTTTCGGTGTGTGTTCGGTTTCTTCAATGCCGGATTCCGCATCCTTCTGCTATAATGGCAGCAGGTAAACCGAAATGATTTCCGGAGGTGAGAAGATGGATTACATGAAAGAGACTTATCCGAAGCTGGCGGCATCCGTGATCAGAAAGCTGGAGGCCAGAAACATGAACGGCGTGTATTTCGCGGCCGCGGAGGAAGCGAAGCGGGCGATTCTTGCGGAGATGCCGGACGGAAGCTCCGTGACGTGGGGCGGGAGCATGACCTGCGAACAGATGGGTCTTTTCGAGGCATGTCTGTCGAGCAGCCGTCTTCAGGCGCTGGACCGCACCGCCGCGAAGACACCGGAGGAGCGGAGAGAACTCTACGCGCGTCAGACGCTCTGCGACTACTTCCTGATGAGCGCCAATGCGGTCACGATGGACGGCGAGCTGGTCAATATCGACGGCAACGGGAACCGCGTCGCCTGTCTCATCACCGGACCGGCGCATGTCTTCGTCATCTGCGGGATGAACAAGATCGTCACCGACCTCGACAGCGCGGTCAAGCGAGCGAGAAACACCGCCGCTCCCGCGAACGTCCTCAGAGTCGGAAGAACGGAGACTCCCTGCCTTAAGAACGGGCGGTGCGCGGACTGCCTCAGTCCGGAGAGCATCTGCAATCAGTTCGTGATTACCAGGAGAAGCGGCGTGAAGGGGAGAATCAAGGTCTTCCTGATCGGCGAGGCGCTCGGATACTGAAAAGGGGCATGGCCCATGATCGAAGTATCCCCCATAAACGTTTATCGTTTTTACAGATTTGCAACACATCCGCGTCACACTTTCACGGTATCTTCTTATTCAACACAGAACAGCCGGGCAGTCAGAGACAGGTCCCCGTTCTGTTTGAAGATAGAGACTCACTGTAGAGCGCGGTACATTTCCTGCGAATGTGCCGGAACCCCGTAAAAGGAGGCGGATTCAATGAGAATCATTCTGATGGCGGCTGCATTTTTTCTTGGACTGTATCATCCGTTCCTCGCGGAACAGAGGAACAGGATCAGCGGTCTGATTCTTCACAGATAAGCGGTCATACCCTTCTCCGCATCGCAATTTAGAGCGGAGAAGGGTGCTTTTTTGTCTCAGCGGCCGGAATGGCCGGTCTACTCGGAAAAAAACACGCGCACCGCGATGTCCATGCTATAATGAAACTAACTGAGTTTGGGGGTAACAGCATGGACACACTGAGTATACTGAAAGATCTCTGCATCATCATTGTCTGCGGCAAGCTGTTCAGTCTGGCAGCTCGCAGGATTCATATGCCGGAAGTCGCGGGACTGATCATTTCCGGAATCCTGATCGGTCCGAGTGTCTTCAATTTTGTGAAGGAGAGCGATTTCCTCTCCGGCATGGCTGAGATCGGCGTCATTCTCCTGATGTTCTCGGCGGGACTTGAGACCGATATCGGAAAACTGAAGGAGTCGGGGCTCAAGGCGACGCTGATCGCCTGCAGCGGCGTAGCCGTTCCGATGGCGCTGGGCGCGGTTCTCTATATGTGCTTTTACGGATTCGCCGGGCCGGGCACCGAGCAGTTCATGAAGGCGCTTTTCATCGGAACGATTCTGGCCGCGACATCCGTTTCCATCACCGTGCAGGCATTGAAGGAGCTCGGCAAGCTGAATACGACCGTCGGCACGACGATCATGAGCGCGGCGATCATCGACGACGTCATCGGTATTCTTGTGCTGACCGCCGTCATGAGCATGAAGGATCCGTCCAACAACATCGGACTTGTTGCGCTGAAAACGGCGATTTTCTTCGCGATCGCGCTCGGAGGTGGCTATTTCATCTATCAGCTGATGAAAAAGCTGGAGAAGCGCGCACCTCATACACGGCGGATTCCGATCCTGGGCATGGCGCTGGCCTTCGCGCTTTCCTATATCGCGGATAAGTATTTCGGTGTCGCTGACATCACAGGCGCATACTGTGCGGGCGTGATCCTGAGCTCACTGGACAATTCCGAGTACATCGAGCGGAAGATGGACATCAACTCTTACATGATCTTCGGGCCGGTCTTCTTCGCCAGTATCGGCCTTCAGACGAATCTCCGCCAGCTGGACACCACGATCCTGCTGTTCTCGGTCGCCTTTGTTGTCGTCGGCATGCTGGGCAAAATCGTCGGATGCGGACTGATGGGCCGGGCCTGCGGCTTCAGCGGGCATGACAGCTTGAAGATCGGCGTCGGCATGATGACCCGGGGCGAGGTCGCCCTGATCGTCGCGCAGCGCGGTCTCAAGGCGGGACTGATGAGCAGCACCTATTTTACAGCCGTGATTCTCCTGATCATCGTCAGCTCGATCATGACGCCGATCGTTCTGAAGGCACTCTATGAAAAGCACCCGGAATCCGCGTGAGACTATGACGAAAAAAGAACTGGCGCTGGCCGTCATCGAACGGCTTAAGAAAGCTTATCCCGACGCGCACTGTACCCTGGCCTATGAGGACGCGTGGCAGCTGCTGATCAGTGTCCGTCTTGCCGCGCAGTGCAGGGACGAACGGGTGGATCAGATCACGCCGCTCCTTTACCGGCGGTTTCCGACGGTGGCTGATCTGGCCGTCGCCGATCCCTCCGAGATAGAGGAAATCATCCGGCCCTGCGGGCTCGGACACAGCAAGGCGCGGGATATTTCGAAATGCATGCGTGTTCTGCACGAAACCTATCATGATCAGGTTCCTTCGGATTTTGACGAGCTTTTGTCGCTTCCCGGTGTTGGGAGAAAGAGCGCCAACCTGATCATGGGCGATGTGTTCGGAAAGCCGGCGATTGTCACCGATACACACTGCATCCGGATCTGCAATCTGCTGGGGCTGGTTGATCATATGAAGGAACCGGCGAAGGTGGAACGGGCGCTCTGGAAGATCGTGCCTCCGGAGGAAGGCAGCGATCTCTGTCACCGGTTTGTCCAGCACGGGCGGGAGGTCTGCATCGCGCGGAGACCGGAGTGCGGACGCTGCTGCCTGCGTGACCTTTGCCGTCATGCGCTTGAGGAAGGAAAGCACATCCCGTCATGATATCAGTAAAGTGCAACCGGAAGGAATATGAGGCCGCAGTCGATCGGTTCCATCTCGATCCACGCGGGATGCGGGAGGAGATGGAGAAAGCGGTCGTCTTCGAGCGCTTCTTTGACGATGACTATTCCTGGGATCAGCTGTTCTCGAAACACGCTGAGATGGATCCGCAGATGGAGCTTGATGCGCGCGCGGATACGGCGGCGGATCTGGCTGAGAAGGAGGGACGGCGCCTTGCCGGAGAGGCGGTGCGGTCCCTTGCGTCGCTTGTCGGGGCCTTCAGCCGGAAACGCGAATACGGTTATGATTTTCTCCGCCATTTTCTGACGGATTTTTATGTCCCTCTTGTTAAAAAGACGCAGGAGGAGTGGATCAGCGACGCGTCGGGGTGCCGGGAGGAGGTATCGGACCAGTCACTCCGACTGTCCATTCTGACCGATAAGGTGCGGACGGCTCCCCGTCTCGGCGGCAGCCGTGAGTCACTGACGCTTGACTTTCTCGAGGGAGCCGATGACTATCTGACGGCTGTGACGCGTCTTCGGATCCGGGAGAACCTGATCCGCGTGATGAGCACGATCCTTTCCTACTGCAGCCGGATGATGCCGGACGAGGCGGAGGCGATTCTGGGACACGGACAGGAGTCCGGAGAAAAAGAAAGGCCGGGCGGGCCGGTCCGGAAGGAAGCGGCAGGCGGGACGGGAGAGATTCCGCCGGAGACGCTCCGGACGGGCCGTCAGGACAGAAACGGCCCGGCTGTCCGCGGGGAAGAGAAGCCGGAGGCGGCCGGACGGCGGCTTGCCTTTCCGAGAAGACTGACGATGACGACGGACGACGGCAGCGAATACACAGTCGAGGCAAGCGACGGGGAACAGCGTCTGTTCCGCGCCGGACTTACGCCGGACGAGGCGCTCGCCGCGATTCGGACATGGATGAGATGAGAGGAGTTTTTCGATGAGATTTATCTATCCGGCGGTTGTGACGCCGAAGGAGGACGGGACATGGCATGCGTCCCTTCCGGATCTTGCTTCCTGCGAGGCGGACGGCACGTCTGTGGACGACGTTCTACGGAATGCCAATCAGGCGGCGTGGGAATGGATCGATCTGGAAATGCACGAGGAGGAACCGGATCTTCCCTCGGCCAGCGACCCGGAGGACATCCCGCTGAAGGAGGGACAGTTTATCCGGAATGTGCTGGTGATCTACCGGATTCTCGAGGGCTGGGAGGAATAAGGAGCAGATGGAGATCGAGCGAAAGTGGCTGGTAAAAGGCTGGCCGGAAGAGAGCCTGCCCCTTCTGTTCGAGCAGCGCATGCGGCAGGGCTATCTCTGTGTCGTCCCGACTGTGAGGATCCGCGAGGAGGCGATGACGGGCGGGGATACGGAATATATTCTCTGCCTGAAGTCCGGACATGGACTGGCCCGGGAGGAAGTTGAGATCCCGGTCAGCCGTGAGCGCTTCGGGGAAGTCGAACGGATGATCGGTCTTCCGCTGATTCCGAAGATACGGCGGACCTATCAGCTGCCAGACGGCCTTCGGCTGGAGGTAAACCATGTGGACGAAGGCGAGTCTACGTCGTTCTGGTATGCGGAGGTGGAGTTCGGCACTGTGGAGCAGGCTTCCGGGTGGAAGCCTCCGACGGAGGCGCTGGCACGGTATCTGAAGGATGAGGTGACCGGAACGCCGGGACAGTCCATGGGCGCGTACTGGACGGCGACGCGGTCCGGCAAATCATGAGGATCAGAGGAGGCTTTCAAACAACATGTACCGTCTGACATCGAAACTGATCATTTACAGGAAAATTCCGAAGGACAGCATTCTGTTCCGGCTCTCGGACATCTGCCACCGCTTCTATGAAGGATCCTATGAGAATGAGGAGCTGATCGGGGAAATTCTCGATCAGATCAACCGGCTTCTGGACGTGGCGACGACCTATGGCTTTGACCGGAACCTCTGGCATAACTATCTGGCGTTTCTGCTGGCGATGACGGAGACGCCCTTCACGCTGGTTTCGGAGAAGGTCGGCGCGAACGACGGGTCGGTCAATCAGTTCGTCGAAAACGATCTGGAGGTCTTCCGCGAGCTCTTTGACTACGATTTTTCGATCATCGAAAAGGAGCTGGGCATCAGCTGCTTCTCGGTCATTGAGAACTACCATGCCGTCGGCAAGGCGGAGCGGATTTACAACAAGAGCGTCAGCGACAAGGTCCAGGCGCTGAGCCTTGCCATCGAGAGCGCACATGACGGGAAGGAGATGTACCGGATCGTCACCGACTTCTACCGGGCCTACGGCGTCGGAAAGTTCGGCCTCAACAAGGCGTTCCGTATCGAGGAGGACAACCCGGAGCTTCTGGTTCCGATCACCTCCACGTCCGACGTGGTGCTGGACGATCTGGTGGGCTATGAGATTCAGAAGAAAAAGCTGATCGAGAATACCGAAGCCTTCGTGGAAGGACGCGCCTCCAACAACGTGCTGCTCTACGGCGATGCCGGCACCGGCAAATCCACGTCGGTCAAGGCGATCCTCAACCAGTATTATGACCGGGGACTCCGGATGATCGAGGTCTACAAGCACCAGTTCCAGTACCTGTCCAGAGTGATCTCCCAGATTAAGAACCGGAACTACCGGTTCATCATTTTCATGGACGATCTTTCCTTCGAGGAGTTTGAGATCGAGTACAAGTATCTGAAGGCGGTGATCGAGGGAGGCATCGAGACGAAGCCGGAGAATGTGGTGATTTACGCTACATCCAACCGACGCCATCTGATCCGGGAGACCTGGAAGGACAAGAATGAGCGCGATGAGGAGCTGCATACCAACGACACCGTGGCGGAGAAGCTTTCCCTGTCCGCCCGTTTCGGCGTGCAGATCGGTTATTTCCGCCCGTCGCCGAAGGAATTTCAGACGATCGTCACCGAACTGGCGAAGCGGTATCCGGACATTCATCTGACGGATCAGGAGCTTCTGGCGGAGGCAAACAAGTGGGAAATTTCCCATGGCGGCATCTCCGGCCGTACGGCACAGCAGTTCATCAATTATATTGCGGGTCAGCCGGGAACGCACTGAGTCCCGGCTTTGATGCGGGGCGGGGCCGCCGTCTGTTTGAAGACAGACAGCGGCCCCGCCCATCTCGTCTGTCGCGAATTGACCGCGCGGCCTGCAATTGCTATATTAAGCAATGTTAAGCGCCTGGACGGGAAATACAAACGATGAAATAAGAACGAACGGCCTGTACGCCGGAAACGATAAGGGAAAACAAGAAACGGAAAAGAGGAAAGGAGGAATTTCATGATTGGAAAAGAGGAAAGGATGAATTCCATGATTGAAGAAGCGAAGCAGCATCTGCGGACAAAGCTGATTCCGTTCTGGACGTCGCTGCGTGACGACAGGTACGGAGGCTGGTACGGCTATGTGGATTATGATCTTCATACAGACCGGGAGGCGGTGAAAGGCTGCATTCTGATGAGCCGGATCACATGGTTCTATGCAAATGCAGCCATGCTGCTCGGCGACCCGGACTGCCTTAAGGAGGCGGAGCACGGGTTCCGTTTCATCAAGGAACACTGCCTTGACAGGGAGAACGGCGGGATCTACTGGTCTGTGACCTTTGACGGAAGACCTGAGGATACGACGAAGCACACATACAATCAGGCGTTCTGCATTTACGCGCTCTCTTCCTACTACGATGCTTCAAAGGACCCGGAAGCGCTTGAGACAGCGGACAGTCTTTTCCGTGTCATCGAGACAAAGATGCGGGACGAGGGCGGCTACCTGGAAGCGTTCGACCGGACGTTCCGCCCGGCTTCCAACGAGAAGCTGTCAGAGAACGGCGTGATGGCCGTGAGAACGATGAACACGCTGCTTCATGTGCTGGAGGCCTACACTGAACTGTTCCGCGTGACAGGCCGCGAGGATGTGAGGGAGAGGCTTCATGAGATTCTGCGGATTTTCGAGACGAAGGTCTGGAATCCGGATCTTCGCCGTCAGGAGGTTTTCTTCGATCATGAGTACCGGTCGCTGATCGATCTGTATTCCTATGGTCACGATATCGAGACAGCCTGGCTGCTGGATCGGACGCTGGAGATTCTGGATGAACCGGAACTGACAGAGCGGCTTCGCCCGATTACGGTCCTGATGGCGCAGGAGGTCAGGAAGCAGGCGTTCGACGGACGGTCGCTCCCGGCAGAATGCGAGAAAGGCGTGGTGAAGGAAGACCGGGTGTGGTGGGTGCAGGCGGAAACCGTGAACGGGTTTCTGAACGCATTTCAGAAGACCGGCGACAGAAACTTCCTGGACGACGCGAAGAGCGAGCTTGCGTTCATCCGGCGCTATGTGGTGGATCCGCGGGAGGGGTCCGAGTGGTTCTGGTATGTCTCGAAGGATGGTGTTCCCGCCGAGGAGCCGATTGTCGAGCCGTGGAAATGTCCGTATCATAACGGACGGATGTGCTTTGAAATCATAAGGAGGGGAATCGATGCTTAATCCGCAGTATTATATTGAGAAGGCGAAGCAGGAAAGGCTGCTTGAGAGAAAGAACGAGAAGACGGACGAATACAACGGCGTTTTCAGCCGCTACAGGTACCCGGTTCTGACAAGGGAACATATTCCGCTCACATGGAGATATGATCTGGATCCGGAGACGAATCCGAACTTCGAGGAGAGACTGGGCGTCAACGCGGTCCTCAATTCGGGCGCCATTGAATTCGGCGGGAAATACTGCCTCGCAGCCCGGATCGAGGGCAACGACCGGAAATCTTTTTTCGGTATCGCCGAGTCGGACAACGGTATCGACGGCTTCCGTTTCCGCGACTACCCGATTCAGCTCGAGGATACCTGTCCGGAAGAAACGAACGTCTATGATATGAGACTGACAAAGCATGAGGACGGGTGGATCTACGGCGTCTTCTGCTCGGAGAGCAAGGATCGCTCCGATCCCGATCTTTCCGCGGCGGTGGCGGCGGCCGGCATCGTCCGGACGAAGGATCTGGTGAACTGGGAGCGCCTCCCGAATCTGGTGACGAAGCATTCGCCCCAGCAGCGGAACGTGGTGCTCCATCCTGAGTTTGTGGACGGGCGGTATGCCTTCTACACCCGGCCAATGGACAGTTTCATCGACACCGGATCGGGCGGAGGCATCGGCTTCGGCCTCTGCGACGATATCACCCATGCGGTCATCGACGAGGAGAAGATCCTGAGCCGCCGGCGCTACCATCAGATCACCGAGGCGAAAAACGGGGAATGCACGGTGCCGATCCGGACGGAGAAGGGCTGGATTCATATCGCACACGGCGTGAGAAATACAGCCGCCGGTCTCCGTTACGTCATCTACGCCTACGCGACGGCGCTGGACGACCCGTCCCGGGTCATCGCCGAGCCGGGCGGGCTTCTGATGGGGCCCCGTGGCGGCGAACGGGTCGGCGACGTGTCCAACGTCCTGTTCTCCAACGGCGCCATCGTGAAGAAGGACGGGACGGTGCTGCTCTACTATGCCTCCAGCGATACCAGAGTGCATGTCGCCGAAACCACGCTCGGGCGGCTGACGGATTATGTCTTCCATACGCCGTCGGATCCGGGCCGGTCCGTGCTCTGCGTGCAGCAGAGATGTGGGATGATCCGGCACAATCTGGAAATCCTTAAGAGAGAGGAAGGATAACGCGGACGGTTCGCGCGGCTTGACAGCTTCCGAAGCGGAAGCGTAGAGTGGCGTCAGGACGGTCTTTTACGGCGGAATCGCAAAGCGGCGGCATGACGTTTTTTCAAGCGGAAGCGCGGAGCGGCTTTGCGACAGCCAGCGGAACGGACCGGTGAGAAAGGAGCGGAAACATTGGCGATACTGAAGCTGAAGCCGTCCTGCAAGGATTATTTGTGGGGCGGTCACCGACTGGTGGATGAATTTCATAAGGAATATGACGGGCCGGTACTGGCCGAGACATGGGAGCTGTCCTGCTATCCGGACAGCCCCTGCTGGATTGTGAACGGTCCGGACGCGGGGAAGACGCTCCGGAGCTATCTCGACGCAAAGGGATGGGACAGGCTGGGAACAAACTGTGCGCGGTTTCGTGATTTTCCGATTCTCACGAAATTTATCGACGCAAAGCAGAGCCTCTCGATTCAGGTTCATCCGGACGACGCCTATGCCATAGAGCATGAGCATCAGTTCGGGAAGACGGAAATGTGGTATGTGGTGGATGCGGATCCGGGCGCATTTCTGTACTACGGCTTTGAGAAGAAAATCAGCCGTGAGGAGTTCGAGCGCCGTATCCATGACCACACACTGGAGGAGGTGCTTCACGCCTCTCCGGTAAAGAAAGGCGACGTCTTCTTCATTCAGGCCGGCACGCTGCATGCGATCGGGAAGGGAATCCTGATCGCGGAGATTCAGCAGAACTCGAATGTCACCTACCGTGTCTATGACTACGGGAGGCTCGGAAAGGACGGGAAACCCCGTCAGCTGCACGTCCGCCAGGCACTTGACGTGACGAAGCGGGAACCGGTGAGCGGTCTTCCGGATATGGGCGGGCACCTCGGACAGTGCAGCTTCTTCACAGTAGACCGCTTCACGCTTACAGGCGGGACGGGAACTTTCCATGTGGACGGCACATCCTTCCTCCATCTGCTTTTCCTTGACGGAGAAGGCACGATCCGCGACGGCGCGGAAACTCTTCCGGTCCGGAAGGGAGACAGCGTCTTCGTGACGGCCGGAAGCGGAGAGGTGACCGTTGAGGGTCATCTGGAAGCGCTGACGACTGTGGAGACATGAGATCCGGCACAGCCGAGGCGCGGTGAAAAAGAAGAGCGGCCGTCCTCCGGACGGCCGGCTGCATGAAAAGAAATGAAGAAGCCGGCAAAGGCGATAAGCGGAAAGCGGCAGGAGAAGGAGGAACGCAAAGGTGAACGCGGAGGCGGAAAGACGGTATCAGGAGTGGCTTGATGATCCGTATTTTGATGAGAAGACGAAGGAAGAGCTTCGCGGACTTGAAGGCAATGAGGCGGAAATCGAGGATCGCTTCTATCGCAGTCTGGAGTTTGGAACCGGCGGGCTCCGCGGTGTCATCGGGGCCGGTACGAACAGGATGAACCGGTACACAGTCCGTCAGGCGACCCAGGGACTCGCCAATTATATCCGCGCGCAGCATGGAGAGGAGAAGGGCGTGGCGATCGCCTTCGATTCGAGAATGATGTCGCCGGAATTTTCAAAAGAGGCCGCTCTGTGCCTCAATGCGAACGGGATACGAACCTATCGTTTTCCGTCCCTGCGGCCGACGCCGGAGCTTTCCTTTGCGGTCAGAGCGCTTCACTGTATCGCGGGAATCGTGATCACCGCCAGCCACAACCCGAAAGAATACAACGGCTACAAGGTTTACTGGGAGGACGGGGCCCAGATCACGCCGCCTCATGACCGGAACATCCTGGCGGAGGTGGCGAAGGTGAATTCCTTCAGTCAGGTGAAGACGATGCCGGAGGATGAGGCGAGAGTCAGGGACCTTTATCACGACATCGGCTATTCGCTGGACGATCGCTATATCGCCGAAGTGAAGGCGCTGAGCATCCACCCGGAAATCATCCGGGCCGAGGCGGATTCTCTGCGCATCGTCTATACGCCGCTGCACGGGACGGGGAGCATTCCGGTCCGCCGGGTCCTCCGGGAACTGGGCTTTACGCATGTGTCGATCGTGAAGGAGCAGCAGGATCCGGAGGGCGGCGCGTTCCCGACTGTCTCTTATCCGAATCCGGAGAACCCCGACGCGTGGAAGCTGGCGCTTGCCCAGGCGGAGAGAGAAAAGGCGGATCTTGTTCTTGCCACGGATCCGGATGCGGACCGTCTCGGCGTCTACGCCAGAGATCCGGAGAGCGGCCGCTACGTCAGCTTTACGGGCAATATGTCCGGTATGCTGATCGCCGAGTACATTCTGAGGGAAAGGACAGCGGCGGGCACAATGCCGGAAAAACCGGCGGTGGTCGGAACCATCGTCTCCACCGATATGGCAAAGCCGCTCACATCGTACTGGGGTGTGGATCTGATCGAGGTGCTCACCGGATTCAAGTATATCGGAGAGCAGATCCGTCTGTTTGAGGAGACGGGATCTCATCATTTTGTGTTCGGCTACGAGGAGAGCTACGGCTGTCTTCCGGGAACGTACGCGCGCGACAAGGACGCCTGCGCGGCCGTGATGATGCTCGCCGAGGCCGCGGCATTTGAGCACCGCCGCGGAAGGACGCTGATCGACGCGATGAACGACCTCTACAGGAAATACGGCTATTTCAGAGAAGGCCTCGCGTCCGTGACCATGAAGGGCATCGACGGAGCGAAGCAGATTGAAGCGACGATGACAAGGCTCCGCAGCCAGCCGGAGACGACGCTGGGCGGAAGCCGTGTGCTGGCCGTCCGCGACTATCTGAGCGGGATCCGGACCGATCTGGAAACGAAGGAACAGAGGCCTGCGGGCCTTCCGAAATCAAACGTGCTCTACTATGAACTGGCTGACGGAGCGTGGTGCTGCGCGAGGCCGTCCGGTACGGAGCCGAAGATCAAGTTCTACTTCGGCGTCCGCGGAGTGAGCGCCGCTGACAGCGAAAAGCGTCTTGAGAAGCTGAAGGCGGATCTGCTCCGGGCGGCCGGTGATTGACAAATCGGAGGAGGCGTGTAAAATAGTAGCCAATTACCGCTGCCGCGCGTCGGCATGGAGAAGGGAACACGTCGCATGGATACCATCATCTTATCGCTGCTGGTCGACAATACCTCCGGTGTGCTGACCCGTCTGTCCGGGCTGTTTGCCCGGAGGGGCTACAACATCGACAGCATCACGGCCGGCGTGACGGCCAACCCGGATATCACACGCATCACGATCGTGAGCCGGGGGGACGACCGGGTCCTGAACCTGATCGTGGCCCAGCTTCGCAAGCAGGAGGATGTACGGGATGTCAAGGTTCTTGATCCCGCGTCTTCCGTTGACCGGGAGCTGATTCTCGTCAAGGTGATGGCGGATGTCACGAACCGACGCGACATAATGGCGATCGCGGAAATCTTCCGCGCAAATGTCGTGGACGTGCAGAAGGACTCGATGATCATCGAGCTCACGGGGTCCCAGTCCAAGCTTGCCGCGCTTCTCGACATGCTGAGCGAGTATCAGATCGCCGAGATCGCCCGTACAGGGATCACGGGACTTTCCCGCGGATCCGGGGATGTCCGTTTTCTGTAAGCGGCGGAGAGCTGCATTTTCATCCGGAACATACAGCCGCATAACCTTCAGGCGTTAACGGGGTCGCTTCCCGTTACACATATACTATTCCATCTGTTCTCAGAGAGGAGACTATTGTTATGGCACAGGCAAAGATCTACTATCAGGAAGACTGCAATCCGTCCCTGCTTGAAGGGAAGAAGATTGCCGTAATCGGCTATGGCTCACAGGGGCATGCGCACGCGCTGAACCTGAAGGATTCGGGCTATGACGTGATTGTCGGTCTTTATGAAGGCAGCAAGTCCTGGAAGAAGGCAGAGGAGCAGGGACTGAAGGTGTACACCGCGGCGGAGGCTGCGAAGCAGGCTGACATCATCATGATCCTCATCAATGATGAGCTGCAGGCGGCTATGTATAAGAAGGATATCGAGCCGAACCTGAAGGAAGGCGATATGCTGATGTTCGCCCACGGCTTCAATATCCATTTCAACCAGATCGTTCCGCCGAAGTTCGTTGATGTGACGATGATCGCGCCGAAGGCACCCGGCCACACGGTCCGTTCCGAGTATCAGGCCGGCAAGGGCACGCCGATGCTGGTTGCGGTTGAGCAGGATTACACGGGCAAAGCGCTGGATATGGCGCTGGCGTACGGCGCGGCGATCGGCGGAGCAAGAGCCGGTATTCTCGAGACAACCTTCCGTACCGAGACGGAGACGGACCTCTTCGGCGAGCAGGCGGTTCTCTGCGGCGGCGTGGTCAAGCTGATGCAGACGGGTTTCGATGTGCTCTGCGAGGCCGGTTATGATCCGCGCAACGCCTACTTCGAGTGCATCCATGAGATGAAGCTGATCGTCGACCTGATCTATGAGTCGGGCTTTGCGGGCATGAGATATTCCATCTCCAACACTGCTGAGTACGGCGACTACATCACGGGTCCGAAGATCATCACCGAGGATACGAAGAAGGCGATGAAGAAGGTTCTTTCCGACATTCAGGACGGCACCTTTGCCAAGGATTTCCTGCTGGATATGAGCCCGGCAGGCGGCCAGGCTCATTTCAAGGCGCTGCGCAAGAAGGCTTCCGAGCATCCGTCGGAGGAGATCGGACGTCAGATCCGTGCGCTGTACAGCTGGAGCGAGAGCGACAAGCTGATCAACAACTGATCCGGCAGTGTGACATTCAAACGATGCGGTGCGACAGTGAGGCTGCCGCATCGCGTCGTTTCTCTTTATTGAAAGCAGAACATTTCCCGTCGCAGCGGATGCGGTGCGGCGGGCCGGAAACAAATGAAAACACCGGCTTGATGGAGTGAAGGTATGGACGACAGGCAAAGAGCAGCCGCGGAGGAGCGGAAGCGTTTCTCTGAGATGCACGGCGCGACCGGCAGACAGAGCATCGAAGGAATGTGCTGGCAGGACCGGATTGTGAAGCGGGAAGCCGTGGACAGCGGGGAACGCTGGCAGGACCGGGTCGCCGGGAGAGAACGGGGACAGAGGGATCCGGAAGGGAGAAATCCATACGGACATCCGGGATACGGCTACCGGGACGCGTACAATAACGCCCAGTACGGATACTGGGATGACCGGGACCGGCCCCGGTCTGACAATGCCGCCATCGGCGGGATGATCTTCGGCATTCTCTCTGTCGTTCTCTGCTGGAACGTGTTCGGGCTCGTCTTCGGGGTCGTGGCGGTGATTCTCTCACTTGTCGCGAGATCCGCCCGTGAGAAGCGGGGATACTGGATCGCGGGGCTTGTGACGGGGATCGTCGGGCTGGCGCTTTTTCTCATTGTGCTGATCATGTTGATGACAATGCTCCCGGCAGCGATGGAGTGGATGTTCCGCCTTTACGGTGAGACCGGCAGGAGCGGAGGCTTTCCGGGCGGTTTCCCGGGGCGCTGAATCTCTGCCAGCCGTGCTGTCTAAACGGCAGGGCCTTTCCGGGGTCGGGAGAAGGGAGAAATCTGAATGAAGGGAATGACGATGTCGCAGAAGATTCTGGCCGCCCACGCGGGGGCTGAACGGGTGGAAGCCGGACAGCTCATCGAGGCGAACCTGGATCTTGTGCTTGGCAATGATATCACCTCTCCGGTGGCGATCCATGAGATGGACAAGCTGAAGGAGAAGAAGGTCTTTGACCGCGACAAAATCGCGCTGGTCATGGATCATTTTGTGCCGAACAAGGATATTAAATCGGCTGAGAACTGCAAATGCGTCCGGGAATTTGCCCGGAAGTATGACGTGACGAATTATTTCGATGTAGGCGAGATGGGCATCGAGCACGCGCTTCTTCCTGAAAAAGGACTGGTCACAGCCGGCGATCTGGTGATCGGCGCGGACTCTCATACCTGCACGTACGGCGCGCTGGGCGCTTTTTCCACCGGAGTGGGCTCGACGGATATGGCGGCCGGAATGGCGACCGGACGGGCCTGGTTCAAGGTTCCGTCCGCGATCCGGGTCAATGTGACGGGGAAGCTGAGGCCTTATGTCAGCGGCAAGGATGTGATTCTTCACCTCATCGGAGAGATCGGGGTGGACGGCGCGCTTTATCAGTCTCTGGAATTTACGGGAGACGGCATCAGCGAGCTGACGATGGACGACCGTTTCACGATCGCCAATATGGCGATCGAAGCCGGCGCGAAGAACGGGATCTTCCCGGTGGACGATCGGACGGAAGCGTACATGAGGGAGCATGGTCAGAAGACGCCGCGCGTGTTCCGGGCGGATCCGGACGCGGAGTATACGCGTGAGGTGACGATGGATCTGTCAGAGCTGGAGCCGACGGTTGCATTTCCCCATCTTCCGGAGAACACGAAGGCCATCTCGGAGATCACCGAGCCGGTCGCCGTTGATCAGGTTGTCATCGGATCCTGCACCAACGGACGGATCAGCGATCTGAGGGCGGCCGCCGCGGTTCTCAAGGGAAGAAAGGTGAAGAAGGGACTTCGCGTGATCGTGGTTCCGGCGACGCAGGCGGTTTATCTTCAGGCGATGGAGGAAGGGCTGCTCCGTACCTTCATCGAGGCAGGCGCGGTCGTCAGCACGCCGACCTGCGGGCCGTGTCTCGGCGGTTATATGGGGATTCTGGCTGCGCACGAACGCTGCGTGTCCACGACGAACCGTAATTTTGTCGGGCGGATGGGCGATGTCACATCGGAAATCTATCTGGCTTCCCCGGCTGTCGCGGCGGCGTCCGCGGTGACCGGCCGCATCTCATCACCGGAGGAACTGAAATGAATCATGCACATGGCAGGGTTTTCAAGTACGGAGACAACATCGACACCGATGTCATCATCCCGGCGCGCTATCTGAACAGCACGGATCCGTCGGAGCTGGCGACGCACTGCATGGTGGACATCGATCCGACCTTCGCAGGCCGCGTAGAAGCGGGCGACATCATGGTCGGAGAGAAAAATTTCGGATGCGGAAGCTCGCGTGAGCACGCGCCGCTGTCGATCAAGGCGAGCGGGATCAGCTGTGTCATCGCGGAGACTTTCGCGCGGATCTTTTTCCGGAACGCGATCAACATCGGCCTTCCGATCATGGAATGCCCGGAGGCGGCAAAGGAGATCCGGGACGGCGATGACGTGGAGGTGAATTTCGACACGGGCGAAATCATCGACCGCACGTCGGGAAAGAGCTACCGGGCGCAGCCGTTTCCTCCGTTCATGCAGCAGATCATCACGGCCGGCGGGCTGGTCAATTATATCAACGAAACATGACGGTCAGACGGTAAGAGCGAAAAAACAGGCGGTGCCGCTTCGGGTGCGGAACCGCCTGTTTGCATATTTTCTGATTTGCAATTCGCTGCGGACGGAAGAGCCTTCAGGCATACTGCACGCCGCCGGGAAGGACCTTCGTGCAGGTCATCGCCAGGGAACCGGGGCCGACATGGGTCGCGATGCTCATCGGAAGCTCGTCCGCGTGGATGTCGAAGCCGGGGAAGGCTTCCTTTGCTTCGGCAAGAAAGGTCTCAGCCGCGTCGTGGTTGTGGGTGTAGGCGAAACCGAGCCAGGCGCCGGGCTTCGGAGCATCAAGCCCTCCGAATTCATTGACGACGCCGTCCGTCACCGCCCTGATGATCGTCTTCTTCGCACTCTTGACGCCGCGGCATTTGGCGAAGGCGTCGAGCTTGCCGCCCTGAATCTGCAGCACCGGCTTGATGTTGAGCACGCCCGCGATGGTGGCGGCCGTCGGTGTGATCCGTCCGCCCTTCTTCAGATATTTCAGGGTATCGACCATGATGTAGATGTGGGATTCAGCCTTCGTTTCCTCGAGAATCCGCCGGATTTCGGCTCCGGAAGCGCCTCCGTCCGCAAGCGCCTTCGCGTCCAGCGCGGACTGTCTCTGCGTGACGGAGATCCGCTGATTGTCGACGACATGCACCCGCCCGCCGAAGTCTCTCGCATAGAGCTGCGCGCTCTGGCAGGAGCCGGACAGACTGCTCGACATCGGGATATGGACGACTTCGTCGTAATCCTTCAGCAGCTTTTCCCACAGATCGATCACGTCGCCGGCGGAAGGCTGGGACGTATGGATTTCGGCGCCCTCCAGCTGTCTGGCGTAAAACTGATCCGGCGTGATGTCGATATGCTCAAGATACTCCCTGCCGTCGATGATGATGGGCATCGGGAGGAGAAAAATGCCGTGCTCCGCGGCGTCCTCCGGCAGCATGCCGCTGTTTGTGTCCGTGATGATCGCTGTTCTCATAGGCTCTCCCTGATCATTGATCTTTCGTCAACCGGATTCATAGACTATTGAAACGCCGGAAAGGCTGTGGATTTTCCTGCGTCCTAATAGAATAGCACAGATCGCGACAGTTCACAAGACAGGCGGATTTCAGGCGGCTCTTTCTGATCTTTGTCTTCAGGCGGCTCTCAGGTTCCTGCTGACCTTCCCGCTGACCACGGATTAAGCTTTTTTAAGTTCACAGACAGATGCGGCGTAACAGAGTATAATGAAAGCCATATGACGATAAAGCGGCTTGCGGTTCCGCGCGCCGGGAGAGACATAAGGAGAGACTATGGAGAAGAAATGGGTGGCGCTGATCACGGCGCTGGTGCTGGCCGCCGGACTTACGGCATGCGGTTCAAAGGACGAGAAGGCGGTCCCCGTTCAGTCGGTGGCGATGCTGGCCGGCCTTACGGACGCGATGCAGGCGCAGCGGTTTGCAGGCGTCGTGAGCGCGGGCAAAGAGCAGTCCATCAAGAAGGACAGCGGGCGCAAGGTGGCGAAGGTCAACGTGAAGAAGGGGGATGTGGTGAAGGCCGGAGACGTCCTTTTCACCTATGACGCGGATTCCGCCAAAAACTCTCTGGATAAGGCGAAGCTTGAGCTCGAGGAGCTCCGGAACACGCTGACCTCGAAGCAGGAGGAGATCAATCAGCTCAAGAAGGACAAGACCAAGGCGTCCGCCAACAACCAGCTGGACTATACGCTGAAGATTCAGGAGGCGGAGACGGATGTCCGTGAGACCCAGTACAACATCGGGCTGAAACAGAAGGAGATTCAGGCCTACGAGGCCCAGACGAAGGATCTCGATGTGACGGCGCCTTTTGCCGGACGGATCGAATACGCCGGCGAGGCGGACACCTCGATCGCCTCGGCGGACGCGTTCGGAAACGATACCGCAAGCGACGCCGGAGACGCCGGGGACATCACGGCTGACACCTCCGGTACCGGGGCGGACGGAGACAGCTCCGGCGCCTTCATCAAGCTCATCGAGATTGACAATTACCGCATCAAGGGCACTTTCAACGAGCAGAACCGGAGCGACATCGCCAAGGGGCAGATCATGAAGATCTATTCCCGTGTGGACTCTTCCCAGACCTGGAGCGGAGAAGTTTCGGAGGTGATCACGACCAGCACGGCCAGCACCTCGAGCGACAACCAGATCATGATGGACACCGGGACCAATGATCCGTCTGTAACGTCCTCGAAATACACCTTCTATGTGACGCTCGACGACCTGGACGGACTGATGATCGGCCAGCATGTCTATATGACCGTGGATGACGGCACCATTGAGGACGGGAAGATCCGCCTCTCCTCCGGCTATATCAATGACGCGGATTCCTCGCCATGGGTCTGGGCCGAGGGCAAAAACGGGACGCTCGCGAAGAAGAACGTGAAGCTCGGCGATTATGACAGCGGGAAGGACACGTATGTGATCGAGAGCGGTCTCACGGAAAACGACTATATCGCCTATCCTTCCGATTCCTATTCGGAGGGGATGACCGTCACGGAGAACGACGAGAGCTCCTTCAATACCGGATCCGACGCGGAGGGTCTGGCGGACATGAGCGGCGTTGACTTCACATCGGAGATCGAGACAGTAGGAGACGGGATCGATGCCGTGGATGAGGGAAATGCAGATGCCGCGGATGAAGGAGATGCAGACGATGGCGCAGACGCAGGGGCTGTGATCGGCGGCGTGGACGCCGGGGAAGGAGCCGTCGGATGATCCTTCAGATGACCGATATCTGCAAAGACTATCCCATGGGAAGGGATTCGGTGCTTCATGTGCTGAAGCATATCAATTTCTCGGTGGATGAGGGCGAATATCTCGCGATTATGGGACCTTCCGGATCGGGCAAGTCCACGCTGATGAATCTGATCGGATGTCTCGACGTGCCGACGAGCGGAACCTATCTGCTGAACGGACAGGATATCGGCTCCTGCACGGACAACCAGCTGGCCGAAATCCGGAACCGGGAGATCGGTTTTGTCTTTCAGTCCTTTCACCTGATCCCGAAGATGAACGCCATCGACAATGTGGCACTTCCGCTTCTTTACGGCAACGTCCGGAAGGAAGAACGGAGAAGCCGCGCGAAGGAGGCGCTGAAAATCGTGGGACTCGAGGAGCGGATGACGTTCATGCCGGATCAGCTGTCCGGAGGGCAGTGTCAGCGCGTGGCGATCGCCCGCGCGATTGTCGGCCATCCCCGCCTCCTTCTCGCGGACGAGCCGACCGGCGCCCTCGATTCCACGTCGGGCGCGCAGGTGATGGAGCTTTTTCACCGGCTCCACGAAAGCGGATCGACGATCATCATGATCACGCATGACGCGCATATCGCTGAGCACGCCGAGACGGTCTATAAGATTTTCGACGGCGTGCTGTCCGGAGGTGACAGAAAAGGTGAATAAACTGGCCAAAAGGATTCTGGTGGGGACGCTGGTGGGCGCCCTTTCGTGCGGCGGCGTCTACGGCGGGCTGATCGTCTACCGAAACACGAACGCGGCGGACGTATCCGTCTACAGCATCTCGGATATTCTCACCAATTCCTACATATCAAATGACTCGGAGAACACGGTGTACGGAACGGTTTCCTCGGACAGGATGCAGAGCGTCTTTCTCTCCCAGACCCAGAAGGTCCGGGAGGTCCGGGTGGCGACCGGGGATCATGTCAAAAAGGGCGATGTGCTGATGACCTTCGACACGACGCTGAGCCAGATTCAGATTGAGAAGGCGGAGAACGACCTCGCCCAGCAGATGCTGTCGCTGAAAAGGATGAGCGCCGATCTCGCGCGGCTCAGGACGCTTTCGCCCTCTTCCGGAGAGGGAAGCGGAGACGGTGGAGCCGGAGAGGGCGGAGACGAATCCGAACCGACTGAGTCCGAACGAGAGGAAAGCTACACACCAGAAACGGTTACGCCCCATCTGATGAGCGGATCCGGCACGATGGACGATCCCTACGTCTATCTCTGGGGGTCGAACGACGTGCTCTCAAACCATATGCTGCTCCGTCTGATGGCAGGCGCGCAGGAAGTGAACGACGCGGCCGCTGCCTCGCAGGGCGTGACGACGCTGCCCGGTAATACAGCGGAAAACGGAAACGTGCCGCAGGATAATCCGGAAAACGGAAATGCGGCGGGCAGCGCGGATCCGAACGGTCAGACGGACGCGGCCGGCGACGGTCAGTCGATCCTCAACGAGGGATATACGGATGACGACACAGTGGATGCTGAGGCCGCGGACAACGGAGAGGTCACGGACGGCGATGCCAATACCGTGAGCACGCCTCAGCCGGAAGCGGGTACGGCAGATTCCGGTACGCTTTCCTCCTTCATCATTCATGCCCAGATCCCGCGTTTCTCTGAAGCTTATCCGGATGACGATGCGGGAACAGGCGTTGTGGACAACGGAACCGGTGAGACGGATCACAATCAGGCCGGTCCGGATGAAGTCCAGACGGCAGACGGCGGTGAAAGTACCGCGCAGGACCCCGAGACGGCGGGCCGGGAGAGCACGGCCAGCGGCACATCCTCCACCGGCGTCAGTCTCGATACGCTGCCGGCTGGCTGCTATGTCACGCTGGAGGTTCACAAAGACGATGCGGTCGAGGCTCCGCTCATCACCTCCTACCATCTTCACCTTTACCGGAGCGGCGCCGATGTTTCGGCCCAGCTCTACAACCCGGAAGCGGCTGCGTCCGAATCCGAAACGGCTCAGGCATCGGAGGCGGAGGCCCCGGCTGAGGACGGAGGAGGCGGGTACGACGCCGGCGGGGACGCGGGAGGCGGCGATGAGGGGGCCGCTTCACCGGTTTCGCCGCTGCTCACCGACAGCGGATCGGACAGCACGGTTCAGATCTACCAGTCCGATATCGACTGGACGGCTTCCTATACGGCCAGGGAGCTGCAGGAGATGATCGCCCAGAAGACGAAGGATGTACGGGATCTGACGATCACGGTGAAAAAGGCGCAGATCAGCCTGAAGGAGATGAAGTCCGAGATCAGCGACGGCAATGTCCGGGCGAAATTCGACGGCGTCGTCAAGACGGTCCGGGACGCGGACGAGGCGCAGCAGGACAATACGGCGGTGATCGTCCTCTCCGGCGGCGGAGGCTATTATGTGACAGTCCCGGTCAGTGAGC
Source organism: Chordicoccus furentiruminis (assembly GCF_019355395.1). Lineage (GTDB taxonomy): Bacteria > Bacillota > Clostridia > Lachnospirales > Lachnospiraceae > Chordicoccus > Chordicoccus furentiruminis. Next base: position 3,148,551 of record NZ_CP048829.1, read on the forward strand.
TGGATCTGGATCAGATGAAGGAAGGACTGCAGGTGACAGTCCAGAACTCGGATCAGACCGCGGAGTACGGCGGAACGGTGAAAACGGTCTCGGAGTACCCGGTCAGTTCAACCGACGCCTTCAGCAGCGGCAACCCGTTCGTCTCGTATTATCCGGCGAAGATTCAGCTGGAATCGGACGCGGAGATGCAGGATAATGACTATGTGATGGTGACGATGAGCAGCAGCGGCGAGGCGCTGACCGGCATCTACCTCGACAAGATGTTTGTGCGGTCTGAGGACGGCCAGCGGTACGTCTATCTGAGGGACAGCGAAGGACGGCTGAAGAAGCAGAGTGTCGTCACGGGCAAAACCGTGATGGGTACCTTCCTTCAGATCAAGAGCGGACTTTCAACGAAGGACTGGATCGCCTTCCCATACGGCGCGGACGTGAAGGAGGGCGCAAAGACCTCCGAGGCGGGCTACGCGGATCTCTACAGCAGCTGACGGAGGAACGGAAGCAATGGGTGAAAATATATCGCAGGCATTTCAGGGAATCTGGGCGCACAAGATGCGTTCCTTCCTGACGATGCTCGGCATCATCATCGGCATCGCCTCCATCATCTCGATTGTCTCCACGATCAAGGGAACCAACGACCAGATCAAGGAGAGTCTGATCGGCGCGGGCAACAACGTGGTGAAGGTGACACTCAAGCAGGACAGCGCGGATTACGAGATGGATTACTCGGGCCTTCCGGCGGGCGTGACGGCGATCTCGGAGCGGACACGCGCGCGTCTCGATAAGCTTCCGGGCGTGAAGGAGGTCTCTCTTTACCGTTCCCGCTCCTACAGCCAGAACGTTTACTACCAGAACACCGCCTTCAACGGCGCGCTGTACGGTGTTGACAGCCACTATTTCTCGGTCAATGACTTCGAGATCAACTACGGACGGGGCTTCACGGATTTCGACGCGAGGACGTTTCACAAGGCCTGCATCGTTGACTCCGACGCGGCCTCCACACTGTTCAACGGAGAAAATCCCATCGGGAAGACGATCGAGATCTCGACGGACGCCTATGTGGTTATCGGCGTCTGCAGCGAACGGAACCAGACGACGCCGAATATCAGCAGCGTGCAGGACTACTACAACTACAGCTCGGACACCAGCGGGGCGATCTACATCCCGATCGACGACTGGGGGATCGCGTTCCGGTACGACGAGCCGCAGAATGCCATCGTCCGGGCGGATTCGACCGACCTGATGACGAAGGCAGGCAAGGCAGTTGCCGATTCGCTGACGGAAAGCCAGATTTCCTCCGGATCAAAACTGAAGTACAAGGCAGAGGATCTTCTGAAGAAGGCATCCGACATGCAGAAGCTCTCGAACACGACCAATCGTCAGCTGATCTGGATCGCGGGCATCTCTCTTTTAGTAGGCGGCATCGGCGTCATGAACATCATGCTGGTGTCTGTCACAGAGCGGACGAAGGAGATCGGACTCAAGAAGGCGATCGGTGCGAAGCGGAAACGGATTCTCGCGCAGTTTCTGACAGAAGCGGCGGTACTGACCTCGCTCGGCGGACTGATCGGCGTCGCAGCAGGGATCATCCTGTCCCAGGTACTGGCGAACGTGATGGGCACCCGATCGTCGGTGAGCATACCGGCGTGCATCATCGCGGTTGCCTTTTCAATGGGGATCGGCATCATTTTCGGACTGCTTCCGGCTGTCAAGGCCTCGAAGCTCAACCCGATCGACGCGCTGCGGAGCGAGTAAAACGGCACATGAGGAGGGGCGGAGCCGCGGCTCCGGAACAGTATGAAGATTCGATTGGAGAACCTGACAAAAGTATACCCGTCAGGCGGACGGCGGAACCGGTCGGAGGTGACAGCCGTAAGCCGTCTCAGCTATGAGATTCCGGACGGAGAGCTGGTGGGGCTTCTGGGTCCTTCCGGCTGCGGAAAGAGCACGACGCTGAATCTGATCTGCGGGCTGGAGAAGCCGACGGAGGGGAGGATCTTCTTCGGTGAAGAGGACGTGACGGACCTGCCGGCGGAAAAAAGAGGCGTCGGCATGGTATTTCAGAGCTACGCGCTCTATCCCCATCTGACCGTGCATGACAACATTGTCTTTCCGCTTGAGAACCGGAAAGGGGCGGACAGGCTGACGAAGGAGCAGATGGAGGAGAAGGCGCTGGAAGTGGCCCGGCTCGTGCAGATCGAGGATCTGATGGACCGGAAGCCGGGCGAGATGTCCGGGGGTCAGCAGCAGCGGGTCGCGATCGCCCGCGCGCTGGTGAAGCGCCCGCGCGTGCTGCTTCTCGACGAACCGCTGTCGAATCTGGATGCCAGGCTCCGTCTGAGGACAAGGGAGGAGATCCGCCGGATTCAGCGTGAGACCGGCATCACGACGGTCTTCGTCACGCATGATCAGGAGGAGGCGATGAGCATCTGTGACCAGATCCTCGTGATGAACGCCGGCGTCATGCAGCAGTCGGGGAGGCCGCAGGACGTCTACGATCATCCCCGGAACCTCTTCGTCGCCCGGTTTCTCGGAAATCCCGCCATCAATGTCTTTGAGGGCAGACTGGAGAAAGGCACTGTCCTGCTGGGAAAGGATGCCATCGGCCGGATGGAAGGAGTCCCCGATCAGGATCTCTGGGTCGGGATCCGTCCGGAAGGCTTTGTCCCGGATCCGGAGGGTCCGCTTCGCTGCCGGATGAAGGCCGTGGAGGTGATGGGACGCGATACGACGATTCTCGCCTCTCATGATGCTGCGCCGGGCCAGACGATCCGGGCGATCGTGGACTCGGATGTCCGCCCGGACGGGGAAGCGGACGGCGTGCATTTCCGGATCAAGCCGCATAAATGCTTCCTTTTTTCAAAGGAAACAGAGGAAGCTGTCGGACCGGCGGAAGATGGGCGGGGGGAGAAGAGAGAATGAAGAGATGGAAACCCTGGCTGTATCTCCTTCCGGCGCTGCTTTTTCTGGCGGTTTTTCTCGTCTATCCGCTGATCGACGTCTGCGTCTACTCGCTTCAGGAGGGGTACAATTCGGCCTCGCAGCAGTCATTCGGGACGGGGCTGTACAACTTTGCCTATGTGCTCCGGGACCCCTATTTCCTTCAGGCACTGCGCAATACGTTTCTGCTTGTCGTGATCACGGTGCCTCTCTCGACCATGCTTGCGCTGCTTCTGGCGATGGGGCTCCGCTCGATCAGGCCGCTTCGGGAGCTGTTTCAGACGATTTTCTTCCTTCCTTATGTGACGAACACGCTGGCGGTGGGGCTCGTCTTCATGATCCTCTTCAAGAAGACAGCCTACACCGACGGCCTGGTCAATCTGATCATCCGGTGGTTCGGCGGACCGTCCGTTGACTTTATCGATGGGCCTTATGCCGCGCGGATGTTCGTGATGTGCTTCTATACGATCTGGGTCGTGCTTCCGTTCAAGGTTCTGATTCTGACCAGCGCGCTGGCTTCGGTGAATCCGGATTACTACAAGGCAGCGCGTGTGGACGGTACCTCCGCCTTCCGGACATTCCGGAAGATCACGCTCCCGATGATATCGCCGATGCTGTTTTATCTCGTGATAACGGGATTTATCGGCGCTTTCAAGGCATACAGCGACGAGGTGGCGATCTTCGGAACCAATCTGAACGCGGCGGGGATGAATACGATCGTCGGCTATGTGTACGACATGCTCTACGGCGACGGAGGAGGTTATCCTTCCTATGCGTCGGCGGCGGCCCTTATTCTTTTCGCAATCATTCTGACGATCACCTGCATCAATCTGACGGTGAGCAGGAAGGCGGTGTATCATGGCTGACTACGGACGGACCGGCCGTGCCGGGTCGGGGGCTAAGCGCGCGGCTGTCTATGCGCTCCTTTCCCTGTGGGCGCTCGTTGTACTTTTTCCGTTCTACTGGATGATTCTCACCTCGGTGAAGAGCTACAGCTCCTATAACTCGGAATCCATACCGAAGCTGTACGCCGCTTCCCCGACGCTTAAGAATTACGCAGACGCCTTCTCACAGGTGCCGCTGGCACGCTATCTTCTGAATACGGTATTGTTCGCCGGCGTCACGACGGCGCTGATGATGGCTGTCAGTGTGCTGGCGGCTTTCGCATTCGCCCGACTCGAATTTCGCGGGAAGAATCTGCTTTTCACCTGCTTTCTTGCGCTGATGATGATTCCGAACGAGCTTGTGATGATCACGAACTATGTGACGGTCACGGATCTGGGTCTTCGCAACTCTTTCCCGGGACTCATTCTTCCGTCGGTCACATCCGTGTTCTATATCTATCTTCTGAAGGAAAATTTTGAGCAGGTGCCGGATGAGCTCTACAGGGTTTCGAAGGTTGACGGCACGTCGGATTTCCGCTATCTGACCCGGGTGCTGCTTCCGATCTGCAGGCCGACGGTCGTCACGATCCTGATCCTCAAGATCATCGAGTGCTGGAATTCCTATATCTGGCCCAGGCTGATCACCGACGACAAGGCGTATTTCCTTGTATCCAACGGAATTCAGGAGATCCGGGAGAACGGTTTCGGAAGAGAGAACATTCCGGCCATGATGGCGGCGGTCGTCGTCATCTCCGTGCCTCTGATTGTGTTGTTTCTGCTTTTCCACAGGCAGATCATGGAAGGCGTCTCGAGAGGAGGCACGAAGGGATGAGACACGGAAGGCGGATGACGGCGGCTTTTATCGCCGCAGCGCTTGCGGCAGGCACGCTGTCGCTGACCGGCTGTCACGGCGCAAAAATCACGGGGAAATTTGAAGTGCCTGCGGAGCTTGACACGAAGAGGGAGAGAACGGTTACCTTCTGGGCGAAGAACGACACCAACAAAGCGCAGACCGATGTCTACAATCAGGCGATCCGGGATTTTGAAGCCCTTTATCCGTCGATTCATGTGCGGATGAAGCTGTATACCGATTACGGCAGGATCTACAATGACGTCATCACCAATATCCCGACCGGAACCACGCCGGATGTCTGCATCACCTATCCGGACCATATCGCGACCTATCTGACCGGAACGAATGTGGTGGTGCCGCTTGATGAACTGATGGAGGATCCGTCCTACGGGCTCGGCGGATCGGACCTTCTCTTTGACGGGGCGAAAAAGGATGAGATCATCCGCGCCTTTCTCAATGAGTGCCGTCTCGACGGGGCCTGCTATGCGCTGCCGTTCATGCGTTCCACCGAAGCCTGCTATGTGAATCAGACGTATGTGGAAAAGCTGGGATTCACGCTTCCGGAGACACTGACCTGGGATTTTATCTGGAAGGTTTCCGAGGCCGCGATGGAGAAGAACCGGGACGGAACATACAAGGTCAACGGTCAGAAGGTGATGATCCCGTTCATCTACAAGTCGACCGACAACATGATGATCCAGATGCTCCGGCAGAAGGAAGCCGGCTATTCAACGGACGAAGGAAAGGTTGAGCTCTTCAACGGCACGACGGAGGATCTTCTGATGCGGATCGGAAAGTACGTAAAGTCCGGCGTCTTTTCGACATTCAAAGTCTCCGGCTATCCGGCCAATTTTCTGAATGCGGGGCAGTGCATTTTCGCCGTGGATTCCACGGCCGGTTCGACCTGGATGGGTAGCGGCGCGCCGCTGATGGATATCGCATCAGACAAGGTTGTCCGGTTTCAGACGGCAGTCCGGTCTGTGCCGCAGTACGATCCGGATAAGCCGCAGATGATTTCCCAGGGACCGTCGATCTGTCTGTTCAATCACAGCGATCCGCAGGATGTGCTGGCCGGCTGGCTGTTCGCCCAGTTTCTTCTGACGGATAAGGTTCAGATCGCCTACGCCAAAACGGAAGGCTACGTGCCCGTCACCGAGGGCGCCAGAGCGAGCCGTGCGTATCAGACCTATCTGAAAGAGGCCGGGCAGGACGGAAAAGAGCACTACGCGGTCAAGATGGAAGCGACGAAGCTTTTGCTTGAACACACGGATGACACGTTCACGACGCCGGTCTTCAACGGCTCCGCCTCCCTCCGCGACGCGGCCGGCCAGACAATCGAGGAAGTGACCAAGGCGGCGAGGAGGAGGACGAAGATCAGCCGGTCTTTCGTGAAGAGCGTGTTCGGGAAGGTGAAGAAGCTGGACCATCTGGATCAGATCCGCGAAACGGACGAGCGGGAGGAAAAGCAGGATCTCGGACCGATGCCGGCCGCTTCGAAGGCACTGCTGTGTACGCTGGCGGCTGTCTGGATGCTTCTGATCGGATTCTGGATCGCCGAGAGGCACCGCACACGGAGAGTGGGGAAGTGACCGTCCCGGTGACGCAGAGCTGTCAACAGATTGTTGCGAAACTGTGAACAACGTGTTATAGTTCGGCTTATGAAACTATTATGAAAGGCGGGGCCGGCCGCGTCCGTTCGCGGCGGCCCGCCGGAAGAAAGGGAGCAGATATTTATGAAGAAGAAAGTCGTTATGCTGCTTGTCTCAGCGATGGTGATCGGGCTCGCCGGATGCGGAGCGTCTGAGTCCGGATCGGGCAAGACAGCCACAAGCGGAACGGTTTCGTCCGGTACGGCGGCATCAGGCGCCGCTGCGTCGGCGTCGTCCGTTTCCGTGACATCCGGGACCGCATCCTCCAGCACGGCATCATCGTCACCGGCGGCGGCATCGAGCGCGGCGGAAACGCCGGCAGCGAGCAGCACAGCCTCCAGCACGGCATCATCGGCCCCGGCGGCGGTATCGAGCGCGGCGGAAGCGCCGGCAGCGAGCAGCACAGCCTCCAGCACGGCATCATCGGCCCCGGCGGCGGCATCGAGTGCGGCGGAAGCGCCGGCGGCGAGCACAGTGTCCAGCACGGTATCGAGCGCACCGGCGGCGGCATCGAGCGCGGCGGAAGCGCCGGCAGCGAGCAGCACATCCTCCAGCACGGCATCATCGGCCCCGGCGGCGGCATCGAGCGCGGCGGAAACGCCGGCAGCGAGCAGCACAGCCTCCAGCACGGCATCATCGGCACCGGCGGCGGCATCGAGTGCGGCGGAAGCGCCGGCGGCGAGCACAGCGTCCAGCACGGTATCGAGCGCACCGGCAGCGGCATCGAGCGCGGCGGAAGCGCCGGCAGCGAGCAGCACAGCCTCCAGCACGGTATCATCGGCGCCGGCGGCCGCGTCGAGCGCGGCGGAAGCGCCGGCGGCGAGCACAGCGTCCAGCACGGCATCATCGGCCCCGGCAGCGGTTTCGAGCGCGGTGGAAGCACCAGCGGCGAGCACAGCGTCCAGCACGGTATCGAGTGCACCGGCGGCCGCGTCGAGCGCGGCGGAAGTGCCGGCGGCGAGCACAGCGTCCAGCACGGCATCATCCGCACCGGCGGCCGTCTCCGGAGCGGAGACCGTTTCGGGTGCGGAATCCGCAGAGTCCGGAGCGGAAGCCGTTTTCCCGGCTGAGCCGATGACCTATGCGCAGTATCAGGCTGCCGCGGTCAATGATCCGGTCACGGTGGAAACCTATGTACAGGCGAAACAGTCCTGGTATGAGGACAAGGCATCCGTCTACGCCCAGAGCAGGGACGGGGCATACTTCCTGTATGATATGGCCTGCTCCGAGGACGATTACGACAAGCTGACAGTGGGCCAGAAGATCCGCGTTTCCGGCTACAAGGCAGAATGGTCTGGCGAAGTGGAGATTCAGGACGCGACCTTCGAGATCGAGGACGGCAGCTATGTCGCGCCGGTCACGGATGTCACGGACCAGCTCGGCAAAGACAGCCTTCAGGACTACATGAACCAGTATGTTTCCTTCAAGGGCATGACCATCGAGGCGAGAAAGGACGCTGACGGCAAGGAGGTACCGTTCCTCTACAATTATGACGGTTCCGGTACGGAAGGCGACGATCTCTACTTCAACGCCTCGCGTGACGGCAAGACCTATACCTTCACCATTGAATCCTACCTCACGGACAAGGATTCAGACGTCTACAAAGCGGTGAAGAACCTCAAGATCGGCGATACCGTCGACATGGAGGGCTTCCTTTACTGGTATGAGGGCGCCAACCCGCACATCACATCCATCAAGGCCGCGTCCTCTGACTCTTCCGCGGCGGAGACGGTGGAGTCCGCTGCATCCTCAGCCGCTTCCTCGCTCTCATAAGCGGGCATAAGGCGGCGCAGGCTGCAGACCATAATGAAAAGAAGACCGTCCGGGTAAACCGGGCGGTCTTCTTTAAGAAAATGCGATCAGAACCGAGATACAGCAGAATTTCCGGAGCCTGCCTTCTCTGTCCGGGATTCCGGACGGAATGTCACAGCAAAAGCGGACCGGATCACCGCCGTCAACATGACAGCCAGTGATCCGGTCCGCTTTATCCGTCGGGGCAGCGAGATTCGAACTCGCGACCTCACGGCCCCCAGCCGTGCGCGCTACCAAGCTACGCCATACCCCGTACCTGATAAACTATACACAATACGCCTCAAAAATGCAAGAGAGAAATCTCTGGCGGTTTTCACGGCGTCAAGCTGTTTTTGCCTTTTGTCGGACGATCTATGATATACTGAAAAAGGTTCCGCGCGTTTGAACGCGCCAGTGCGTTTACTTTGGAAGGAGGATACAGTATGGGAATGGGAGGTGTGCTGCTGCTCATCGTGGCAGTCCTTGTCATCTGGGCGGTCATCGCGAATGTCCGCATCGTGCCGCAGGGGCAGGCATATGTCATCGAGAGCTTCGGACGGTTCAAGGCGGTCTGGGAGGCGGGGCTTCACCTGAAGATTCCTTTCTTCGAGCGGATCGTCAGAAAGGTCTCGCTCAAGGAGCAGGTGCTTGATTTTCCGCCGCAGCCGGTCATCACGAAGGACAATGTCACCATGAAGATCGACTCGGTGGTCTTCGCGAGAGTATTTGATCCGCGTCTGTATACCTACGGCGTGGAAAGCCCGATATCGGGTCTTCAGAATCTTTCCGCGACGACGCTCCGCAACATCATCGGCGAGATGGAACTGGATCAGACGCTGACCAGCCGCGATGAGATCAACGGCAAGCTCCAGGCGATTCTCGATGAAGCGACGGATCCCTGGGGCATCAAGGTGACGCGTGTGGAGATCAAGAACATTACGCCGCCGAAGGAAATCGAAGAGGTCATGACAAAACAGATGCGCGCCGAGCGCGAGCGCCGTCAGACCGTGCTTGAGGCTCAGGCGCATCAGGAAGCGGTCGTTTCCAGGGCGGAGGGCGACAAGAAGGCGAAGATCCTTTCCGCTGAGGCGGAGAGGGACGCGCAGATCGCGCTGGCGGAAGGCCGGGCGAAGTCCATCGAACTGGTTTACGAAGCGGAGGCGGAAGGTCTCCGGAAACTGAAGGAGGCCAATATTTCCGAACAGGTCCTGAAGCTGAAAGGTCTGGAGGCGCTGAAGGATGTCTCGGACGGGCGCGCGACCAAAATCTACATGCCGTCCGATCTGGCTTCCATCATCTCGACACTCGGAGTGGCCGGAGAGGCACTGGGCGTCGGCGATGCAACGCCGGTCAGCCGCAGTGCGAAGCCGGTTCCTCCGATGCCCGTCGATCCCTGCATCAGCGAGGAGACCGGCAGGGGCGGACGGGAAGCGGCGGCGGCTTCCGCGGCAATCAACGCTTCCGTGATGGGGGATGAGTACCGCGCGGACGACGAGGATGCGGTGAATCCGAAGGACCGCTGACCTGAAACGGACTTCCGTTCACAGGATTTTCAGCCTCATTTTATTTACAATCCGGGCGTGATCGTGCATAATTGACTGTCAGAGTCCGAAAAGTGAGTTTGATGCGCCGCGGGATCGGACCCGCGGCGCAGGTTTTCTCTGAAGGACGATTCAGACGACAAGGAGAAGAGACGATGAAGCGAATCAACGTATGGAATACCTATGACCTTGCGATGCAGAAGGCGTGCGACCGTTTTGCGGGCGAGTACATGCATTTTCTGGATCACGGAAAGACCGAGCGCGAGTGCGTCGATCAGTTTGTGGCTGCAGCGGAGGCCGACGGGTACGAGGAACTTTCGAAGATTGTAAGAGAAGGCCGGGCCGTGAAGCCCGGAGACAAGGTCTACGCAGTCTGGATGAACAAGTCCATCGTTCTTTTTCATATCGGAAACGGGCGGATCAGCGAAGGCATGAATATTCTGGGCGCGCACATCGATTCTCCGCGTCTTGACGTCAAGCAGAACCCGCTCTACGAAAACGGCGGGATCGCCTATCTCGATACCCACTATTACGGCGGCATCAAGAAATACCAGTACGTGGCGCAGCCGCTGGCGCTGCATGGTGTCGTGGTGAAGAAGAACGGCGAGACCGTAGAGCTGTCGATCGGAGAGGACGAGGATGAGCCGGTGTTCTTCGTCTCAGATCTTCTGATTCATCTGGCCGGAGAGCAGATGAAGAAGGAGGCGTCGAAGGTGATCGAGGGAGAGAATCTTGATCTGGTGATCGGTTCCAGTCCGGTCCGCATCGATGCGTCCTCGACGGCCGGGAGCCAGGGCAAGGAGCCGGCGAAGGAAGACGCCGTGAAGCAGGCCGTTCTTTCGATCTTAAACGAGCGTTTCGGCATCACCGAGGAGGATTTCATCTCGGCGGAGCTGGAAATCGTTCCCGCCGGCAAGGCAAGGGAAGCCGGCCTTGACCGGAGCATGATCCTTTCCTACGGGCAGGACGACCGTGTATGCGCGTATCCGTCCTTCCGGGCCATGCTGGGCGGCGATACGCCGCGCCGCACATCCTGCTGTCTGCTGGTTGACAAGGAAGAAATCGGTTCGGTCGGTGCGACGGGCATGCATTCCCGTTTCTTTGAAAATGCACTCGCCGAACTGCTTGACCGGATGGGCGAAAGCGGTGAGCTGATCCTTCGGCGGACGCTGGAGAACAGCTGCATGCTTTCCTCGGACGTGAGCGCCGCGTTCGATCCGATCTATGCCGAGGCGTTCGAGAAGAAAAACGCGGCGATTCTCGGCGAAGGCATCGTCTTCAACAAGTTCACCGGTTCCCGCGGGAAGAGCGGGTCCAACGACGCGAACGCGGAGTATATCGCCCATCTGCGCGGGATTTTTGACGAGGCGGATATCCGCACGCAGACTGCGGAACTCGGTAAAGTGGATGTGGGCGGAGGCGGCACGATCGCTTATATTCTCGCTCTCTACGGCATGAACGTGATCGACAGCGGCGTCGCGGTACTGAACATGCACGCCCCCTATGAAGCGACAAGCAAAGCGGACGTCTACGAGGCGTACCGCGCCTACCGCACGTTTCTTGAGAAGGCCGGTTTCGTGAACTTCTGACGGGGGAGACGGAAGGAACATGCGAGAGACAGTCAGAGAGTTTGTTTCCGACAATTACGAAGATACGCTGAAGCTGCTGAAGCGTCTGGCGGCGATTCCCGCGCCATCCGGAAGAGAGGGAGAGCGGGCCGCTTTCATACTTCAGTTCCTGATGGAGGAAGGGGCGGGAGACTGCTGGATCGACGAGACAGGAAACGTCATCGTCAGAATGCCGGGAAATGACGAGGAAGAGAAGAATTTCTCCGTTTTTGCCGCCCATATGGATATCGTGTTTCCGGATACGCGTCCGCTGACCGTTTACGAGGACGATACGTCTCTCAGCGCACCCGGCATCGGGGACGATACGGCGAATCTTGTCAATCTGCTGATGACCGTGAGGTTTTTCCTTCGGCACAGGGAACTGATCCGTCCGCACGGTCTGATGTTCGTCGCCAATACAGGCGAGGAAGGGGACGGCAATCTTGCCGGGACAAAGGGCCTTTTCCGCTCATTCGGGAGCCGGATCCGTGATTTCACCTCCCTCGATCTTTATCTCGGCACGCTGGTGGAGGAAGCGGTCGGGTCCAGCCGCTACCGGATTCATCTCCATACGGCGGGCGGCCACTCCCTTCACGATTTCGGCAGGATGAGCGCACTCAAGGCGGCGGCGGATCTTGTCGAGCGGTTCTACGGTATGCAGCTTCCGCCGGAAGGTCTTGCGACCTACAATGTGGGAACGCTTTACGGCGGTACGTCGATCAACGCGATCGCGTCCGACGCGGAGCTGACGTACGAGTTCCGCTATGATCGCGAGTCCGTGAGGGATTATATGACAAGGCAGCTGGAGGAAGCTCTGCGGTCCGTTGAACACGGTGACGTCCGCGTGAACTGCACCGGAACAGGGTTCCGTCCGTGCACAACCGACCGGATCACGCCCGGGATGCGCGAATTCCGGTCTGCCGCGGAGCGGACCGTCGGTTCGGTCCTGAAGAAAAACGTACAGCCGGTGGCCGCTTCCACGGATGCCAACATCCCGCTGTCGATGGGGATACCGGCTGTTGCCTTCGGAACGGTATCGGGTGCCGGACTTCATACCCGGGATGAGTGGATCGACAAGGCAAGTCTGATGACCGGCCAGGAGCTGGCGATCCGGTTTGCGCTGGATCGAAGCGGAGTCATTTGAAACGAGGTTTTATGGAAACGGGAGAGAAGAAATTTTCTGAGGAAACGGAGCGCTCCGGAGAGATCCGGCCGGAAGACGGGGGGAAGGCCGGTGATCCTGTTCTGGAGAAAGCGGCCGGCGGGACCGGTAAAGCGGATCCCGGACCGGACATGAGTAAAGAGGAGGCAGCTCCCGGTATGGATTACCATGATGAGATGATCCAGATCGAGATGCTCTTTCAGAGCCACATCGTCTCCTTCGGCTACAAGGAATATTCCCTCGAGACGTATGTGGACCGGCACGTCTTCGGCGCCTGGAAGGCCCGGGAGGGATGCGCGGATACGGACGAGATGCGCGCGGGGCTCAATATCGACGGCATACTCCGGAGCGCGGATCCTTCCGAGTCGGAGGTGCTGACTTATCTTCAGTACACGCTGAATATCGCAGAGCTCTGCCGGAGAGCATTCAATCAGGAGAAGGCTCCGGGCTATGATTTCGACATCCGGAATTACACGGAGCTGCTTTCCCGTATCCGGGCTATCCTGCGCCGTCTCGGCTATGAGGTGAAATATATCCCGGAAAAGGAATTCATCTATATTGTTCCCCGGGACGCGGCGGCGGAGGCTGTCTCCGCGGATGAAACCGATCCCGTGTCCCAGGCGGTCACCGAGTACCGCAGCACATCCTTCGCCGGCAACCTCGCAGGAAAAAGAAAGATTCTGGCTGAACTCGGAAAAACGATCGAATCCTACCCCGACAACCTGAAGAGTGAACATGCTGTTCTCTTCAGCCGGATCGAGTTCATGCTGAACCATGTCCAGATCCGGCACGACCAGTCGGAGGGGGACGACCGGATCGAACGGGTCGCGCTGATGAGCGCGGATGAGCTGGAGCACTGGTATGACGAGACGTACCGGCTGATTCTGCTGCGGATCCTTGAGCATCAGAGCGAGGACCGGATCCGGGATATCGATGAGCTGGCAGGCGAGTGCGGCATCGGAATCGAAACAATCTCAGAGGAGGAGATGGCGGACCTGCTGAACGGCCGGCTGCCGGAGGAGGAGAGCGCTGACGGGTTCCCGAGTCCGGAGGAAGACGCGGAGGAGAAGCCTGAAGGGAAGGAGAAGGACAGCGGAGCGGACGGACACCTTCCGGAGTCAGGCGAGGCGCGGGAAAAGAAGCCGGCGGAGGTCCGATCCGGTTCCTCCGGCAGTGCGAAACGGATTATCATCGCCGTCCTGGTAGCGGATATTCTGTTTGTTCTGTTTGTCCTTTGCTGGATACTGTTTGTTGGAGTGTGAGGAAAATGACGGATCAGGTGGAAGTAAATACGGAACCGGTGCGCCGGACCGGATCCGGCGCCCGGCGCAGACGGACAGGCCTGACGGAGGACGCCGGAAGGTACGCGCTGTATGCCTTTCTGATTAATCTTGCGGCAGCGGCGATTGCATTCGGCGGCTATATCATCTATTACCGCGGACTGTTCAGCGTTGCGGGTGATTTCAACGTGCAGCAGATCCCGTTCGCGATGTATGCCAACGACGCGATCAAGTCCGGGAATGTAGTCTGGGACTGGAGCCTTGATCTCGGATCGAACTTCATCGGCGGGATGACGTTCTATCTTCTGGGCAACCCATCCTTCTGGATTTCCCTCCTGTTTCCTTCAAAGGCATTTATCTACATTGTAGGCTGGCTGTATGTTCTGAAATACGGCCTGGCGGGACTTACCTCTTATCTCTGGATCCGCCGGTTCGTGAAGCATCCTTCCAACGCGGTGATCGCCTCCACGATGTACGCGTTCAGCGGATTCATGAACGAGAACCTGCTTTTCTACCACTTTCACGATGTGGTCGTTCTGTTTCCCCTTCTGCTCATCGGCTTCGACGAGCTGATGGAAAAACGGAAACACGGCTTCTTTATCGGGGCTGTGGTACTCAATCTTCTGGTGAACTATTTCTTCTTCCCGGGAGACGTGCTTTTCCTCGGCGCCTACTATATTCTTCGCTATGTTGTGCTGGACGGGAAGAAGGCGTGGAGGCGGCTTCCGGAGATTCTGCTGGACGGTGCGCTCGGCTGCGGGATCACGATGGTACTCATGCTGCCGGCGGCGATTTTTGTTCTGCAGAATCCGAGGGTCAGCTTTGATTATGTGGGAAGCAATTCGCTGGTCTTCGGCCTGGAGCGATATCTGTTTATTCTGAAGGCGCTGATCTTTCCCGGCGAGGTGATGTCAGACCAGAGCGCGGTGATCAACCACAATTTCTCTTCCTGCGCGGCCTACATTCCGATGATCGGTCTGATTTACACGATCGCCTTTCTCCGGATGAACCGGAAGCACTGGCTCACGCGGATGCTGAAGTGGTGTCTGGTGATGGCGGTAGTGCCGATTCTGAATGCGAGCTTCTCGATGTTCGCAGGCCTGTATCACCGCTGGTACTATATGCCGGTGCTTCTTTTTGCTCTCTCCGGCGCGTATGTGCTGGAGCAGCTGGAGATGGAGGACGGCGTATGGGCCTCCCCGACTCCGGCGGAACGGGCTGTGCACGCGGGCTCTGTTATCTGGGCCGTCATTGTGGCCGGATTCCTTGTCTTCCTCGTCTTTGTGCCTTGGAGCTCAAGTGAGAAGAGCAAGATTTACCGCGATGACGTGTTCTTCGCGTGGTCTATGGTCGCGGTGGCCGGCGTCATCCTGACATGGGTCCTGTCCACGCAGGTCCGCAGGCACCGGCGGCTGCTGATCGAGATCGGCATTCTTGCTTTCAGCATCGGCACGCTGGCGTCACTGATCCATCTCTATCATGTCGCGAACGGGGAGGAGGCCGACGGACTCGAGGACCGGCTTGTGACATCGGCTGACTTCGGTCTTGATACCACGTCGTACCGGTATTCAAACCGCGACAATCCGGAGACACTGACCCACGGATATTCCGCCAGCGCGAATTTCTGCAGCACGGTGTCCGGATCCATCTTCCGTCTGTATGAGGCACTCGGGCTGTCGAGGGACGTGAAATCACCGGAGGCGCCGGTCGGCTTTAACAATCTGATCTCGGCCCGCTACTCTTACGAAACATCGAGGCCGGAGGAAGGGGAGAAGCCGGTACGGACGGTGAAGGGCAGGAGCCGGACGTATTATCTCTATGAAAACGAAGATATACCGCCGATCGGCTTCACTTATGACACCTATATGACTGCGTCTGAATTCTCGGAAACGGCGACCGCGACGCGGGCGATCCTGATGCTGAAGACGCTGGTCATCCCCGATGACCAGGAAGCCGAGGTCAGTCAGGTGCTGCGCCATTACGATGAGGCGGCGGACGGAAGCGCCACGGAGGCGGATCTCACCGAGATCAGCCGTTTGCATCTCGCGGAGTGCACTTCCTCCGCGGTCCGTACGACCTCCACTTATACGGCGGAGCTTCACGCGGCCGCAGAAACCTACGCCTTCTTCTCGATTCCGGATGATTCGGGCTGGAGCGCGACGGTGAACGGCCGGAAGACGGAGATCGTCGATATCAACGGATTTATGGCCGTACGGATCTCCGCCGGCGACAACACGATCGTTTTTTCGTATACGGTTCCGGGTCTTCGGGCCGGCGCAGCCGTTTCAGCGGTGAGTCTGACCGCCGCGGCGATCTGGATCGGACTGACGCGCCGGCGCCGTCTCAAAGCGGCCTGAACGGAGCAGGTGAAGAAAGGCGGGCGGAACGGCTGATATGTTCCTCCGTTCCGCCCGCCTTCTGTCCGGATGATTTCAGGCCCGGATCCGCCTGGCCGCGAGACCGTCGGACAGACGTCCGATCAGCGCAAGCGCGAACATGATCAGGAGCGCGAGGGCGCCGAGGTACAGATCGCGGCGCGCATCCTTCCGGCTCTTTCGGTTTCTTAGTTTTTTCAGCATGGGGAACCTCCTTTGTACGGAATCTTTATGCTATTATATCCTCAGACCAGACGAATTGCATCTTTATCATCCGTCCGTCAGGACGAACACCGCGCGGTGCCGCAGGCGCCGCCGCCACGATAGGAGAGTTTCATGATCGAAGCAGTCAATGTCACCTACAGAGTCGGCAAAAAGGCTTTATTCGAGGACGTCAACATCAAATTCACGGAGGGAAACTGCTACGGGCTGATCGGAGCCAACGGAGCGGGAAAGTCCACCTTCCTGAAAATTCTTTCGGGAAGACTCGAGACGACAAGCGGCAGCATCGTTGTGACACCCGGTGACCGGATCTCCTTTCTGGAGCAGGACCATTTCAAATACGATGACTACGATGTGCTTGACACTGTCATTATGGGAAACCGCCGCCTCTACGAGATCATGAAGGAGAAGGACGCGATCTACGCGAAGGAGGACTTTTCGGATGAGGACGGAATCCGTGCGTCTGAGCTGGAGGGAGAATTCGCCGAGATGAACGGCTGGGAGGCGGAGGCCGACGCAGAGTCTCTGCTGAACGGACTCGGCATCGACGGGGAGCTGCATCACAGACAGATGGGAACTCTTGACGGTCCGCAGAAGGTCAAGGTCCTTCTTGCGCAGGCTCTCTTCGGCAATCCGGATATCCTGCTGCTGGATGAACCGACGAACCATCTGGATATGGATGCCATCGACTGGCTTGAGGAGTTCCTGATCGGTTTCGAGAACACCGTGATCGTTGTGTCCCATGACCGCTATTTTCTGAACAAGGTCTGCACGCAGACGGCCGATATCGATTACGGGAAGATCCGGCTCTATGCCGGAAACTATGACTTCTGGTTCGAATCCTCTCAGCTTCTGATCCGCCAGATGAAGGAGCAGAACCGGAAGAAGGAAGAGCAGATCAGGGAACTGAAGGAGTTCATCGCCCGGTTCTCGGCCAACGCCTCAAAATCGAAGCAGGCGACCTCGAGAAAGAGAGCTCTGGAGAAGATTCAGCTTGATACCATGGTCCCTTCCTCGAGAAAGTATCCCTACATCGATTTTCGTCCGGACCGGGAGATCGGCAACGACGTGCTCTTCGTGGAGCATCTGACCAAGACCATCGACGGAGAGACGATCTTTAAGGATCTGAACTTCACCGTGAACCGTACGGACAAGATCGCTTTCGTCGGAGGCAATGAGAGAGCGAGGACCGTCCTCTTCCAGATTCTGGCAGGAAGGATGGAGCCGGACGAGGGATACTACAAGTGGGGCATTACCACGTCGCAGGCGTACTTCCCCAAGGATTACAACGATGAGTTCGACAATGACCTGACGATTGCGGACTGGCTGACCCAGTATTCCGAGAACAAGGACACCACGTATGTGCGGAGCTTCCTCGGCCGCATGCTGTTTGCCGGTGAGGACGGGGTGAAGCGCGTGCGGGTCCTCTCCGGAGGGGAGAAGGTCCGCTGCATGCTGTCGAAGATGATGATCTCCGGCGCGAACGTCCTGATTTTCGATGAGCCGACCAATCACCTGGATATGGAGGCGATCACGGCTCTCAACAACGGGATGACGAAGTTCCCGGGTGTGATTCTCTTCGCCTCTCATGACCATCAGATAGTCGAGACGACGGCGAACCGGATCATCGAATTCCTTCCTGACGGATCGATCATCGATAAGGTCGGAACGTATGATGAGTATCTTGCCTCTGACGTAATGGCAAGAAAGCGTCAGGTTTATGTAACCAGCGAAGACGAGGAACAGGACGACTGACAGGGAAAGCGGATAACGGGGGAGCATCATGGATCTGTATCTTCGGACGGGACTGGCCGCAGCGGTGGAGCTGCTGGTTCTGTTTGTGATCGGCGGGCTTCTGCAGCCGGCCGCGGACGACGGGGAGACGTCCGTATGCGAGACAATCCTTTCCGGCTTTGTGACGATGCTCGCGGAGCTGGAAGCGGCCGCGCTGCCTTCCACTGCGGCGGGAATCACGCTTTCCGCCTTCTTCATGATCTGGGCCGCGTCACTGTCCCTGCTCATCGCCGCTTCCTGTGTGCTTCATTACCGGGGCTTCTTCCGCGCGACGGCGTGGCACGCGAGAAATTTCCAGTTTACGCCTGCCACGATGATGATGGTTATCGGAGCAGCTTCTCTCGCCGCGTTTTCGGTACTGACCGCCGGAGATGCCGATACGTCGCATGTGATCAGTCAGACAGCCACAGATCTCTACACGGATACCATCGGGAGGACGGACGGTCTGACCGGCGCGGCTCTGGAGACGATGCCGGTCACCGTTCTGATCACACGGTACCATCTGGCAGACGCTTTCTGCGCGAGGCTTTTCGGGATCCCCGTGCTCACCCAGATGAAGCTGGTGCGTCAGGGTCTGACGGTGATTCTTTCCCTGATGGCGGGTTACCGGATCTTTTTCAGGCTTCTCGGGAGGAGCAAGCGGCGCGCAGGCTGGGCCACGCTTTTTATGACGTCCGTGCTTCTTCTCACTGCCACGGGGGAAACTGCGCAGGCTGTTCTGCTGCGTACGGGCTGGACGGGAAATGCCGCCCTAACAGGGATCGTTTTTCCTTATCTGATTCTCCTGATGCTGAGTCTGACTGATCACCCGGAGAGTTTCCGGGCGAAATGCCTGCTGTTTCTGACGGGAGTGGCCGCCGTCTCGCTGTCGGAGACGGCGATCTACCTGACGCCGGCCGCGATTCTCGTCACATTTCTCCCGGCCATTCTGATCCGGAAACGCTGGAGTCTGCTGCCTCACATGCTGCTGTCCCTGATCGTGCCGTCGGTCTGTGTGCTGATCGGACTGATCGGGCCGGCGTTTTCGCTGTGAGAGGAGAGAAGAGATGGGTGAATATTCTGATGCCGTCCGTTCCGGTGTGAGCGCTGTGGCCGAAGTGTTCCGGCGCTTTGAGACGCCGGGGCACTGGCTGCTTTTTCTGGCCGCCGCTCTGCTTCTGGTTCTGCTGTTCGGAAAACGGACGGGCCGGACCGCCTTCATCTGGCCGTCGGTCTTCGTCTTTGCCTGCCTGCTGAATCCGCTGGTCTTTCCGCAGCTTTCCCGACTGGTCCCTTCATTCCGGACCGAGACATTCCGGCTGCTGTGGCTTCTGCCGATGACGCTGATCATGGTGTTCGGTTTCGCCTCTCTTCTTGCGCGGCTGTCCGGCCGCCCGGCTGTCCGAATGGTCTGTGTATTCATCACAGCCGCCGGCCTTCTCGCTGTCACGGCTCCGGTGATCGCACAGATCCCATCGCTGATCAGCGTGCCGGCTGATATCGGGATGGCAGACGGAGAGCTGATGGCCGTATGCGGATATTTCCGCGACGAGGCGGGCGCGGATGAACCGACGGTCGCGTTTGAGGAGAAGAACATGAGTGAGCGCGTCAGGGAGTATGATCCCGCGATCCGGATCTCATCTGTTTTCACGGAGGCTGAGGACGCAGGTGAGGAGCTGACGGCCGATGCGCTCCGGAAGCAGAAGCCCGACTACATTGTGCTTGCAAAGGGCAGTTCGTCCGCTGATGTCCTCAAGGAGCTCGGATACCGGGCCGCGGCCTACACGGACGAGCACCTGATCTATGTGCATAAGGCCGAATAAAGGCCGGTCCGGTGTCCTTTTTTCACAACATATCGAAGCATCGTGGACAGTCCCCGCCCGCGGTGCTATAATTTTTTCATGATGAAAAGGTGTGCATAAGTCGTGCTTTTTCAAATTGATAAGGAGGAATTCTGAAATCATGGCGAAGAGAAAAATGTTAACCATGGATGGCAACGAAGCAGCCGCTCACGCATCGTATGCGTTTACGGAAGTTGCTACGATCTACCCGATCACGCCGTCATCTGTCATGCCTGAGCACGTGGATGAATGGGCGACGGCAGGCCGCAAGAATATCTTCGGTCAGGAAGTCCAGGTCACCGAGATGCAGTCCGAGGCGGGCGCCGCGGGCGCCTATCACGGCTCTCTGGCGGCGGGCGCTCTGACGACCACCTTCACGGCGTCCCAGGGCCTTCTGCTGATGATCCCGAATCTGTACAAGGTGGCGGGCGAGCAGCTTCCGGGCGTGTTCGATGTTTCCGCCCGTGCGGTCGCCAGCCATGCGCTGAGCATCTTCGGCGATCATTCCGACATCTATGCGTGCCGCCAGACAGGCTGCTGCATGCTCTGCGAATCCTCCGTCCAGGAAGTGATGGATCTGACCCCGGTCGCCCATCTTGCGGCGCTGAAGGGCAGCCTTCCGTTCATCAATTTCTTCGACGGCTTCCGTACATCCCACGAGATCCAGAAGATCGAGACATGGGATTACGCAGATCTTGCCGACATGGCTGATCCCGAAGCGATCCGGAAGTTCCGTGAGCACGCGCTGAACCCGAACCACCCGGTCGAGAGAGGCTCCGCACAGAACCCGGATATCTTTTTCCAGGTCCGCGAAGCATCCAACACCGCTTATGAGGCGATGCCGGCGATCGTTCAGGAATACATGGACAAGGTCAACGCCAAGATCGGCACCGACTACAAGCTGTTCAATTACTACGGCGCTCCGGACGCGACTTCCGTCATCATCGCGATGGGCTCCGTCAACGACACGATCGAGGAAACCATCGACTATCTGATGCAGAAGGAAGGCGCGAAGGTCGGCGTGGTGAAGGTCCGCCTGTACCGTCCGTTCTCCGCGAAGGCGCTGATCGACGCGATCCCGGATACCGTAAAGGTGATCAACGTGCTCGACCGCACGAAGGAGCCGGGCGCTGAGGGCGAGCCGCTGTATCTTGACGTCATCGCCGCTCTCCGCGATTCGAAGTTCAAGGATGTCCGGGTCAACGGAGGCCGCTACGGTCTCGGTTCCAAGGACACCGCACCGAATCAGATCAAGGCTGTTTTTGAAAACACGGACAAGAAGGTCTTCACGATCGGCATCGAGGACGATGTGACCGGTCTCAGCCTGAAGGTCGGCGAGCCGCTGGTCTGCACGCCGGACGGCACGATCAACTGCAAGTTCTGGGGAATCGGCGCGGACGGCACGGTCGGCGCGAACAAGAACTCCATCAAGATTATCGGCGACAACACCGATATGTATGCTCAGGCGTACTTCGATTACGACTCCAAGAAGTCGGGCGGTGTGACGATGTCTCACCTCCGCTTCGGCAAGAAGCCGATCAAGTCCACCTATCTGATCCGCAAGGCGAATTTCGTCGCATGTCATAACCCGGCCTACGTCACCAAGTTCAATATGGTGCAGGAACTGGTTGACGGCGGCACATTCCTTCTGAACTGCCCGTGGCCGGATGAGGAGATCGGCGATCACCTTCCGGGCCAGATGAAGAAGTTCATCGCGGATCACAACATCAAATTCTATGTCATCGACGGCGTGAAGATCGGCATCGCGACCGGAATGGGCCCGACCCGTATCAACACCATCCTGCAGTCCGCTTTCTTCAAGCTTTCCGGCATCATTCCGGAGGAACACGCGATCCAGCTGATGAAGGACGCGGCGCAGAAGACCTACGGACGCAAGGGCCAGGATATCGTCGAGAAAAACTGGGCCGCGATCGAGGAAGGCGCGAAGCAGGTTCGCGAGTTCCAGGTTCCGGCGGACTGGAAGAACTGCGGGGACGAGGGACTGTCATTCAAGAAGCATGAAGGCTCCGGCCCGGTCATCGATTTCGTGAACAACATTCAGAACGCGGTTTCCGCTCAGGAAGGCAACAACCTTCCGGTTTCCGCTTTCAAGGACTATGTGGACGGCTCCACGCCGAGCGGCACCGCTGCCTACGAGAAGCGCGGCATCGCCGTCATGGTTCCGCAGTGGGATTCGACGAAGTGCATCCAGTGCACAAGATGCTCCTATGTCTGCCCGCACGGCGTCATCCGTCCGTTCGCTCTGACCGCGGACGAGGCCGCCTCTCTTCCGGAAGGCACCGCGACACTGCCGCTGATGCAGTTCCCGGACAAGCGATATCTGATCGCCGTGTCGGCTCTGGACTGCACGGGCTGCGGCTCCTGCGCGAATGTCTGCCCGGGCAAGAAGAACAAGGAGACCGGAGAGGTGGAGAAGGCGCTGACGATGGTCCCGGCTGCCCAGGCGACCGAGATCAATCAGCCGATCTTCGATGTGGCCGTCAAGACCCCGGAGAAGGAAGACGTCATCGCCAAATACAAGGTCAATACGGTCAAGGGAAGCCAGTTCAAAAAGCCGCTGCTTGAGTTCTCGGGCGCATGCCCCGGCTGCGGCGAGACACCGTACGCAAAGCTGGTCACGCAGCTGTTCGGCGACAGGATGTACATCGCGAACGCGACCGGATGCTCCTCTATCTGGGGCAACAGCTCGCCGTCCACGCCGTACACGGTCAATGCCAAGGGTCACGGCCCGGCGTGGGACAACTCCCTTTTTGAGGACGCGGCTGAGTTCGGCTACGGCATGGAACTTGCACAGAAGGCGATTCGTGCCGGCCTGAAGACGAAGGTCGAGAAGCTCGTCGAGAACGGCATCGCGAAGGAGGAAGGCCAGAAGTATCTGGATACCTTCAAGAGCGGCGCGCTGAACGGCGAGGCGACGGATGCGCTGGTCGAGGCCCTCAAGGGTGCCGATGATCCGGACGCGAAGGAGATCCTCGAGAAGAAGGACTTCCTTTCCAAGAAGAGCCAGTGGATCTTCGGCGGCGATGGCTGGGCTTACGATATCGGATACGGCGGACTCGATCATGTTCTGGCTTCCGGCCATGACATCAACGTCCTCGTCTTCGATACCGAGGTCTATTCCAACACAGGCGGACAGTCCTCCAAGTCCACGCCGACCGGTGCGGTTGCCCAGTTCGCGGCTGCCGGCAAGGAGACCAAGAAGAAGGATCTTCCGGGTATGGCGATGACATACGGTTACGTCTATGTTGCACAGGTCGCCATCGGTGCGGATTACAATCAGGCCGTCAGGGCGATCGCCGAGGCGGAAGCTTACGAGGGACCGTCTCTGATCATCTGCTACGCGCCGTGCATCAACCATGGTATCCGTAAGGGCATGGGCAAGTCCATCACCGAGGAGAAGCTGGCTGTGGATGCGGGCTACTGGTTCAATTTCCGCTTCAATCCGGCGCTCAAGGCTGAGGGCAAGGACTGCTTCTCGCTGGATTCCAAGGCTCCGTCAGCCTCCTATGAGGACTTCATCATGGGCGAGGTCCGGTACAGCTCGCTGAAGAGAGCCAATCCGGAACGCGCCAGGAAGCTGTTCGCGAAGTCCGAGCAGGAAGCGAAGGAGAGATACGAGAATCTCGTCAAGCTGGTCGATTTCTACAAAGCGTAAAAAGCTTATCCGCGTGATGCGCGCGGGAAGCTGTGAGAGAAGAAGCAGGCAGGGCCGATTGTGCCCTGCCTGCTTTTGTGCTAGAATGAGGGCATTCATCCGGGCGTCGTGCTGCCTGATTCAGTCCATCTGCCCGGATGGCTTTGTACAAAACAGCGGTAGGCGGTACCGCTTTTCACAGATTTGAGGTGTCCGATTGAAACTGATCCTGCTGCTTCTGGTTGTACTGGTTTTTCCGCTGCTCCTCGGCAGTCCTTATCCGGGCAGGCCGGTCCGGGAGGGGTTTCGGCTGATCCGTACCTGGTGTATGGGATGGATTGTTCAGTACGCGGTGATGTTTCCTCTGGCACTGGCGGGAATCGGGCTTCACTGGACCCTGCATGTGCTGACGGCGGTATGGACGGCCGTTATCACCGGCCTTTCCGTCATGTCCCTGACGATGATGCTGAAGAGACGTGACCATCCCTTCCGGGGCGTCCGCCGCTTCATCCGGGAGACGACGTTTCCCGGATGGCTGGCGCTGGTTCTTGTCGTGTCGCATGCCGCGCTCACGTTTGCCACTGTCCATATCGATGATGACGACAGCGCTTACATCGGAGCGGCGACCACGTCGGTGGACACGGATACGCTGATGCGGTATGACGCCCTGACCGGAAATCCGATCCGGGATCTGGGCAAGAATGACATGGACCGTCTTGTGACAGCGCCTCAGTTCGCGTGGTATGCCGCTGTCTCGCTTCTGACGGGGATTCGGCCGGCTCCGCTGGCGCATACGTTTCTTCCTCCGTTCTTTACGCTGCTGTTCTTCGGAGCTTTCGCGCTCTGCGGGGGGTCTCTGTTTGAAGGAGAACGGCGGAAGACGGACTGCTTCTGTTTTCTGGTCTTTGCGGTCTGCGCGTTTTCCGCCGTCTCGATCTACACGGCGGGTGATTTCCTGATGGTGCGTTCCTGGCAGGGCAAGGCCCAGGCAGTCGGGCTGATTATGCCGATGGTTTTCGTCTGTCTGTCAGGATCTGATGCTGATGCACGCGGACTGCGGACCGGAGCTGCGGAACTTTCGCTGATTCTGACAGCGGGCTGCCTTCTGACATCCATGGGAGGGCTTCTTGCCGCGATTTTCGCCGCGGCGCTTCTTACCGTGAAGGCGGTTCAAGGCCGCAGAGTACGCCGCGTGCTTCCGATGCTGCCGGCCTTCGCCGTACCTGCGGCGGCACTGTTTCTATACCTGAAGATCTGAGCCGGAGCATAATCGATGACGGATGCATTTCATATGATAATCGATACATTGAGAAGGGTGGATCCGAAGGGAGGCCTGCTGGTTTTTGCGCTTCTTTCCTCCGTTTATGCTGCCTTCCGCGGAAAAAACAAGGCGCAGCGGATGCTCGGCGCGGCCTCTCTGGTCCTGACCGCCCTGTTCGTCTTTCCGCCTGCTGCGGCTGTGCTGGCCCGTTTTATGAGAGGAGGGCAGGTCTACTGGCGGTTTCTGTGGACAGTGCCTTCGATTCAGCTGACAGCTCTGCTTGGCACGGAAGCGGCCGCTCATCCGAAACGCCGGGCGGGACGGATTCTGGCACTGCCTGCTGTGTGCGCCATCCTGGTTCTGGCCGGCCGCTGCGTCTATCAGCCGGGCACCTTCCAAAAAGCGGAGAACAGGGAAAAGCTGGATCGGCTTACGATTGAGACCGCAAACCTGATCAACGCCAATGCAGAGCAGACAGGCAATTCTTACAGGCGGGTGCTGGCGCCGCAGACGGTCCGGTCGGAAATCCGTCAGGTGGACGCCACAATCCTGTCCGCCATCGGGCGCGATCTCAGTCTGGGTCAGCCGGGGAAAATTGAGGCTGATACGAGCTACGGCTACGGGCTGCTGCTGCTGGAGGGAGCCATCCCTGATTCACAGCAGAAGATATACAGGATCATGAAGTACTATCACTGCAACTACCTGCTGATCCGTACGGCAAGCGGAACAGAAGAAACCCTTGCCTCGAAGAAAGGAACCCGGCTCATAAGCCGGAAGGACGGATGGGACCTCTGGTACGCCGCCCGGATCACGGACAGAAAATGGACATAACGAAAAGGAGGCTGTCCTTGGACAAAGAGACACTGGAAGCGCTGGATGCGTATGAACTGATCAGCCGGGAGGAGCTGCCCGACATTCACGCGGAGGGCGTGCTGCTCAGGCATAAAAAAAGCGGCGCCCGCGTGGTACTGATTCCATGCGGTGACGAGAATAAGGTTTTCAGCATCGCCTTCCGCACCCCGCCGGCTGACTCAACCGGCGTCGCCCATATTATCGAGCACACCGTGCTCTGCGGATCGAGGGAATTTCCGCTGAAGGATCCGTTCGTTGAGCTGATCAAAGGCTCTCTCAACACGTTTCTTAACGCGCTCACCTATCCGGACAAGACGATGTATCCGGTCGCCAGCACCAACGCGGCGGATTTTCACAATCTCATGCACGTCTATCTGGACGCGGTGTTCCATCCGAATATCTACCGCGAGGAAAATATCTTCCGTCAGGAAGGATGGCACTATGAGATGGAGGATGCCTCGTCGCCTCTGACGGTGAACGGCGTCGTTTATAACGAGATGAAGGGGGTATTCTCGTCGCCGGACTCCGTTCTGGAGAGGGAGACGATGAACGCGCTGTTTCCGGAAGTGCCGTACGGCGTCGAATCCGGCGGGGATCCGAAGGATATTCCGAAGCTGTCCTACAGCCGGTATCTTGATTTCCACAGGCGCTACTATCATCCGTCGAACAGCTATCTCTATCTTTACGGTGACGTCGATATGGAGAAGGAGCTGCGCTTCATTGACCGCCATTATCTCGCGGACTATGAACGGCAGCCGGTGGATTCCGGGATTCCGCTTCAGAAGCCGTTTCCGGAGATGAGACGTATCGTAAAGGAGTATCCGGTGACAGATGAGGATCCGACTGAGGGAGAGGCTTATCTGTCCTACAGCGCGGTTGCGGGCGATTTCCTCGATATGCGGGAGATGATCGCCTTCGATGTGCTCGATTACGCCCTGTTTTCGGCTCCGGGCGCGCCGGTCCGACAGGCGCTGCTTGACGCCGGAATCGGAACGGACGTCTACGGCGAGTTTGAGGACGGAATCCGTCAGCCGTACTTCTCCGTTGTGGCGAAGCATGCGAAGGAGGAGGATGCGGACCGCTTCCTGTCCGTGATCCGGGAAACGCTTGCGCGGGAGGCGGAAAAGGGCATCGACCGTGAGTCTCTGAATGCAGGAATCAATTATCTTGAATTCCAGTTCCGTGAAGCGGATTTCGGATCTTATCCGAGAGGACTGATGTACGGGATGGATGTGATGGATACATGGCTGTATGACGATGCGCATCCATTTGACGCGCTTCGTCAGCTGGACGCCTTCGACTTTCTGAAAAAGGCGGCCGGCACCGGTTACTTCGAGGAACTGATCAGAAAATCGCTGCTGGACAACCCGCACAGCGCGCTGGTCATTCTCCGTCCGAAACGCGGACTGATGAAGCAGATGGAGGAGGAGACGGCATCTGCGCTTGAGAAACGAAAAGCCGCGATGAGCGCGGATGAGATAAAGCGCGTGGTGAGAGAGACAAGGGAGCTGAAGGAGTGGCAGGAGACGCCGGAGACGCCGGAACACGTCGCGTCTCTCCCTGTTCTGAAGCGTTCGGATCTGAAGAGAGAGATCCGTCCGATGTCGAACAGGGAGACGAACCTGGCCGTGACAGCCGCGGACGGACGGAAGCATCAGGTGAAGACAGTCTTTCACGATGCGGAAACCAACGGCATTGACTACGTTGAGCTTCTCTTTGATGTGCACCATATTAAGGCGGAGGAGGTGCCGTATCTCGGCCTTCTGAAGAGCGTTCTGCTCAATGTGGACGCCGGACCGTACAGTTATCTTGCGCTCAACAATGAGATCAATGCCGAAACGGGAGGGATCAGCTGCGGCGTGGTCACATCCGGAGATCCGGACGACCCGGACGGCTATCAGGTGTATTTCGGCGTGCAGGGCAAGGCGCTGCACGGGAAGACGGAACGGCTGATGGATCTGATCCGCGAGGTCACGCGTCATTCCCGCTTTGACGACAGCAAGCGGATCCGCGAGATCATCACCCAGACGCTCAGCCAGCTTCAGGCGGCGCTGCAGCAGGCCGGACACACAGCAGCGGCGAATCGGGCCTGTGCCTATGAGATGCCGGTGTATGCCCTTCAGGACGCGGTATCAGGCATCGGGTTCGAGCGCTTTCTGTCGGATCTGGCGGATCATTTCGATGAGCGGAGCGGGGAGATTACCGCGTCGCTGACGCGGCTTGCGGCGGATATTTTCGTTCCGGAGGGCATTCTGGTCAGCGTCACGGCGGAGCAGGATGAGGATGGGCGGATGAGCGGCCTGCTGGGTCGTGCGCTGGAAGGATCGGCGGAAGGTGCCCGCGAAAAGCAGACCATGAAACCTCTCGGAAAACGCTGTGAGGGCTTCACAACGGCCGGACAGGTTCAGTTCGTCGCGATGGCAGGCAATTATATGCGCCACGGATACGCCTTCAGCGGAGTCATGCAGATCGTCCGTCAGATACTGAGCTTTGATTATCTGTGGCAGAATGTCCGCGTAAAGGGCGGCGCGTACGGCTGCGGCGGTTCGTTCCGCCGGACCGGGGATACGGTCTTCACCAGCTTCCGGGATCCCCATGTGCGCCGGACAAGGGAAGTATTCGAGAAGATACCCGACTATCTGGCCTCCTTCCGCGCGGATGAGAAAACCATGACGAAATATATCGTCGGTACGATGAGCGGAGTTGACCAGCCGATGACGCCGGCGACCTTTGGCCTGGCTTCCATGCGGGCGTGGATGATGCGTCTTTCGGACGAGGAGAGGCAGCGGTCGCGCAGCCAGATTCTCGATGCACGGGAGGAGGACGTCCGCTCGCTCGCCGGAGCGGCTCAGGCCGTTATCCGTGACGGATGCTTCTGCGTGATCGGAGGAGAGCAGGCAATCGGGAGAGCAAAGGATTTATTCGGGACGGTGGAGCCGCTGCTGTAAGAGGCGCGGCGGCTTCAGCCGGGAAGATGGCGGAGGAGAGTATGAGCGAGACGAGATGCGGCTTTGCCGCGCTGATCGGACGGCCGAATGTGGGAAAATCGACGCTGATGAACCATCTGGTCGGACAGAAAATTTCGATTACTTCGGACAGACCCCAGACCACGAGAAACCGGATCCGGACTGTGCTGACGGACGAACGCGGCCAGATCATTTTCGTCGATACCCCGGGCATGCTGCGCAAAGCGGGAAATAAGCTCGGGGAATATATGATGGAAGCTTCCGCGGGCTCGGTCGACGACGCGGACGTGGTTCTCTGGCTGGTTGAACCGTCCGCCTACATCGGAGAGGGCGACCGGGAAATCTGCGAACGGCTGAAGGGCCTGAAAAAGCCGGTGCTGCTTGTGATCAGCAAGGTGGACACAATACCGAAGGAACAGGTGCTAACGATCATCGCGGCCTGGAAGTCCTGTTATGATTTCGCTGAGATTATCCCGGTATCCGGCCTCCGGGGTACGAATCTTGACGATCTGACCGACTGCATTTTCAAATACCTTCCGGCCGGTCCGATGCTCTATGATCCCGACACGCTGACCGACCAGCCGGTGCGGGAAATTGCGGCCGAGATCATCCGGGAGAAAGCGCTCATCTGCCTTCGCGAGGAGGTGCCGCACGGTATCGCCGTTACGGTGGAACGGTATCATGAAAGGGAAGACGGCCTTACGGAGATCGAGGCGTCCCTGATCTGCGAAAAAGACAGTCACAAGGGCATCATCATCGGACGGGGCGGCAGCATGCTCAAACGGATCGGCACGCTTTCACGCCGGGAGCTTGAGGAGCTGACCGGCGGACGCGCGTACCTGAAGCTGTTTGTCAAGGTGCGTAAGGACTGGAGGGACAATGAGCTGATGCTGAAGCATTTCGGCTACAGCAGGAAGGACTTATGAGAGAAGCGGTCGAGCTGACCGGTGTGGTGCTGGAGGCCCGTCCTGTCGGGGAGTTTGACAGGCGTCTTGTGATTCTGACCGGAGAACGCGGACGGATCACGGCGTTCGCCCATGGTGCGCGGCGTCCGAAGAGCCCGCTGATCGCGGCGTCCAGCCCGTTCGTATTCGCGACGTTTTCTCTCTACGAGGGACGCGACGCGTACACCCTGGCTGAGGCGGACGTGAAGGAATATTTTTCCGGGCTGACAGGCCGGATGCCCGGCGTCCTCTATGCGTTTTACTGCCTGGAGCTCGCATCCTGGTTCACACGGGAGGGAGTGGAAGCCGCCGGTATCGTCAATCTGCTCTTCGTCACGCTTCGCGCGATCGAGAAGGAACAGATGCCGGTAAAGCTGATCCGGCGTGTCTATGAGCTTCGGATGCTGACGGAAAACGGGGAGTACGCGCCGCCTGAGGAGCAGGGGAATCTTTCGCGGTCCGCATGGTACGCGCTCCGCTTCGCCTCGGAGGCCGGGTACGGGCGTCTCTATTCCTTCGCTCTTTCGGAACCGGCAGCGGAGGAGTTCAGCGCCGCCGTGAGGAAGGCGATGCGGCGGGTCGTGGACAAACCGTTCAAGACACTTGCCGTGATCGACGAAATGAAGTAGAATCGTTAAGGCTCAGCCCGTTCCGTCCGCGGACCGGACCGGAGCGGCGCGCGTCCGCCGGACTGCGCGTGAAAACAGACGAAACAGGATCGGATGAGGAGAAGTGACATGGAAAAAACGATGGACAAAATCGTCGGTCTCGCAAAGTCCAGAGGATTCATCTATCCGGGCTCCGAGATCTACGGCGGCCTGGCCAATACCTGGGATTACGGCCCGCTCGGCGTGGAGCTGAAGAACAACGTGAAGAAGGCCTGGTGGCAGAAGTTCGTTCAGGAGAGTCCTTATAACGTCGGTCTCGACTGCGCGATCCTCATGAACCCGAAGACCTGGATCGCGTCCGGCCATCTCGGCAGCTTTTCGGACCCGCTGATGGACTGCAGGGAGTGCCACGAACGCTTCCGTGCGGACAAGCTGATTGAGGACTACGCGGCGGAGAAGGGCATCACGCTCGATTCCTCGGTGGACGGCTGGTCCAATGAGAAGATGGAGCAGTTCATTGAGGAGAATCAGATCCCCTGCCCGTCCTGCGGAAAGCATAATTTCACGCCGATCCGCCAGTTCAATCTGATGTTCAAGACGTTCCAGGGCGTCACCGAGGATGCGAAGAATACCGTCTATCTGAGACCGGAGACCGCACAGGGCATTTTTGTCAATTTCAAGAATGTGCAGCGGACCTCACGCCGGAAGATTCCTTTCGGAATCGGCCAGATCGGAAAGTCCTTCCGCAACGAGATCACGCCCGGCAACTTCACATTCCGCACCCGTGAGTTCGAGCAGATGGAACTTGAATTCTTCTGCCGTCCGGGCACGGACCTTGAGTGGTTCGCCTACTGGAAGGATTTCATGAAAAAGTGGCTTCTTTCTCTCGGACTGAAGGAAGAAGAACTCCGTTTCCGCGATCATGACAAGGCGGAGCTTTCCTTCTACAGCAAGGCGACGACGGACGTCGAGTTCACATTCCCATTCGGCTGGGGCGAGCTCTGGGGTATTGCGGACCGTACGGATTACGACCTTGGACGTCATCAGGAGGTATCCGGTCAGGATATGACCTATTTCGACGACGAGACAAACGAGAAGTACATCCCGTATGTCATCGAGCCGTCTCTGGGCGCCGACCGTATGGTGCTGGCCTTTCTCTGCAGCGCGTATGATGAGGAAGTGCTGGACGAGGCGAAGAACGACGTCAGGACGGTGCTTCATTTTCATCCGGCTCTCGCGCCGGTGAAGATCGCCGTGCTCCCGCTGTCGAAGAAGCTGTCGGATCCGGCCCGGAAAATCTGCGCCGAGCTTTCGAAGGACTGGAACGTCGATTTCGATGACCGCGGCGCGATCGGGAAGCGCTACCGCAGAGAGGATGAGATCGGCACGCCGTACTGCGTCACGTATGACTTCGATTCCGAGACGGATCACGCCGTGACGATCCGCGACCGTGACTCGATGAAGCAGGTGCGTGTGCCCGTCGAAGAGCTTCGCGATTATTTCCGTGACCGCTTCACGTTCTGAACGCGGATGCGGGATGTAAACTGAATACGGACCTGTAAGGAGGCTGCGCATGAGCTTCGGACCTGTTCCGGTGCGAATTTCCGAAAGGAAATCGATACCGGACGCGGTCCGTTCTGATGCGCGGCCTCTTTTTTCGGCGTTCGATTTCCGCAAGCGATTTCATAATGAAAAAATAATCAGAATAGTGCACGCAAAATCCGTAATTGCGAGCCGCTCTTCGGCATGATATAGTGATTACGTCACGGAGAACGGACTTGTCCGGCCGGTCAGACGGACATGCGGAAAGGAAAGAGATGGCGAAGAAATACAGCTGCAAAAACTGCGGCGCCGAACTATATTTCGACCCGAAAAGCGGCAGGCTGCACTGCGATTACTGCGGTTCGGAATACGATCCGTCAGAATATGACTTCACGCCGGAAGAGGAGAAGCGGGGAGACGCTGCGATCCAGCAGGAATCCGATGCGGAGACCGGAGAAGCTTCCGCGCCGGCGGAGGGAGAGAGCGCCACGGATGATTCCGTCTCCACCGATGATCTGGTGGTATACCGATGCCCGAACTGCGGAGCGGAAGTGATCACCTCGAAAAAGACAGTGGCGACGACCTGCGTGTACTGCAATCGGGCGATCACGCTGACCGGCAATGTCAGCGGGACGTTCCGGCCCGACGCCCTTCTGCCGTTCGTGAAGGAGAGAAAGGAGGTCGAGGGGGCGTACCGCGATCTCTGCCGCCGTTCGTTCCTCACGCCGCGTCTCTTCACATCGGAAAATCAGATCAAAAAGATCAAGGGCATGTACATTCCCTACTGGCTCTATACCTTTGACGGCGAGGCGGACGCGCGGATCCGTGCGGAGCGGGTGAGAGTTCATATGTCCGGAGACGATGAAGTGACGGAGACATCCCGCTATCTGGTGCATGAGAAGGGATCCGGCCATTTTCAGAGAATTCCCGCTGATGCCATGAAGGAGA
Organism: Chordicoccus furentiruminis; assembly: GCF_019355395.1. GTDB lineage: Bacteria > Bacillota > Clostridia > Lachnospirales > Lachnospiraceae > Chordicoccus > Chordicoccus furentiruminis. The sequence goes on from NZ_CP048829.1 coordinate 3,181,242, forward strand.
TCGACAATGAGATGATGGATTCCATCGAGCCGTTCGACTTCAGCCGCCTGGTTCCGTTCAATCCCGCGTATCTGGCCGGCTTCTACGCGCAGCAGTGGGATGAGAGCTCCTCCGCCAACGAGCCGCGGGCGAAGGCCAGGGCGAAGACGGCGCTCACGGAAGAGCTGATGAGCCACGTGGGTCCATTTACCACGACGATGACCGAGAGCGAGAATTATGAGTGGAAGAACCAGTCCATCGAGCAGGTCATGATTCCCGTGTGGATGATGTACACCGAGTACAGAGGAAAGCCGTATGTGTTCGGCATGAACGGACAGACCGGAAAGATGATGGGAACGATTCCCACCGATCCGGGGCGGCTTGCGGAGGTGGGAGCGGCCGCCTTTGTCATCGTGCAGCTGATCCTGATGCTGATCCGGGTGCTGGGGGTGTGATATGAGGTATCGAAACAGACTTCTGGGTATTCTGGTCCTTGCCGTGCTTCTGATCGTCTCTCCCCTGCGTGCGGCGGCTTCAGCGGACGGGGATGGCTTCGCTTCGTCGGAGGCGGAGACTGCCGACGGCTCCTCCGACAGCGTCTGGGAGGAGAACAACGACGGGGACGACACCTATATTTCCAACGACGGAACCGTGTTCAGGATCCCGAGAGCGGAGGATTCATCGAAGCATGTCTATGACTTTTCCGGCACGTTCACGGTCGAGCAGGAGAAGACGCTTGAGGCTGAGCTTGAAAAAATCAGCAGCCGTATCCGGGGCGATGCCGTGCTGCTCGTGACCGACGGGGTTCCGACGGACGCGTCCTACAGCACGGAGACGTCGATGCGCTACTGCCGGCAGTTTTACATCGACAATCAGTTCGGCGAGGACGGTCTGATCTTTCTGATCGACCTCAACAACCGGGTTCTCTGGCTCGCCGGGCACGGCCGGTTCGCAACGGACCGCTATTCGAAGATGGGCGACCGGATCCGCGATGACGCGCTGAAGGCGGCGCGGGACGGAGACTATTACCAGGTTGCCCGGATCGCGGCCGACCGGCTGGACCGGATCGGAAACGTGCCGCGGGCACTCGTCCCGACAGGATCCTCTGTTCTGATCAGCGCGGCCGCGGCGGTGCTCGCGGTGCTCGGATTTGTACTGCGCCATTCAAGGACGCAGCCGTCGAAGGCGAACACGCCGAAGGTGCCGGTGGAGCATTACCGGACGCTGGATCACGACGAGACGTATCTCGGAACAACTGTGGTCAGGCGGCGTGTCCATACGGACAGCAGCGGCGGAGGCGGAGGAGAGGGCTTCGGAGGCACGTCTTCCGGAGGCTTTTCGGACAGCGGCGGAAACTTCAGCGGCGGGGGAGGCCACTTCTGAACTATTTCCGGCCGTCCACCGTCAGGAGGAGATGGCGGCGGGAAGCATACGGAACTTCACGGAACGCCAGCCGGATCCGTACGGACGGCGCGCGGCAGCAAAACGGCAATCACAGCGGCGGACGCATAAATGCGCCGCGGCAGATGAAAGGAGACAGATATGGGACTGATACGACTGGCAGCAGACGCGCTCGGCTCGCTTAACAGCGCGGTCAGCACGACCGGCGCGGGGATGTGGACTGACTACTTCGAGAGCGGCGATCTCTCGGGCGGCGTGCTGATGAAGCGCGGCGAGAAAATCACAGGAAAAGGATCGGCCAGCAGACGCGGAGACGCGAACATCATCACGTCCGGATCGGGCATTGACGTTCAGCCGAATCAGTGCATGGTTCTGGTTGAAAACGGACGGATCGTCGATTTCTGCGCTGAGCCGGGACGGTACACCTTTGACGCCTCCCAGGCACCGTCCATGATGACCGGAAACAACAAGGGGCTGAAGGCGCTCCTCGATTCGGTGGGAAAGCAGTTTCTCGCCGGAGGAACCCGTACCAGCACGCAGCGAGTTTTCTACATCAACCTCGGGGAGATTCAGGGCTTCAAGTGGGGATCGGGCAATATTGTCTTCGATCACTGGGAGTCGGATCTTCAGACAGGCAGTCCGGTCTGGCATATCGCCGCGACGCTGATGGGCAACGGCATGTATTCGATCCATATTACGGATCCCGCCCGTTTCTTCCAGGTTTTGGGATCCCAGAAGGCGGGCGCCGACGGGGACGGACTGCTGACGAAGGAGGATATCGAACCGCAGATCAAGACGGAGGCAATCGCGGCGATCCGCCAGGGCGTGGGACAGCTCTCCAAGCTTCATATTCCCTATACGGATATCGCCTCCCATGAGGCGCAGCTGACGGAAGATGTGAACCGTCTTCTTGATCAGACCTGGAACGCGGCCCGCGGCATCTCCATCTTCCAGATCGCCATCGGCATGATGGACGCGGATCCCAATTCAAAGGCAAAAATCGAAAGGTATCAGGAAACCAGAGGCTATACCGATCCCTCCATGCTGGGCGCGTATATGGGAATGGGTCAGACAGAAGCGATGCAGTCCGCCGCTTCAAATGCCGCCGGAGCCATGACCGGCTTCGCGGGGATCGGCATGATGGGAGGAGCGGGAGCCTCCGGCGTACAGGACCTGATGAGACAGGGCGAGCAGCAGCGGAAAGCCGTGGAGGAGGCGCAGGCGGTCCGGGCCGATTCGGCCGGTTGGACATGCCCGAACTGCGGCACGCCGAACAGCGGAAAGTTCTGCACGAACTGCGGGCAGCCGAAGCCAGCCCGGACGGGCGGATTCTGTCCGAATTGCGGGACGAAGTATGATCCGGCACAGGCGCCGAAGTTCTGCCCGAACTGCGGACATCCGATCCGTTAAGGCGGCACGCGGAAATTCCAAAAACAGAGCGAAATTGTGCAATACGGCGGACACCAGATGAGATGGTGTCCGCCGTAATTGGTTATAATGATCATAAAATACAAAAAATATGCTTCAATTATGTGAGTTCTATTGAAAAACATGACGGCTTCCTGTAGAATAACCAATTAAGCGGGAGACGGACAGGCAAGAAACGAGACACCCGCGCGTAAAGGAGGTACATCCATTATGCTTCATGCAGAGAAAAGAAATGTGATTGTAGGCCAGTCCGGCGGACCGACGGCTGCCATCAATTCATCCCTCGCGGGCGTCTACAGAACCGCCAGAGACCGCGGCTACAAGAAGGTCTACGGCATGCTCAACGGGATTCAGGGACTGATGGAGGAACGCTATGTGGATCTGTCTGAGCATATCACCAACGGACTGGACGCGGAGCTCCTGAAACGCACCCCCGCATCCTACCTCGGTTCCTGCCGCTACAAGCTGCCGGAGATCCACGAGGATCAGGCGCTCTACGAGAAAATTTTCGGGATCCTTCACGATCTTGAGATTGACTGTTTCATCTACATCGGCGGAAACGACTCCATGGATACGATCAAGAAGCTTTCCGACTACGCGATCATCACCGGTTCGGAGATCCGCTTTGTCGGCTGCCCCAAGACGATCGACAACGATCTGGCGCTGACGGATCATACACCGGGCTACGGATCGGCTGCAAAGTACATCGGTACATCTGTCAAGGAGATTATTCGTGACGGCTGGTCGATGCGGAACAAGAACGGACAGGTCATTGTAGTGGAGATCATGGGACGGAACGCCGGTTGGCTTACCGGCGCCTCGGCTCTTTCCAAAGGTGAGGACTGTGACGGACCGGATGCGATCTATCTTCCGGAGCTTCCGTTTGACGTAGACCGTTTTGTCGAGAAATGCGCCAATCTGCTGAAGAAGAAAAACTCCGTCGTGATCTGCGTGTCGGAAGGAATTCGCACAGCGGACGGTAAATATGTGATGGAGCTCGGCGAGTCGACCGAGTACACGGACGCCTTCGGGCACAAGCAGCTGACCGGTACGGCGCGTGTGCTCTGCGAGATTCTCGCGCAGCGCATCGGCTGCAAGACAAGAGCCATCGAACTTTCCACTCTGCAGCGTTCGGCCAGCCACTGCTCGTCCAGGGTGGACATTCTGGAAGCCTATGAGGTCGGCGGCGCCGCGATGAAGGCGGCGGACGAAGGCGACAGCGGGAAGATGGTCGTCATGAAGCGTCTGTCTGACGACCCGTACCAGATGGGAACCGAAGTGAAGGACGTTCATAAGATCGCCAACGATGAACGGCTTGTTCCAAGAGAGTGGGTGAACGAGGAGGGTACTTACGTCACAAATGAGTTCATCACCTACGTCCGGCCTCTGATTCAGGGCGACGTGGCGCCGATTATGGTGGACGGGATTCCGAGACATCTGTATAAGCCGGGCTATCAGGAACTGCTGTGATCCGGCCGGACCGGTGAGAAAAAGACGAATCATCCATCCTTCCGTGAAGGCAGGGGCGGCGGCGCGCGGAGCGCCTGAGTGAGCCGTCTGCATTCACGGAGAGACAGAATGCGCGAAATCGTACGGGTTTCGCGCATTTCTTCTATTGAATGGCAGCGAAATACTTGCTACAATACTAATGCCTATTCAAATAATCTGTATTTTTCACAGGAGGAATAAATCTAATGGCAAGGAAATGGGTGTATCTGTTCACCGAGGGCAATGCCAACATGCGCGAGCTCCTCGGCGGTAAGGGTGCGAACCTGGCCGAGATGACCAACCTGGGTCTTCCGGTTCCGCAGGGCTTCACGATCACAACGGAAGCATGCACGCAGTACTACGAGGACGGGAAGGTCATCAACGACGAGATCTCCTCTCAGATTTCCGAGTATATGAGAAAGCTCGAGGAGATCACGGGCAAGAAATTCGGTGATAAGGAGAATCCGCTTCTTGTTTCCGTTCGTTCGGGCGCGAGAGCTTCCATGCCGGGCATGATGGACACGATCCTCAACCTTGGTCTTAATGAAGATGTCGTCGAGTCCCTGAGCGCACAGTCCGGAAATCCGCGCTGGGCATGGGACTGCTACAGACGGTTCATCCAGATGTTCTCCGATGTCGTCATGGAAGTCTCGAAGAGCGAGTTTGAGAAGCTGATCGACAAGAAGAAGGTCGAGCGGGGCGTGACGCAGGACGTGGATCTGACCGCGGAGGATCTCAAGGATCTGGCGGATCAGTTCAAGGCGATGTACAAGAAGACCATCGGAAAGGACTTCCCGACCGATCCGAAGGTACAGCTGATCGAGGCGGTCAAGGCCGTATTCCGTTCCTGGGACAACCCGCGCGCGAACGTCTATCGCCGCGACAACGACATCCCGTATTCCTGGGGCACGGCTGTCAACGTCCAGATGATGGCATTCGGCAACATGGGCGATGATTCTGGTTCCGGCGTTGCGTTCACGAGAAACCCGGCTACCGGTGAGAATAAGTTCTACGCTGAGATTCTGATGAACGCGCAGGGCGAAGACGTGGTCTCCGGTGTCCGTACGCCGATGGAGATCGATGAGATCAAGAAGACGCTTCCGGACATCTACAAGCAGCTGACCTCCATCGCGAAGAAGCTGGAGGATCACTATCATGACATGCAGGATATGGAGTTCACCATCGAGCATGGCAAGCTGTATATGCTGCAGACCCGCAACGGCAAGAGAACGGCCCGCGCGGCGCTGAAGATCGCCAATGATCTGGTGAAGGAGGGCAAGATCGACAAGAAGACGGCCGTCCTCGCCATTGATCCGAGAAACCTTGACACGCTGCTTCACGGCTCCTTTGACAAGGCGGCGCTGAAGAGTGCGGAGCTGATCGGCAAGGGCCTTCCGGCAGCGCCGGGCGCCGCGAGCGGCAAGATCGTCTTCACGGCGGAGGATTCCAAGGAATGGGCTGCGAAGGGCGAGAAGGTTGTTCTTGTCCGTCTCGAGACTTCTCCGGAGGATATCGAAGGCATGAAGTCCGCTCAGGGTATCCTGACAGCCCGCGGCGGCATGACCTCTCACGCGGCGGTCGTTGCGCGCGGCATGGGTTCCTGCTGCGTTTCCGGATGCAAGGAACTGATTGTCGATTCCGACAACAAGACCATCCAGCTGGGCGGCCACACCTATCATGAGGGCGACTGGATCTCCTTCGACGGTTCTACCGGCAACATCTACGACGGTGATCTTCCGGTCGTGGCGGGCGCCATCGAGGACGAGGACTTCAAGACCATCATGTCCTGGGCGGATGAGTTCAGAAGAATGAAGGTACGCACCAACGCGGATACGCCGGCTGACGCCAAGAAGGCGGTCGAGCTGGGCGCCGAGGGAATCGGCCTGTGCCGTACGGAGCATATGTTCTTCAGCGGCAACCGGATCGACGCGATCCGCGAGATGATCTGCTCCGACACCGTGGATGAGAGAAAGGCCGCGCTGGCCAAGATCCTTCCGCTTCAGCAGGGCGACTTCGAGCAGCTGTACGAAGTGCTTGAGGGCAAGCCGGTTACGATCCGCTTCCTGGATCCGCCGCTTCACGAGTTTGTTCCGACCACGGAAGAGGATATCAAGAAGCTGGCTGATTCCAAGGGCAAGACGGTCGAGGAAGTCAAGAATGTGATCGCGGGCCTCAAGGAAGTCAACCCGATGATGGGCCTCCGCGGCTGCCGTCTTGATGTTATGTATCCGGAAATCGCCCAGATGCAGACCAGAGCCGTCATCCGCGCCGCGATCAACGTCTCCAGACGTCATCCGGAATGGCAGATCGCTCCGGAAATCATGATCCCGCTGACCTCCTCGAAGCGTGAGCTCCGGTACGTCAGAAAGATCGTCAAGACCACGGCGGATGAGGAAATCGCAGCGGCCAATGTGGTACTCAAGTATACGATCGGTACGATGATCGAGATCCCGAGAGCGGCCCTGATCGCGGATGAGATCGCAACCGAGGCTGATTTCTTCTGCTTCGGAACAAACGATCTGACCCAGATGACCTACGGCTTCTCCAGAGACGATTCCGGCAAGTTCCTTGACGCGTATCTGAACGCCAAGATTCTTGAGTCCGATCCGTTCGCAAAGCTGGATCAGACCGGTGTCGGCAAGCTGATGCGGATCGCTGTTGAGGGCGGACGCAAGACCAATCCGTACCTGCACTGCGGTATCTGCGGAGAGCATGGCGGCGACCCGGCGTCCATCGAGTTCGTCAACAGCATCGGCCTCGACTATGTCTCCTGCAGCCCGTTCCGTGTTCCGATTGCACGCCTCGCGGCGGCTCAGGCTTCACTGAAGCAGGGAAAATAATTCAAACGCGGCGGCGGTAAACGGCTCGCAATGCAGCCGTATCCGCCCTGTGTGAACGCGAATGCCCCCGGCCAAAGCGGGGGTATTTGCTGCGTCCCTGACTGCTCCGGCAGTCAGGGATTTCTTTTTGCTTTTCGTTTTGGTATAATAGGCGTGTTTCTACCGTTTTCGGATATGCTTTGTGCGGAACGGAACGGACAAAAAACAGCAGGAAAGGAAGGTTTCTCTTCATGAATTCAAAGGATGAGATCCGCCGCCGGCTCAAGATGCTGCGGACGGAGATGCTGCATGCGGGCGTTGACGTCTATGTCGCTTATTCCACCGACTCCCACGCGTCCGAATATGTCAGCGATTACTATAAGGTCACCGAGTATCTCACGGGCTGCACGAGCGACAATGTGGTCCTTGTCATTGAACAGGAAAACGCGAAGCTCTGGACGGACGGCCGTTTCTTCATCTCCGCGGCCGGCGAGCTCGAAGGCACCGGCGTCGAGCTGATGAAGGAGGGCGAGCCGGGCGTTCCGACTCCCTACGCTTATCTCGGGACTGTGCTGCAGGCAGGTCAGGTGCTCGGCTGTGACGGAACCTGTGTCAGTGCGCAGAACGGTGAGCACCTCAGGAAGGTTGTGAAGGCACGCGGTGCGAGAATCGAATCCACGCAGGATATCATCAACGAGGTCTGGGTCGGACGCCCGGCGCTTCCGTCAGGCAAGGCCTGGATCCTTCCGGATACGCTGGCAGGACGGAACTGCGACGAAAAGCTGACGGGCGTGCGTGCGAAGATGAAGGAACTGGGCTGCACATCCTTCGTGCTCTCAAAACTGGACGATATCATGTGGCTGCTGAACATCCGCGGATCGGATGTCGCGTATAACCCGGTGGTGCTCAGCTACCTCCTGGTCGGTGAGGACACGGCGGACCTCTTCATCCAGGATGAGGCGGTGACGGAGGCTTTTTCTTCCTACGCCAGAGAACATCATGTCAAGCTTCACCCCTACGGAGATATCTTCAAATACATCCGGGACTATCATTTTGAGGGGGCCGTGCTGTTCGACAGCAGACAGTCCTCGGACGCGATGGCGACACTGCTCCGCGACAAGAGTGACGTTGTGGACGCTCCGAACCCGACGACCCTGATGAAGGCCGTCAAGAACGAGACGGAGATCCGCAGCAGCCGCCGTTTTTATCTTCTTGATTCCGTGGCGGTCTGCCGTTTCATCTACCGGGTGAAGAACCGTCTCGCAGGTCCGCTGAATGAGGTGACGGCCGCGAAGCTGATGGACTCGCTCAGAAGTGAAATTCCGGGCTATATCGACCTATCGTTCCCGACGATCTCCGCGGTGGGGGCTCACGCGGCGATGGCTCACTACGCACCGGATGAGGAGACCGCGAGCCCGCTGGGAGAGGAAGGCTTTCTGCTGGTTGACTCCGGGGCCCACTATCAGGGCGCGACGACGGACGAGACGCGGACCATCGCGCTGGGCGCTCTGACCGACGAGATGAAGCGGGACTTTACGCTGGTCGCGGTCTCCAATCTGGCGCTGATGTACGCAAAATTCGCGCGCGGCACGACCGGAGGCCAGCTGGATCTGCTGGCCAGGGAACCGCTGTACCGGCACGGACTGAATTTTAACCACGGAACCGGTCACGGAGTCGGCTATATTCTCAACGTACATGAAGGACCGCAGCGTATCAGCCGCGGCGTATCAGGCGGAACGGAGATCGCGATGGAACCGGGCATGATTACATCGGATGAGCCGGGGCTCTACCGCGAAGGCCGCTACGGGATCCGGACGGAAAGCATTATGCTCACGGTTGAGGACGAGACAACGGAATTCGGAGACTTCCTGAGATCCGAACCGCTGACGCTGGCCCCCATCGATCTGGATGCCATCGATACGCGTTATATGGAACCGATCGACATCGAGCGGCTCAACGACTACCATCGCCGCGTGAGAGAGGCAGTTTCTCCCTATCTGGAAGAGGACGAGAGACGCTGGCTTGAGGAGGCGACCCGTCCGGTCAGCCGGGCGTGAGAGAATCCCGCAGAGAGGGAGAGACTCCACGGGTTCTGCAGTACAGGAGGCATCTGGTGTTACATTCTGTTTTTCCGAATTTTGAGGCCCGGGGCGTCCGCGGCAAACTGGCATTCGCCATGAAATTCGCCGGGACGGCCGTCGGTCTTGTGATACTCTTCTGGTACAGAAATCTGTTTTTCTGCGCGCCGAGGGTGATCCGGACGACTTCGGTGATGAATAAGGCCGTCGATATTCCGTTCGAGAACGCAAGGTCCTTCATCTTTTTCTTCCTGATCGCGCTTCTGGCTTTCTCGTGCCTGGACGGGCTCCGGGCGGCATACGGCAGGGGAACGGGAACGAAGCGGCATGCATTTTCCAATCCGCTGACGATGCTGGCTTCGCTGGCGCTGATTTTCGGCAACGCGGTGCTTTCGTTCTATGAGATCGAGCTGATCAACAACTACTATATTGCCCGCATGGAGCCGAAGTATGTCTGGCTGAATGTCTGGATCACCTTTGTTCTTTACCTCGTGATCGTGTTCCTCACCAACTCGCTTCCGACCGGGATGAGGATCGGAAACGTCTTCTTCCTCTGCTGGGGCATCGCCAATTATTTTGTGCAGAGCTTTCGCGGCTCGCCGTTTCAGTGGGTGGATCTGTATTCGATCCGGACCGCTTCCAATGTGGCCGGAAATTACCGCTACAATCCGAACTGGGAAGTGGTCGCCTGTACGGTGCTCACCTTCGCCGTCTTCGGTTTTTACGGTCATTTCCATCTGGCCTGCAATTTCCGCCGGATTCCGCTGAAGGTGCTCTCCCGCGGGATTGCGGTGGCACTGTTTGCGGCTTTCTACATCGTCATATTCAGGACCGACTATCTGAGCAGCACCGGGATCTGGCTTCGTGACTGGCAGCCCTGGTACACCTACCGGCTGTTCGGGATGGAATCGGGCTTTCTCGCATTTGCAAAGAATTCGATGCCGAAGGAACCGGACACTTACTCGTCAGACAAGGTGAAAAGTATCATCAGCACCTCGGAAAAAAAGAATGCCTCCCTCGGGCAGGACGCATCCCTCGTCCAGCCTGAGAACATCATCTGCATCATGGATGAGGCGTTCTCGGATCTGACGGTCTACCCGAACTTCAGGGCGGACACAGATCTGATGCCGACAATCGACTCTCTGAAGGAGAACACGCAGAGCGGCCATCTGCTGGTTTCGGTGAAAGGCGGTACGACGGCCAACACCGAATATGAGTTCCTGACCGGCAATTCCTGCGCGCTGTCGCCTTCTACGGTGGTTTACACGTCCTTCATCAAGGACAATCAGTACTCCCTTGCGCGGACGCTGAAGGCCCAGGGATACCGTGCGGTGGCCATGCATCCGTATCTCGCCAGCGGCTGGTCGCGAACGCTCGTCTACCCGCGGATGGGCTTCGATGAGTTCCTCTCGCTGGACAACAGCAGCAGCTTCGCGGGCACCGATACCGTACGCGGCTTTGTCAGCGATCAGGCGGATTTCGAGTCCGTCATCGATCAGGTGAAAAACAAGAAGAAGGGAGAGAAACTCTTCCTCTTCAACGTCACGATGCAGAATCACAGTTCCTACAACGACCCGACACTGACCAGCACGGCTCATACAGTCGGCTACAGCGGTATGTACAAAAGCCAGGCGGATCAGTATCTGACTCTGGTGACGATGACCGACCAGGCGGTTCAGACGCTGATCGATTATTTCAGCAGGAGCGATGAGAAGACGCTGATCTGCTTCTGGGGCGATCATCAGCCGGAGATCGGAGATGACTTCTGGGAGTACTGCCTCGGCAAGGATCAGTCCTCGCTGAACTTCGACGAGCAGCAGCTGGAGTACCAGTCGAAGTTCTTCATCTGGGCGAACTATGATATTCCGGAGAAGCAGGACCAGCTTCTGTCAGCGAACGATCTGAGCAGCTATCTGCTCAGTCTCACCGGCCTTCAGATGACGGGATACAACCGCTATCTTCTCGGGCAGATGAAGTCCATTCCGGCGATGAACGCCTACGGTTATCTCGGCACGGACGGCAGGATGCATGAGTGGAATACCGATGATGTCGGGAGCGGAGAGGGCGAGGAATTTGAAAACTACAAGTGTCTTATCTACAATGAGCTGACGGCCGGACATTCGCGGGACAGCGGATTCTTCGGGCTGACGGACGCAGGCGGATAAGAGACATGGACAGGCAGCCGGCCGCTCAAAAAGCGGTCCGGCTGCCTGTCTTGGCAGCGGAGAAGTGCACGGCGTCTTCACGACAGACAATGACGCAGAAAGCCTGACATGGAGGAGAAAGCGATGATACTGGCGATCGATATGGGCAATTCGCACATTGAGACCGGGCTTATGGACGGAGAACGCGTGCTGCTGACCGAGCGCTTCGCCACGGATCCGAGAAAGACGGCGACAGAGTACGCGGTGCTGCTCCATACGGTGCTTCAGATCCGTTCCATTGATCTGGCGGACATCGAAGGGGCGATCCTCTCGAGCGTGGTGCCTCCGCTGACGAGGGTGCTTGAGGAAGCGGTGAAAAAGGTGACCGGACTCAAAACCCTGGTCGTCGGGCCGGGCGTGAAGAACGGTCTCAAGATCCGGATCGACGACCCGAAGACGCTGGGCGCGGATCTCGTGGTGGATGCGGTCGGAGGCATCCATCTCTACGGCGCGCCGCTGGCCGTCATTGACATGGGAACGGCGACGACGATCTCCGTCATTGACCGCGAGGGCGCTTTCCGAGGCGGCGCGGTGATGCCGGGCGTCCATGTTTCTCTTTCTGCACTGGTTTCCTCCGCATCTCTTCTGCCGAATCTGAGCCTTGCGGATCCGGGAAAAGCAATCGGCACCAACACGGTGGACTGCATGAGAAGCGGCATCGTCTATGGGCAGGCGGCGATGATCGACGGGATGCTGGACCGGTTTGCCGGCGAAATCGGAAGCGAAATCCGGGCCGTCGCGACGGGCGGACTGGCGCCGGGGATCATTCCGTTCTGCCGGCACAGGATCCTTCTGGACAGTGAGCTGATGCTGCGCGGCCTCAGCCTGATCTATGATATGAACAGACGGGAAAGATAGAAAAATTGTATTGCCAATACGATTAATTATGTTAAAATGCAATCGAATTTCAATAATGACTTGCATTGTGAGAAAAATATGTCTATATTGTGTCTATCGCCACTGATTTGCATATGCAAATCGAACAATTCTGTGATCGAACAGAGGGGGACAGACACATGAAAGAGAAGAAGTATGTGGTGGTGACACGTCATGACAGACTGTTTGACCATGTGAGGGAGACGGTCAGAATCAGAAATCCGAAGGTGACGGTTCAGAAGGCAGGCAGCTTTCCGGAGGCGCTTGCGATGCTGAACGAATTCGACGGAACCGGGATTCTGCTCACGGACGAGGACGCTCACACGATTGTCGCACAGACGCTGCCGTCTGTCCTTCCGGCATACGGCGAACAGGAGTGTCCGCAGGATCTCCGGGGAAATACAAGAGATGAGGTCGCCTTCGTCAAGATGTATATCCGCCTGCATCTTCAGGAGGACCTGAGTCTTGCGGTGATCGCGAGACAGGTGAACCTCTCTCCGAATTATCTCTGCGTGATCTTCCGGCGGGTCGAGGGCATGTCGATCCAGCAGTTCGTTGAGCAGCAGCGCATCGAGCGCGCCGCCTATCTTCTTGTGACGGAGAACACGCTGACAGAGGAAATTGCGCACCGTGTCGGATATCGCTATTCCTCTTATTTCTGCCGGACGTTCCGGAAACATTACGGTGTGACGCCGAGACGGTACCGGCTGATGAGTGAAAGGGAACGGGATGAGCAGTTCAGAAAGCAGACTTGACAGAGAAGCAGAGAAGCGGATGGTCCGGCGCTTTTTTGAGCCGGAGGAAGGCAGCCGGTCGGTGCTTCTGACGGTTACGGAAACGGACGGAGAGGAAACCGGTCCTTTTGTCGGACAGCATTGCCTCCTCGCGGAGGACGGACGGATCGAGACATCCATCCCGCTCGCGGAAGAGGAGAAGAACCGGATCCGTCAGCTGACGGGGCGGGGCCGCATCGGCCTCCGTCCCGGACTGACGGCGTACTATGAGCAGAGATCTTCCGCCAAGACCGCGGTGGTCTGCGGAGCTGGCTTTGTGGCGTCAGCGCTGATCCGGATTTTGCGGATGACCGGGTACCGGATCGTCGTCCTCGAGGACAGGCCGTCTTTCGGGGAAGAGGCACGGAAGGCGGGCGCGGACCGGGTGCTGATCGGGCCTTTCGCGGAAAGCCTGCGCTCACTGCCTGACGACCCGGACGTGTCTTACATCGTGATGACGAGAGGCCATCGCTTCGACATGGACTGTCTCGATGTGATCCTCCGGCGGCCGTTCCGGTATGCGGGCATGATGAGCAGCCACATGAGGGCGGCCCATGCCCGGGAAGAGATGATCGCCCGGGGCGTTTCCCCGGAGGCGTATGACCGGCTGCACTCGCCGATCGGGCTTCCGATCGGCGCGGCCACACCGGCGGAAATCGCGGTTTCTGTCGCGGCTGAACTGATCGCCCAGCCGAAGCGTCCCGGGGACGGCGATGAACCGGCGGTTCTGGACGCGCTGAGAGCGGACGGGGAGAGGACGCTGGCGATGATTGTCCGAAGACGCGGACCTTCGCCGCGGTCGATCGGAACGAAGATGATCGTGTTCCGCGACGGAACCGCCTCGGGCACCATAGGGGGCGGCTGCTTCGAGGCCGAAGTGAAGCGGCGCGCGCTGCAGAGAATGCAGCTCGGACTTACGGAGCCGGAAGTGATGACCGTGGATCTCCGCCCGGACGCGGAGGAAAACGCGGGAATGGCCTGCGGCGGCGTGATCGATGTTCTGCTGGAACGGCTTTAACCGCCTGTCCGGAAAAAAAGAGCGACGGCCGCGGGCGGGTAAGGTCTGTGCGCGCCGGATAAGCCGGATCCGCCCCCGGGAGACGAATCCGGCTCCGGGCGTGCGGTGCGGAGCCGTCAGTGAGGCGCGTAGATCGCGATGGAGTGGAAGCCTTTAGGGGCATATTCCTTCACCGTTTCCTCAAGATAATCGCAGACAGTCTTGTAGAATTCGATGATGACGTCTGCATGGTCCTCCACCGCCTTTTCTTTCGCGGCAGCCGGGGCGTTTGCGTAGAGCCGCTCATATTCGTCCTCTGTGACGAGCAGATCGATGGAGTAGTGGCGCTTGTACGCCTTAAGCCGGGGATCATGATAGTTTTTCTTCAGAAGCTTCGCGACATGACGGCACTCGTTTGTCATCGCGAGCACGCTGTCGAACGGCATCAGATTCAGCTCGTTCTTCCACTCGAATTTTCCCGGATAGTATTTTCGGATAAACGGATAGAAGAGTTCTTTGGTGCAGAGATTGTCGCAGGAGAGCTCAGCGTCGTCCAGCCAGTCGGCCCGTGCGTTCATGATCCGGTCGTCGACCGGAGCGAACCAGAAGCGGAGTCTCTGGTGATGTCCTCTGCGGACACGGATATGATACTGCTGATCGTTTGGCATACCGATTCCAGCCTTTCATAATGAGATTAATGAGAACGGGCAGTCCGGACGGCCCGTTTTTCTTTTTTATCTTACCACAGGGGAGAGAAAAGGAAAACCGCGGGAGGACATGAAAAAAGACAGCCCCTGCGGACTGTCTTTTCAGGAAGGAGTCCCGCCCTCAGCGGGCAGGTATGAAAAAGAAAAAGGTTATTATGATGTCTCATCAGCTTTCAATAAAAGGATAGAGAACGGATGTGAAGAACTGATTGTCGTTCTGTAAATGAAATCTGAACAATTTGGGGCGGAATATGAACGGAAGGCTGCGGGCGGTTTCTTGACGGAGCCGGAAAAGAGTATTAAGTTAGTATAAGTTCCGGATTTGATTCGCACATCATTCGCGCCGATACGCCGGACTTCTTTTATCCGACGGTTCCGGCAGGGAGGTATATCATGCGCACTTTCAGCAAATCGACAAAACTTGACAATGTCCTCTACGATGTCCGCGGTCCGGTGGTGGAGGAAGCCGACCGGATGATCAGCGACGGCATCGAAGTTCTCAAGCTGAATATCGGGAATCCGGCGCCCTTCGGCTTCAACGCGCCGGAAGAGGTGATCCGTGATATGGCCCGGAATCTCCGGGACAGCCAGGGGTATTCCAATTCGAAGGGAATCTGGTCCGCCCGGAAAGCGATCATGCAGTACGCCCAGCTCCGGGGCATCCCCAATGTGGAAATGGATGACATCTACACCGGAAACGGCGTATCCGAGCTGATCAATCTGGTGATGCAGGCCCTGCTTGACGACGGGGACGAAATCCTGATTCCCGCTCCCGATTATCCGCTGTGGACGGCATGCGCTACGCTCGCAGGGGGAAAGGTGGTGCACTACCTCTGCGATGAGCAGAGCGACTGGAATCCGGATCTTCAGGATATGGAGTCCAAGATCACGGACCGGACGAAGGCTCTTGTCATCATCAATCCCAACAATCCGACAGGCGCCGTCTACCCGAAGGAGATTCTTGAGCAGATCGTCGAGATCGCGCGGAGACATCAGCTGATCATCTTTTCGGATGAGATTTACGACCGGCTCCTGATGGACGGCTGTACGCATACCTCCATCGCCTCTCTGGCGCCGGATCTGTTCTGTGTCACTTTTTCCGGACTGTCGAAGTCCCATATGATCGCGGGCTTCCGAGTGGGCTGGATGATCCTGTCCGGCAACAAGGCGATCGCGAAGGACTACATCGAGGGCATCAAGATGCTTTCCTCCATGCGGCTCTGCTCGAATGTACCGGCGCAGTCCATCGTTCAGACCGCCCTCGGCGGCCACCAGAGCGTCCGGAGCTATGTCTCGCCGGAGGGACGGGTGACAAAACAGCGTGATTTCATTTACGACGCCATCAACGCGATTCCGGGACTCAGCGTGGTGAAGCCGAAGGCGGCCTTCTACTGCTTCCCGAAGATGGATAAGGAGCGCTTCCATATCCATGACGACATGAAGTTCGCCTATGACCTTCTCCGTCAGGAGCATGTGCTGATCGTCCAGGGCACGGGCTTTAACTGGCCGGAGCCGGATCACTTCCGGATAGTCTATCTGCCGATGATGACGACGCTGAAAGAGGCCGCCGGCAAGATGGCCCGCTTTTTCGAGCATTACGTTCAGGAGGATACGGAGTAAACGGCCGGAGCAGCCAGATCCCGCAGTTCACACAGGGGAAGGAGGAGAAAGCCTTCCCCTGTTTTTGTTTTCGTGCAGGACTGCGTTTGATGATTTTATGGAAAGACAGGCAGCGGTGTCCGGCGGAGGGTTCGAGAAACCTCCGCAAAAGGAAGCTTTTCGGACAGAGCGTTCACCCGCTCTCAGGGAAAGCCGGGTCTTTTACGAAAGAGCCCGGCCGACTGTCAGACGAGTTCGTTCTTCTGCGCAGATTGTCCAAAAAATCCGCGGTTTCAGCCGGCTCAGGAGGCGGGTTCGGGCACTTTGATCAAATTGTGTCTTATTTGTGGACAGATTTTTCTTGACAGGATATAATCAGTCTGTACACGCGTTAGAGCAGCAGAAAAACTTTCCGGACCGGATGAAACGATCCTTTTTCCCGGCGGAGGAACCGTTTTTCTGCCAGTTAAAGGCCGGAGCGGATTCGGCCCGGGTGACAGAACAAGGAGGAGCTGCAAATGAAAAAAGCAATCGCAATGGCAACAGCAGTGATTCTCGGTGCGTCGATGGTATCCAGCGTTGCGGCTGCCGACAGCACGGCGTCGGCGGAGGCGGCAGCCAGTACAACCGCATCAGCGGAGCCTTTGACCAAGGCGGATGTCAGCGGACTGAAGGTCGGTTTCATCTTCCTTCACGACGAGAACTCCACCTACGATCTCAACTTCATCAACGCGGCCAAGCAGGCTGCGTCTGACCTCGGTCTTTCGGACGACCAGATCGTCCTGAAGACCAACGTACCGGAAGGGCAGGAATGCTACGATACGGCGGCGGATCTGGCGGACAGCGGCTGCAACATC
This sequence comes from Chordicoccus furentiruminis, assembly GCF_019355395.1. GTDB lineage: Bacteria > Bacillota > Clostridia > Lachnospirales > Lachnospiraceae > Chordicoccus > Chordicoccus furentiruminis. The sequence continues at coordinate 3,198,448 of NZ_CP048829.1, forward strand.
GTCTTCGCGGACAGCTTCGGCCACGAGGACTTCATGATTCAGGCCGCCCAGGAGTATCCGGACGTTCAGTTCTGTCATTCCACCGGCACCAAGGCGCACACCGAAGGCCTCGACAACTATCACAATGCGTTCGCTTCCATCTATGAAGGCCGTTATCTGGCAGGCGTGGCCGCGGGCCTCAAGCTGAACCAAATGATCAAGGACGGCAAGATCACAGAGGATCAGGCGAAGATCGGCTATGTCGGCGCGTACACCTACGCGGAAGTGATCTCCGGCTACACCTCCTTCTTCCTCGGCGCCCGTTCCGAGTGCCCGTCCGCGACGATGGAGGTCACCTTCACGGGTTCCTGGTACGATGAGACGGCTGAGAAGGAAGCGGCGAACAAGCTGATCTCCGACGGCTGCGCTCTGATCAGCCAGCACGCGGATTCGATGGGTGCGCCGACTGCCTGCGAGACGGCGGGCGTCCCGGATGTCTCCTACAACGGCTCCACCATCGATGTCGGTCCGAACACCTACATCATCAGCTCCCGCATCGACTGGGCTCCGTACTATGAGTATGCGATCTCCTGCGTTGCGGAAGGCAAGCCGATCGACACAGACTGGACCGGTACGCTGTCCACCAAGTCCGTGCAGCTCACCGAGCTCAACACCAAGGTGGCCGCTGACGGCACGCAGCAAGTTCTTGACGATACGATGAAGAAGCTGGAGGACGGCTCTCTGCATGTCTTTGACACGTCCGCCTTCACCGTGACGGTCTCTGACGACAAGAACAAGAACGCCAAGGTTGACAGCGACGGCCATCTGACCAGCTATATGGCGGATGTGGATACGGACGCCAACTACGAGGGCGACACGGAAGCGGTTTCCGACGGATACTTCCATGAATCCGAATACCGCAGCGCGCCGTATTTCGACATTCAGATCGACGGGATTAAGCTGCTGGATACCAGCTTCTGACCGCTTGCGGCTGCATGTCCCTGAGAACGAAACGAAGCTTGGAAACGTCCTGGCGTTCTTGCGTCAGGACGTTTCGTTTCAGAGACCGACGGATTCTGCCGGAGATGTGAGCAGGCCCGGGAACGGGGCGCTGACCTGTCTGGCAGAGCAGACGAGAACTGACGGGAGGTGAATGATTTGAGCGACACAGCGGCAGTCCAGATGAGGAACATCACAAAAACCTTCGGTAAGGTTGTTGCGAACGATCATGTGTCCATCGATATCAACCGGGGAGAGATTCTGGCCCTTCTCGGAGAGAACGGAAGCGGAAAGACGACGCTGATGAACATGCTGGCCGGCATCTACTATCCGGATGCCGGGGAAATCTATGTCAACGGAAAGCCGGCTACCATCCGTTCGCCGAAGGACGCCTACGACCTCGGCATCGGCATGATTCACCAGCATTACAAGCTGGTGGACGTACTGACGGCGACGGAGAACATCATTCTGGGCCTGAAGGAGCCGGGAAGGCTTGACCTGAAGGCGGCTGCCGAACGAATCCGGGCTATCTGCGGCGAGTACGGCTTTGAGCTGGATCCGGACCAGAAGATCTACGACATGTCCGTCTCCCAGAAGCAGACGGTCGAGATCATCAAGGTTCTCTACCGGAAGGCGGACATTCTGATTCTTGACGAACCGACAGCCGTGCTGACGCCGCAGGAGACAGAGAAACTCTTCGACGTGCTCCGCAATATGCGCAAAAGCGGCAAGGCGGTCATCATCATCACTCATAAGCTGAACGAGGTGAAGGAAATCTCGGACCGGGTCGACGTACTCCGGCGCGGGAAGTTTATCGGCGATCTGGTGACGAAGGACACGACGACGCAGGAGATGACCAACATGATGGTCGGTCATCAGGTGGAGCTGCACATTCACCGTGCGGAGCCGGTCAACCCGAAGACACGCCTTGAGGTGAAGGGACTGACCGTGCGCAGTGTGGACGGCGTACTGAAGCTGGATGACGTGACATTCAGCGCGCGGAGCGGAGAGATCCTCGGTATCGCCGGTATCTCGGGCTGCGGGCAGAAGGAGCTGCTCGAATCCGTCGCGGGTCTTCAGCCGACGGAACAGGGCAGCATCGTCTACGTGAACGACGACGGAAAACGGGAGGAACTGGTCGGGAAGGATCCGCTCGATATCGCGAGGATGGGCGTTACGCTGTCCTTCGTCCCTGAAGACCGGCTTGGTATGGGATTGGTCGGGAATATGGACCTTTCGGACAATATGATGCTCAGAAGCTTCCGCAGCGGGCGTTCGGCCTTCACCGACCGGAAGCGTCCTCATCAGCTGGCCGAGCACATTGTGGACGAACTGGAGGTGGTGACGCCCTCCGTCTCCACTCCGGTCCGGCGTCTTTCGGGCGGGAACGTCCAGAAGGTGCTGGTGGGACGGGAGATTTCGTCGGCGCCGAAGGTGCTGCTCACGGCCTATGCGGTCCGCGGACTCGACATCAATTCTTCCTATACAATTTATGATCTGATCAATAAGCAGAAGGAAGCCGGTGTAGCCGTTCTCTATGTAGGCGAGGATCTGGACGTGCTGCTGGAGCTCTGCGACCGGATTCTGGTACTGTGCGAGGGAAAGGTCAGCGGCGTCCTCGACGCGCGGAAGACGAATAAAAACGAAGTCGGACTTCTTATGACCAGCATGCCGGACAAGCCGGTGAGGCAGTGAGGAGGGCGGAAACGATGACGACGGGAAAAAGTTCGGGTAAATTTCATATCGTAAAGAGAGACGCGCTCCCCTGGTACCGCGCATGGGGCATCCGCGGACTCGCCCTTGTTCTTTCGCTTGTGGTCTGCGCCATTGTGACGATGGCGCTGACGGGAGACAATCCGGGCGAGGTCTTCAAGACCATGCTGTACGGCAATTTCGGCACGCAGAGAAAATTCTGGATCATGCTGCAGGAGCTGGCGATTCTTCTCTGTATTTCTCTTGCGCTGACGCCGGCCTTCAAGATGCGCTTCTGGAATATCGGAGGCGAGGGGCAGGTCCTGATCGGCTGCCTCGCGGCGGCTGCCTGCATGCTGAAGATCGGCGACCGGGTGCCGAACGCGGTGCTGGTCGTCATCATGGTCGCCGCCTCACTGGCGGCGGGCGCGGTCTGGGCGATGATCCCCGCGATCTGCAAGGCGAAGTGGAATACCAACGAGACGCTGTTCACACTGATGATGAACTATGTGGCAACCCAGATCGTCGCATATTTTACGATCCTCTGGGAAGTTCCGAAGGGGTCCGGCAAGATCGGCATCATCAACGCGAAGACGCATGCCGGCTGGTTCCCCGCGATCGGCAGCTACAAGTATATGCTGAATGTGCTGATCGTGGCGGCGGTCACGGTATGCATGTACATCTATCTGCGCTACAGCAAGCAGGGCTATGAGATCGCGGTCGTCGGAGAGAGCGAGAAGACGGCGCGCTACGTCGGCATCAAGGTCAACCGGGTGATCGTCCGGACGCTCTGCATCTCCGGCGCGATCTGCGGCCTGTGCGGACTGCTGCTCGTCGCCGGCACGGATCATACGCTGACGACCACGATCGCCGGAGGAGAAGGATTCACCGGTGTTATGGTCGCGTGGATGGCCAAGTTCAATCCGATCGGCATGATTTTCACCAGTTTTCTGATCGTCTTTATGGGGAGAGGAGCCAGTGAAATCGCGACGGCGTTCAGCCTGAATCAGTCCTTCAGTGAGATTCTCACAGGCATCATCATTTTCTTCCTGATCGGAAGCGAATTTTTCGTGACGTACCGGCTCAGCAGAAAGAAAGCGTAAGGAGGGAAGCGTTATGTTTGATCTTGTCACATTCATTCCCCGTGCCGTCATGCAGGGCATTCCGCTTCTCTGCGGCTGCACAGGCGAAACTCTGACGGAAAAATCCGGCAACCTGAACCTCGGGATTCCGGGTATTATGTACGTGGGCGCGATCAGCGGCGTCATCGGTTCTTTCTTCTACGAGCGGTCCTTTGAGGATCCGTCCATGATCAATCCGGTGCTTGGGGTGCTGATCCCGCTTCTCTGCTGCGTTGCCGGGTCATTCCTCATGGGACTTCTTTACTGCTTCCTGACGGTCACGCTGCGCGCGGATCAGAACGTAACAGGTCTTGCGCTCACGACATTCGGAACCGGCTTCGGCAACTTCTTCGGCGGGTCGCTGATCAAGCTGACAGGCTCATCGGTGCCGTCGATCGCGCTTTCGGCCACCAGCAAGCTGTTCGCGAAGAAACTGCCGTTCGCCGCTCACACAGGATGGTTCGGAAAGGTGTTTCTTTCCTACGGATTCCTCGCCTATATTTCGATCGTGGTGGCTTTTGTCGTCGCGCACATCATCAGGGGAACCCGGACCGGTCTTGAGCTCCGGGCTGTTGGAGAGAATCCGTCCACGGCGGATACGGCCGGCATCAACGTCATCCGCTACAAGTACGTCGCCACCTGTGTCGGCAGCGTGATCGCCGGACTCGGCGGCCTCTATTACATCATGGACTACGCGAACGGCGTCTGGTCCAACGACGGATTCGGCGACAGAGGCTGGCTCGCCATCGCGCTCGTGATCTTCACGGTCTGGCGCCCGAACGTGGCGGTCTTCGCGTCCATGCTCTTCGGAAGTCTCTACATCCTCTATCTGTTCATTCCCACGGGGACGAATCTTGCGGTGAAGGAGCTCTATAAGATGCTTCCGTATGTGGTCACGATCTTCGTTCTTATTCTGATCAGTCTCCGGAACCGGAAGGAGAACCAGCCGCCGGCATCGCTCGGAAGGCCGTATTTCCGGGAGGAAAGGTGACCGGACCGCGGCTTGCGGATACAGCTTTTAAACAGGATCGTCTGCCGGACGGAACCGCCCGGACACAGGAAGCCCCGCTTCACATCGGTGAAAGCGGGGCTTTCCTGTGTCCGGGGAAGAACGCTTCCTGCGGAAAGAAGAGGACGCATACATCAGGTGAATCTATGTATGAACAGAGAAACATAACAGCGGATTATCCGCCCGGTATTGGAATTGTCAAAGGGGAGAACATTCGGAACATGATTGTTTTGCATATAAAAAAGTACAATAATTCTTTCTGTGTCCGAATTTTCGTGTTGTAGCACGGTAAAGCAGATGCTAAAATGACATCGTTTGAGTTAACCGTCTAATGGAGGGTTTACAATGTCATATGTCGATGAAGTACTCGCATCCGTCAGAGAGAAAAACACCGATCAGCCGGAATTTATTCAGGCTGTGACCGAGGTGCTGGAATCCATCCGGCCGGTCGTTGACGCAAGCGAGAAAAAGTACCGTGACGCCGCTCTGCTCGAGAGACTGGTGGAGCCGGACAGAGTGATCATGTTCCGTGTCCCCTGGACTGACGATGCAGGAAAGGTGCATGTCCAGAGAGGCTTCCGCGTCCAGTTCAATAACGCGATCGGACCGTACAAGGGCGGCCTGCGCTTCCATCCGTCCGTTTATATCGGAATCCTGAAATTCCTCGGCTTCGAGCAGGTCTTCAAGAACGCGCTCACCACGCTGCCGATCGGCGGCGCGAAAGGCGGCTCCGATTTCGATCCGCACGGAAAGTCGGACGCGGAGGTCATGCGCTTCTGCCAGTCCTTTATGACCGAGCTGTACAAGTATGTCGGCGCGGATATTGATGTCCCGGCCGGTGACATCGGCGTCGGCGGCCGCGAGGTCGGGTATCTCTTCGGTCAGTACAAGCGCATCACGGGCTCCTATGAGGGAATGCTGACCGGAAAGGGACTGACGTTCGGCGGATCACTGATCCGTACGCAGGCGACCGGATACGGCCTGCTCTATCATACGGAGGAGATCCTCAGACTGAACGGTCAGACACTGGCAGGAAAAACCGTGTCTGTGTCCGGCGCCGGCAATGTGGCGATCTATGCGGCCGAGAAGGCGGAGCAGCTGGGCGCGAAGGTGGTCACGGTGTCCGATTCGACAGGCTGGATCTACGATCCGGACGGAATTGATGTGGCGCTTCTGAAGGAGGTCAAGGAAGTCAGACGCGCAAGACTGACCGAGTACAAGGCGAAGAAGCCGAACGCCGTCTATCACGAGGGAAGAGGCGTCTGGACCGTCAAGGTGGATTACGCCTTCCCGTGCGCGACGCAGAACGAGCTGAATCTGGACGACGCGAAGGCGCTGGTTTCCAACGGATGCCAGGGCGTGTTCGAAGGCGCGAATATGCCGACCACGGCGGAAGCGACAAAATATCTTCAGGAGAACGGCGTTCTCTTCACGCCGGGCAAGGCTTCGAACGCCGGCGGTGTCGCGACCTCCGCGCTCGAGATGTCCCAGAATTCCGAGCGGCTGTCCTGGACAGAGGAAGAAGTCGATTCGCGGCTGAAGTCCATCATGACCGGCATCGCGGATACGATCGATGCGGCAGCCCGGAAGTACGGTATGCCCGGAAACTATGTCGCCGGCGCCAACATCGCCGGGTTCGAGAAGGTGGCTGAGGCGATGCTCGCACAGGGCGTCTACTGATCTGCAGCAGGCGGACGGAACCGGCGGAACGCGGGTCCTGCCGTCTCTCTTCGGAGAGGCGGCAGGGCTTTTGCGCGTCCGCCGGTTTTTTTGCGAGGGAGATCCGTCTGTGAAAACTATGTGAAACGAAAGAATAAAAAGGAATTCGGGCAGGGCACGCGGAATAATAAAATGTAAGGTTTTCGTCGAGGAGGTGATTCCTTTGCTGATCCGTGAAGAACTGGAAGCCAATGAACGGCGGATTCTGGATCCGTCCGCATCCTTCTCCGACGCGTCCGGAGGCCGTCCGCGCAAGGAAGAACCCTGTGACATCCGAACCTGCTATATGAGAGACAGGGACCGGATCGTTCACTGCAAATCGTTCCGCAGGCTGAAGGACAAGACGCAGGTCTTTCTTTCGCCTCAGGGCGATCATTACCGCACCCGCATGATGCATACGCTGGAGGTCAGCCAGACGGCCCGGACGGTAGCGAAGTGCCTTAGGCTCAACGAGGATCTGGTGGAGGCCATCGCGCTGGGCCACGACCTCGGGCATACGCCCTTCGGCCACGCCGGAGAACGTGCGCTGAACGCAGTCTGTCCATTCGGCTTCCGTCACTATGAACAGAGCGTCAGGGTGGCTCAGGTGCTCGAGAAGGACGGGCGCGGACTTAATCTGACCTTTGAGGTCGCCGACGGCATGCTCAATCACGGTACCGCGCGTCATCCGTCCACGCTGGAGGGCCAGGCGGTCCGTCTCTGCGACAAGGTTTCCTATATTCATCATGACATGGACGACGCGGAGAGGGCGAAAATTCTCCGGGAAGAGGATATTCCCGCTCATTTAAGAGACCTGCTCGGCCATTCCACGAGAGAGCGGCTTAATACGTTCATTCATGATATTGTCAGCGCCTCCGGAGATCACCGCGAGGTCCGGATGTCGGATGAGGTGGCGGCGGCGATGAAGGAAATGAGAGCCTTCATGTTCGAAAACCTCTATGTCAACCCGGCGGCCAAACGGGAGGAGACGAAGGCTGTCTCCATGATCCAGCAGATGTATGCCTACTATGTCCGCCATCCCGAGAAGATGGCGGAGGAATACATCCGCCTGATCGACGAGGGCGGATGGGAGAAGGAACGGGTTGTCTGCGACTACATCTCGGGCATGACAGATCAGTATTCGAAGGCGAAATTCAGTGAACTGTTCATACCGAAATCCTGGAGCGTCTACTGAGAATGCAGTATTCGGAAGAAATTATAGAAGAAGTTATCGCCCGGAACAATATCGTCGACGTAATCGGCGAGCATGTGGCGCTGAAGCGGCGCGGCGCGAACTATTTCGGACTGTGCCCTTTCCACAACGAGAAAACCGGCTCTTTCAGCGTCAGTGAGCAGAAGCAGATGTATTACTGCTTCGGCTGTCACGCGGGCGGCAACGTCATTACCTTCGTGATGGAATACAATCACTTCACTTTTGTGGAAGCGCTGCGGTATCTGGCTGAAAGGGCCGGCATGACGCTGCCCGAGGAGGCGCTCTCCCCGGCACGGCGCGCGGAGGCGGAGAAGAGAAAGCAGCAGCTGGCGGCACTGAAGCAGGCGGCGGGATTCTACTATTACCGGCTTCATACGGAGGCCGGCGCGCCGGGACTTGCCTATCTCAGAAAACGGGGGCTCACGGATGAAACGATCCGCCATTTCGGTCTGGGATACGCGGACAAATACGGTTCGACGCTGTACCGCTATCTGAAGCAGAAGGGATATTCCGATGAGATTCTCCGGGGAACCGGACTGTTTGAGTTTGATGAGAAGCGGGGTGTCAGCGACCGTTTCTGGAACCGGGTGATGTTCCCGATTCTTGACGAGAGAGGACGCGTCATCGGATTCGGCGGGCGCGTCCTGGGCGACGGGAAGCCGAAGTATCTGAATTCGCCCGAGTCTTCCGTCTTCAACAAGAGGATGCATCTCTACGCGCTCAATTACGCGCGCTCCAGCCGCAAAGGGTACCTGATCCTCTGCGAAGGCTATATGGATGTGATCACGATGCATCAGGCGGGCTTCACCAACGCCTGCGCTTCGCTCGGAACGGCGCTGACAGCGGAGCAGGCGGGGCTTGTCCGGCGCTTTGCGGGAGAGGTCCGGCTGCTCTATGACAGCGACGGGGCCGGGATCGGAGCCGCGCTCCGGGCGATCCCGATCCTGAAGGAGGCCGGCATCGCCTCCCGTGTCGTCAGCCTCCGTCCGCACAAGGACCCGGATGAGTTTCTGCGGGCCGAGGGGGCGGAGAAGTTTGAGGAACGGCTGGACGCGGCCGAAAACGCGTTCCTCTTCGAGGCGGACCAGCTGGCGTCCGGCGTCCGGCGTGACGATCCTGCCGCCTGGACAGAATTCGAGAGAAAGCTGGCGGACCGCCTCACGGCCATTTCCGAACCGCTCGAGAGGCGGAATTATACAGAGGCCGCGGCCGCGCGCTTCTCCATCCCGCAGGATGAGCTTGAGGATCTTGTGCGGCGCCGGGCCGCGATGGGCACGCCGGCCGAAACCTTCCGGAAGCCCCGGTCCCTTAGGCGGCCGGAGGAGAAGGAAGACGCGGACGTCACCGCGCAGAAGCTGATGCTGGCGTATCTGGCTGCCTATCCGGAGGCCTACCAGGAGACGAAGGAACTGATCGACGCATCTGATTTCACGGATCCTCTCTGCTCGGCTCTCTCGAAGGCGCTCTATGCGCAGCTGGAGGAGGGCGGTCCGGCCGAGGCCCGTCTGGTGGCGATGTTCGATGATCCGGAGGAGCAGTCCAGGGCGGCGGCGCTTTTTCACACGTCGATTCCGGTTCAGTCCGCGGCCGAGCTCGACAGGGCTTTTACCGACACGGTGAGAAGAATGATCCGCTCGGGGAGCGAAGCGGCCATGCGTCAGGCGGCCGGTCAGAATATGGCCGCGCTCAGCCGCTTCATCGCCAGAAAGAAGATTCTGGAGCAATTTGACCGGGGCAAGCTGCTTTCGCTGCATGACCCCCGATTCGAGAATGAGAAAAGAAGGTAAACGGAGACATCAGTCTATGAACAACAGAGAAGCTGCATTTTCCGAAAAGCTCAGCAATATGGTGCTGTCCGCGAAAAAAGACAAGAGCACGGTGACCTATGACGAAATCGCGGAGGAATTCAAGGATTCCGCGCTCCGCGACGGGGATATCGACAAAATCGTTGAATTCCTCGAGTCGAACGGCATCGATGTTCTCAGGACCGGCGATCCATCCGATGACGAGGACGTCCTGATGATGAGCGACGAGGAGGAGGCCGGCGAGGATGAGAGCGAGATGGACCTCAGGAACATCGACCTGAGCGTGCCGGACGGTGTCTCACTTGAGGACCCGGTGCGGATGTACTTAAAAGAGATCGGCAAAGTTCCGCTGCTCACCGCGGATGAGGAGATTGCGCTGTCGAAGCAGATGGAGGAAGGCGGCGAGCGCGGACTGCAGGCCAGACAGAGACTGGCCGAGGCGAACCTCCGCCTTGTGGTGTCGATCGCAAAGCGCTATGTGGGACGCGGGATGCTGTTCCTTGACCTCATACAGGAAGGCAATCTCGGACTGATCAAGGCAGTTGAGAAATATGACTACCGCAAGGGGTTCAAGTTCTCCACCTACGCCACCTGGTGGATCCGCCAGGCCATCACGCGGGCGATCGCCGATCAGGCGAGGACGATCCGGATCCCGGTTCATATGGTGGAGACAATCAACCGGCTGATCCGCGTACAGCGCCAGCTGCTTCAGGAGCTTGGCCGGGAGCCCACGCCGGAGGAAATCGCGAAGGAGATGGATATTCCGGTGGAGAAAGTCCGTGAGATCCAGAAGGTCTCTCAGGAGCCGGTTTCCCTCGAGACGCCGATCGGCGAGGAGGAGGACAGTCATCTCGGCGATTTCATTCAGGACGAGAATGTTCAGGTGCCCGCCGAGGCGGCCGCCTACACGCTGCTCAGAGAGCAGCTCGATGAGGTTCTGGGTACGCTGACCGAGCGGGAGCGCCAGGTGATCCGTCTCCGGTTCGGACTGGACGACGGCAGGGCGCGGACGCTGGAGGAGGTCGGACGGGAGTTCCATGTGACAAGGGAACGGATCCGTCAGATCGAGGCAAAGGCTCTCCGGAAGCTCCGATCTCCTTCCAAGAGCCGGATTTTAAGGGACTATCTCGACTGACAGAAGGATGAAGGCACGGGCCCGAAAAGAGCCTGATGAAAGGTCGTGAATGGATGAAAAGTGAAATGAATGCGGTCTTCGCGGACCGACTGACAAAGCTTCTCCTGTCCGCAAAGAAGAAGAAAAATGTGCTGAGCCTGCCGGACATCACGGAAGGCCTCAAGGGGCTTCCCGTGACAAAAGGCGATATCGCACGCGTGGCGGATTTCCTTGAGGCGAACGACGTGGATGTTCTCTCGATGGACGATAAGGCGGACGATGACACGACGCTCATCGATCAGGATGACTCGGAGATGGAGGATGACGAGGAGCAGAACATCGATCTCGACAAGATCGATCTCTCCGTGCCGGAAGGCATCTCCACGGCGGACCCGGTCCGGCTTTACCTGAAGGAAATCGGCGCTTATCCGCTGCTCACCGCGGACGAGGAGATTGATCTCTCGAAAAAGATCGAGGCCGGCGGGCTGGAGGGAGAGGCGGCGAAAAAGCGTCTGACAGAGGCGAACCTCCGCCTTGTGGTGTCGATCGCGAAGCGCTATGTCGGCCGCGGCATGCCGTTTCTCGACCTGATTCAGGAAGGCAACATCGGACTCATCAAGGCCGTGGAGAAGTATGACTACACGAAGGGCTTCAAGTTTTCCACCTACGCCACCTGGTGGATCCGTCAGGCCATCACGCGGGCGATCGCCGATCAGGCCAGAACGATCCGGATTCCGGTCCATATGGTCGAGACGATCAACAAGCTGATCCGGATCCAGCGGCAGCTGCTTCAGGAACTGGGACGGGAACCCACGCCGGAGGAAATCGGGAAGGAGATGGGGATCAGCGCGGAGCGGGTCCGCGAGATCCAGAACATGTCTCAGGAGCCTGTCTCCATCAACACCCCGATCGGCGAGGAGGAGGACAGCAAGCTGGGTGATTTCATCCCCGATGAAAATGCACCCGTTCCCGCCGAGGCCGCGGCTTACACATTGCTGAAGGAGCAGATCGGAGAGGTGCTGGATACGCTGACCGAACGGGAGCAGCAGGTGCTCCGCCTCCGCTTCGGCCTCGACGACGGCCGGGCGCGGACGCTGGAAGAGGTGGGCAAGGTATTCCATGTCACACGGGAGCGGATCCGCCAGATCGAGGCCAAGGCGCTCCGCAAGCTGAGACAGCCGTCCCGCAGCAAGAAGCTGAGGGATTATCTCGACGACTGATGGCGGCGCGGCTGTCAGAGCGTCTCGAGACCGTAATCCGGATGGTGACGCCGGGACATGCGGTGCTTGACGTGGGATGCGATCACGGATTTACGGCCATCCGTCTGGTAGAGGACGGTATCTCTCCCTGCGCGGTGGCTTCCGACGTCCGGGAAGGACCGCTGGCCGCGGCCAGACAGCATGTGGCGGAGGCGGGTCTTTCGAAACAGATCGCGGTGACACTGGCGGACGGCGTGCCGGCCGGCTTCGCCGGCATAACCGGGACGCGGCCGGTCACGGTGATCCTTGCCGGTATGGGCGGCCTCCTGATGACGGATATCCTGAAGGCGGCGTTTCGCCGGGGCAACTCCTTCAGTGAGCTGGTGCTTTCGCCCCAGCGGGACGCGGAGGCACTGCGGGGATGTCTCGATGAAAACGGATATCGGATCGAGGCGGAACGGTTCATACGGGAAGACGGGAAGTTTTATCAGATCATCCGGGCTGCAAAACGGGAAAACGGAGGGAGTGAACGCCCGCTTGCGCCGGAGGAGCTGCGGTACGGGCCGCTGCTTCTTTCGGAAGGCGATCCCGGAATGACCACGTACATAAGCAGTCAGATCACCCGTATGACAGATCTTTTAAGCCGGATCGACGACCGGGCGGCATCAGAGCGGGCAAAGGCCCGCCGGAGAGAACTTGAAGAGGAGCTTGCGCTCCTTCGGCGGGCGCTTGCCCGTATCCGGAACGGAGCGCGCGGAAGGGAAGTGACGAGCGATGACGGTGATGATTGACGGCAGGAAAACAGACTGCCCGGAGGATACGACACTGAAGGAACTGGCGGATCGTGAGGCGGGGAAGGAAACCTGTCCGGCCGCGCTTGCCTATATGAACGGGCGGCTGACCGAGCTCTTTCACAGAGCGGAAGACGGTGCGCGGATCTCCTTCGTGACGGTGTCCGACGGTATCGGCTACGAGACGATGAGGCGGAGCTGCACGATGCTGTTTCTGGCCGCGGCCGACCGGGTCCTGGGGCATGACAGGGGACGCGCCGTGCTCCATTTTTCCATCGGTCACGGCTTCTTCTTTACGTTCGGGGAGGACGTCTCCGTGAATGGGGAGCTGCTTGATAAGCTCGCGCGGGAAATGCAGTCCATGACTGACGCGAAACTCCGTTTCATCAAGCAAAGCGTCCCCACGGACGAGGCCAAGCGAAAGTTTGCGGCACTCGGCCTGCATGACAAGGAGAGACTTTTCCGGACCCGGATTGCCTCTGACGTGAACATCTACCGTCTCGGCACCTTCGAGGATTACTTCTACGGCTATATGGTCTATGACGCTTCAGTTCTCACGCATTGGAGTCTCATCGCCTATCACGGCGGGATCGTGATGCAGATGCCCGCCCGTGGATGCCCGGACATGCTGCCGGATTTCCGGCCGTCCGAGAAGCTGATGAACGCTCAGCTTCAGGGCGAGGCGTGGGCTGAGAAGCAGCATATCGGCACCGTGGGAGAGCTGAACGCGGCGGTCATCCGGGGCGACGTTTCACGGATGGTGCTGGTGTCCGAGGCGCTGCAGGAGAGCGCGATCTCGGATCTGGCGAAGGAGATCGCGGAACGGGGAGGCGTCAAATTCGTGATGATCGCCGGTCCGTCCTCTTCCGGCAAAACCACGTTCTCCCAGCGTCTGATGATTCAGCTCGCCGCCCACGGGATGACGCCTCATTACATCGGGACGGACAACTATTTCCGGAACCGCTCCGAGCTGAAGCCCGGTCCGGATGGAAAGCCTGATTTTGAGAGTCTCGACGCGCTGGACGTGGAGGCGTTCGGAAGGGACATGAATACGCTGCTTGAGGGCGGAACGGTCAATATGCCGGTCTTCGACTTCGTCTCCGGCAGGCGGATTCTGAGCGGAGAGATGCTGACGCTCAGGGAAGGGGAGATGCTGGTCATTGAGGGGATTCACGGGCTCAATGACGAACTCTGCGGATCGATTCCGAAGGACAGCCGGTTCCGCATCTACATCAGCGCGCTTACCCAGCTCAATCTCGATGAGCACAACCGGGTGCCTTCCGGGGACGGACGGCTGATCCGGCGGATCGTCAGAGACTACCGGACACGCGGATACTCGGCCTCCCAGACACTGGGCATGTGGCGCTCGGTGCGGAACGGAGAGGAAAAGTATATTTTCCCGTTTCAGGAATCGGCGGATGCATTTTTCAATTCCGCCCTGCCCTACGAGATCGCCGCGCTCAAGACCTTCGTGCAGCCTCTTCTGTTTCAGGTGGGGGAGGATGATCCGTCCTATTACGAGGCAAAGCGGCTTCTCAAATTCCTTGAATACGTGATCGCGATTCCGCCGGAGGACATCCCGATGAATTCACTGATCCGCGAGTTCATCGGCGGAGGCTGCTTCCATCTGTAACTCGTCCTTGATTTGACGGGTGCAGTAGTATATCATGTGCGGGATGGATGAGGCGGATCCGGACAAGGATCCCGCATGATGAATAGGAGGCATAATGGCACCAAGACATCTGATGAGCCCTCTCGACTTTTCGGTGGAGGAAACAGAAATACTGCTGGATCTTGCCAGCGACATCGAGAAACATCCTGAGAAATACAGTCACGCATGTGAAGGAAAGAAGATCGCCACTTTGTTCTATGAGCCGAGCACGAGGACGCGCCTCAGCTTTGAGGCGGCGATGATGAATCTCGGAGGCAAGGCGCTCGGCTTCCACAGCGCGGACACCTCTTCGGTTTCGAAGGGAGAGACGGTCGCCGATACGATCCGCGTCATTTCCTGCTTCGCCGACATCTGCGCAATGCGGCATCCCAAGGAGGGCGCGCCGCTGGTCGCGTCGATGAAATCTTCGATTCCGGTGATCAACGCAGGCGACGGAGGTCATCAGCATCCGACACAGACGCTGACCGACATGATGACGATCCGGTCGCTGAAAGGCCGGCTTGATCATCTGAGAATCGGGCTCTGCGGCGATCTGAAATTCGGACGCACCGTTCATTCACTGATCGCCTCGCTTTCAAGATATCCGGGCGTCTCCTTTGTCCTGATTTCGCCGGAGGAGCTCCGGGTGCCGGGCTATGTCCGGGAGGATATGCGCGCGAAACAGATCCCGTTCGAGGAAGTCGTGCGTCTCGACGCCGGCACAATGAAAGACCTGGACGTGCTGTATATGACCCGCGTTCAGAAGGAGCGCTTCTTCAACGAGGCGGATTATATCCGGATGAAGGATTTCTATATCCTGGACAAGGACAAGATGGCGCTCGCGCCGGAGGATATGATCGTGCTGCATCCGCTTCCCCGTGTCAACGAGATCGCGGTGGAGGTGGATGATGATCCGAGAGCCTGTTACTTCAGACAGGTTCAGTACGGCGTCTACGCGCGGATGGCTCTGATACTTACGCTGCTTGGAATCGAGGTGAACGGATGATGGAGAAGATGACGGGTTCAAAGCTGGACGGAAGCACGCTGAGCATCGGCGCCCTGGAGGAGGGATTCGTCCTCGACCACATCGAGGCCGGTCACGCGATGACCATCTACCGCTACCTGAAGCTCGATCAGCTGGACTGCACGGTGGCGATCATCAAGAACGCCACTTCCAGCAAGATGGGGCGGAAGGACATCATCAAGGTCGCCTGCCCGATTGACTATCTGGATCTCGATGTGCTCGGCTTCATTGACCACAACATCACGGTCAATGTGATCAAGGACAGCCGGATCATCGAGAAGAAGGAGCTTTCGCTGCCGAAGGAGATCACCAATGTGATCCGCTGCAAGAATCCGCGGTGCATCACCTCCATCGAGCGGGGGCTGGATCAGGTATTCGTTCTGAAGGACGAGGAGAAGGAAGAGTACCGCTGCAAGTACTGCGATGAGAAGTGGGACGGCGTTCTGAAGAAATGATCCGGTCCGCGCCGTCTATAGTGGTGCGCCGGGACAGATCGCAGGCCGTCTCCGTGACGAAAGAGGGGGAGGGACATGTGCTGTACACATGTCCCTCCCCCTCTTTCACGTCATCTGACGGAGGATCCGTCCGCAAAATTTTATCTCTGATCCGGAAGTGGCAGAGCGATAAGCCGGGTTCTGTCGTTGTGCGGTCATCTGTCTAGCACGCCCGTTGCCGGACGCGTCAAGCAGCCTACCTGAAGCACAGCGGGCCGCTGTATCGCTTCTGCTTGGCCTTGCTTCGGATGGGGCTTGCATATGCCCGCGGCGTTGCCGTCGCGGCGGTAGTCTCTTGCACTGCCTTTTCACCCTTACCTGCGTGCAGGCGGTTGTTTTCTGTTGCGCTTTCCCGAGGGTTGCCCCTGCCGGACGTTATCCGGCATCCTGCCCTGTGAAGCCCGGACTTTCCTCGCCGCGCGTCTTCGCGCGCGCCGCGACCGCATGCTCTGCCACAAAGCCCGATTGTAGCGTATTTCTTCCGCATTTGCAACAAAAATCGTAGACAGCGCGGCGGAATGCGGGCGGACGGAACATCCGGAGACAAGGTAAAATGTTCTTTACAATCGCCGAAACGGTGGAGTTTTCGGATTCGATGTGCGATAATGCCAGTATGTCAGACATAAAAGAACTTCGAAGTCGGATAGACCGGATCGATGCCGAAATCCAGCGTCTCTTTGAGAAACGCATGGAAATCAGCGGAGAGATCGGTGCATGGAAGGCATCCTCCGGGATGCCCGTTTTCGATGCCGCCAGGGAAGAAGAACTGATCGCGGAGCTGAAAGGACGCGCATCCAGCCCGGAAAACGCGGAGGCCATCGAGACGCTGTACCGAACGGTATTTGAGGTGAGCCGCGAGCGGCAGCACCGTCTCGCCGGCCGGCAGCAGTAAGCAGCAGAAGAATCTACCGGATACTGGAGGAAGACAATCATCATGGCAGTTACAACCTTTGCCGCAATTGACGTCGCGTCCTACGACGTCTCCATGGAGATTTTCGAGCTGTCGAAGAAAAACGGCATGAAATCTCTCACCCGGGTGCGGCAGAACATCGAGCTCGGCAAGGATACCTATGCCCTCCGCAGAATTTCGATGGAGACGCTTCAGGCGCTGACGGGCATCCTGCTCGACTACCGGCGTCTCATGAAGGAATTCGGCGTCTCGGCCTACCGTGCCTGCGCCAAGTCCGCGATCCGGGACGCTGGGAACCGGCTTCTCGTGCTGGACCATATCAGGCGGAATACCGGAATCGAGATCGACGTGCTCTCGAATTCCGAGCAGCGCTTTCTCGGCTACAAGTCCATCGCGGCAAAGGGCGAGGAATTTCAGCGGTTCATCCAGAAGGGCACGGCGATCATCGACGTGGGCGGCGGCAGCACCCAGCTGTCCCTGTTCGATCACGACGCGCTGGTGATGACCCAGAATATTCCGCTTGGGTCCCTCCGTGTGCGGGAGCGCCTTGCCTCCTTCACCCGCGAAACCGTCCACTATGACCAGCTGGTCGCCCAGCTTGTACACAAGGATCTCCTGAATATCCGGAACATGTATCTGAAGGACCGGAAGATCCGGAACATTATCCTCGTCGGCGACTACTTCACGAACCTGATCTTCGAGAACCGGAACGACCTGAACAAGACCGAGACGAAGGCTGAATTCATGGAATGGTACAACCATGTGGTCTCGAGCTCACCGCGGGAGATTGCGGAGGAGATGGGGATCTCGGCGGCTATGTCCTCGGTTCTGATTCCGACCGCTACGGTCTACCGGATGCTGATCGAAGAGCTGGATGTTGAGACGATCTGGCTTCCCGGCATCCAGCTCACCGACGGCATCGCCTACGATTACGGTCTCAGGCAGAAGATCATCCGGTCGACTCATGACTTCAACCGGGACATTCTGATGGCGGCGAAGAACAGCGCGAAGCGCTTCGGAAGCTACCGTCCGCATAACGAGAAACTGATGGAGGCGGCGGACGCCGTCTTCGATGTGGTGAAGAAGCAGGCGGGTCTCGACGAGAGAGCGCGGCTTCTGCTCCGCGTAGCCTGTCATCTTCACGACTGCGGAAAATACATCAGCATGGTCAATGTAGCGGACTGTTCCTACCACATCATCATGTCCACCGAGATCATCGGATTGTCCGACCGGGAGAGACGCATCATCGCCAACGTGGTGCACTACAACACGGAGCCTCTGGATGACATGCAGCATGAGGAGGAAACAGAGGGCCTTGCTGATACGGACTATATGCTGGTTCAGCAGCTGGTTTCAATCCTGAGAGTCGCCAACAGTCTTGACCAGAGCTATCGTCAGAAGGTCGAGCGGCTCCGCGTGGCAAAGCGCGAAGGCGAGCTGATCGTAACCGTGGACGTGAACAGCGACTATACCTTCGAGCGTGGGATCTTCGGCGAAAACGTGGATCTGTTTCAGGAGATCTTCGATCTGCGCCCGGTGCTGAAAGTCAGATATCTGAGGGGATGAGAATATGACACAGAAGGAATCGGGACGGCCGGCGGCCGCCCCGGAGACAGAGAACAGAAAGAACGGAAAGACGGCCGCGGTCCGCACACCGGATTTCGGCGCGCCGGAAAATTTCTACAACCGCGAGCTGTCCTGGCTGAAATTCGACGCCCGCTGCCTGAGCGAAGCGAGGGATACAAAAATCGTCCCGCTGTTTGAGCGTCTGAAGTTTCTCTCGATTACCGCATCGAATCTGGATGAATTCTTTATGGTCCGGATCGCTTCGCTGAAGGATCAGGTGCACGCCGGCTTCAAGGGGACGGACATCGCCGGCATGACGCCGGAGCAGCAGCTCGATGCGCTGAGTGCAAGTGTGCACGAGTTCGTCCGGGATCAGTACAGCACCCTGAACCGGTCTCTGATTCCGGCCCTGTCAAAGGCGGGGCTTTCCGTCGTGCTCCGCTATGAGAATCTGACGGAGATGCAGAGCCGGTTTCTTGACCGGTACTTTGAGACGGAGATCTATCCGGTCCTGACGCCGATGGCGATGGACTCCTCCCGCCCGTTCCCGCTGATCCGGAACAAGACGCTGAACATCGGTGCGCTGATTTCGGCGAAGCCGACGGAAGGACTCGCCCAGAAGACAGGAAAGAAAAAGAGAAAGAAGGAAGAACTGGAATTCGCGACGGTTCAGGTTCCGTCCGTTCTGCCCCGTGTGGTTACCCTTCCTGACGCGGAGGACGGATCAAAGGCCGTGATCCTTCTGGAGGAGGTCATCCGGAAATACATCGACCGTCTGTTTGAGCACTATCATGTGATCTGCACATGCCCGTACCGGGTGATGCGGAATGCGGATCTGACCATCGACGAGGAGGAGGCGGAGGACCTGCTCATCGAGATCCAGAAGCAGCTGAAGAAGAGGCAGTGGGGTGAGGTGATCCGTCTGGAAGTGGCCGATGACATCGACGGCCGGCTGCTCGCGATCCTGAAGAAGGAATTCGCGATCACCGATCCGGATCTCTACTATATCAGCGGACCGCTCGATCTCACGTTCTGCATGAAACTGTACGGTCTTTCCGGTTTTGAGCAGTACAAGACGCCTGCCTACACGCCGGCGCCGGTCCGGGAGTTCGCGGAGACGCCTGACCTCTTCGAAGCAATCCGGAAGCAGGACATACTCGTGCATCACCCGTACATGAGCTTTGATCCGGTGGTCAACTTTGTCCGTCAGGCCTCAAAGGATCCCCAGGTGCTGGCGATCAAGCAGACCCTCTACCGTGTCAGCGGCAATTCGCCGATCATCCACGCGCTGGCGCAGGCTGCCGATAACGGGAAGCAGGTGACCGTGCTGGTCGAGCTGAAGGCCCGTTTTGATGAAGAGCACAACATCGCATGGGCGAAGACGCTGGAAAAGGCGGGATGCCATGTGATCTACGGCCTCGTCGGCCTCAAGGTACACAGCAAGATCACGATGGTGGTACGCCGGGAGGAGGACGGCATCCGGCGGTACGTCCATCTCGGCACCGGCAACTACAACGATTCCACAGCCCGGCTGTACACCGACCTCGGTCTTTTTACCTGTGACGAGGCGATCGGAGAGGATGCGACTGCCGTCTTCAACATGCTGTCCGGCTATTCGGAACCGGACCGCTGGTACAAGCTGCTGGTTGCGCCGATCTGGATGAAGAACGAGTTCCTTCGGATGATCGAACGGGAAGCCGTTCACGCGAAGGAGGGACGGCCCGCCTTCATCAAAGCCAAGATGAATTCGCTCTGTGACCCGGCCGTCATCCGCGCACTCTACGAAGCGTCGGCGGCCGGTGTGGAGATCGACCTGCTGGTGCGCGGCATCTGCTGTCTCAAAGTCGGCATACCCGGCGTGTCGGAGCATATCCGTGTCCGTTCCATCGTGGGCAATTTCCTTGAGCACTCGCGGATTTTCTGGTTCCACAACAACGGCGACGATGAAATTTTCATGGGCTCCGCCGACTGGATGCCGCGAAATCTTGACAAGCGGGTGGAAATCGTATTCCCGGTCGAGCAGGAGAATCTCCGGAAGGAGGTCTGCCACATCCTTGACACAGAGTTCGAGGACAACGTGAAAGCACATGTGCTGATGCCGGACGGAAGCTACGAGAAGCCGGACAAGAGGGGACGGGTTCTTGTCAATTCGCAGGAGCAGTTTATGGAGGAGGCCTGGTCGCGCGTACCGAAGCCTCACAAGCCCGTTGAGGAGAGACGGTTCGTTCCCGCCGAGCCCATCGAGGCGGATTCAGAAGAAGAAAGGGAAATCGGAGAAGAGCATGTATGATTATCTGATCGTCGGAGCGGGGCTCTACGGCGCCGTCTTCGCACAGGAAGCCATGAGACACGGAAAGTCCGTCCTCGTGATCGACCGCCGGCCTCACATTGCCGGCAATATCTACTGCGCCGAGGAGGAGGGGATCCTGATCCATCGCTACGGTGCGCATATCTTCCACACCTCCGATGAGAAGGTATGGGCGTATGTGAACCGGTTCGCGGAGTTCAATCATTTCATCAACAGTCCCATCGCGGTCTACGGAGACGAGACCTACAACCTCCCCTTCAACATGAATACCTTCTCGAGGATGTGGAGCATCCGTACGCCGGCCGAAGCGAAGAAAATCATCGCGGATCAGATCGCGGAGCTTGGCATCGGCGAGCCGAAAAACCTCGAGGAGCAGGCGCTGAAACTGGTCGGGCGCGATGTCTACGAGAAACTGATCAAAGGGTACACGGAGAAGCAGTGGGGACGCCCGTGCAGCGAGCTCCCGGCCTTCATCATCCGGCGGCTGCCGCTTCGCTTCACCTATGACAACAACTACTTCCGCGATCCGCATCAGGGGATTCCGACGGAAGGGTATACAACGCTTGCGGAGCGGCTCCTTGAGGGCGCGGAGATCCGGCTGAACACGGATTTCCGGACGCTCAGGGATTCCGCCGTCTCGCTCGCGAAAAAGGTCGTTTACACCGGTCCGGTCGATGAATATTTTGATTTCCGCTTCGGCCATCTGGAGTACCGGAGCGTCCGGTTCGAGGACGAGCATCTGAATACGGACAATTATCAGGGAAATGCAGTTGTCAACTACACCGCCTCCTCTGTTCCCTTCACGAGAATCATCGAGCACAAGCATTTCGCCTTCGGAACTCAGCCCACGACGATCATATCGAGGGAATATCCGAGCGAGTGGAAGCCGGGCGCGGAACCGTACTATCCGATCAACAACGAGCGGAACAATGAACTGTACGGACGCTACCGGGAGCTGGCGGAAAAAGAGAACGGCGTGATTTTCGGAGGCCGTCTCGGCACATACAGATACTACGACATGGACAAGGTCATCGCGGCCTGCCTTACGGATACGGAGAAAGAATTTGGCTGATTTTGCACTTCACGGAGCGGTCCTCACGAGCGAGGACCGTTTTCATCTGAAAGAATATGAGGATGCGTATGTGGTCTGCGAGCACGGACGCTGCGCCGGCGTCTTTGAGACGCTGCCGCCGAAGTACGCTTCCCTTCCTGTGGAAGATTTCTGGGACAAACTGATCATTCCCGGACTGGTCGATCTGCATACGCACGCGCCGCAGTTCGCCTTCCGGGGAACCGGCGGCGATCTGGAGCTGCTGGATTGGCTGAATGCCTGCGCGTTTCCGGAGGAGAAAGCATACGGAGATCTGGACTACGCGGAACGGGCCTACGACTGCTTCGTCGAGGACCTCTACATCGGGGCGACGACACGGGCCTGCGTTTTCGGGACGAAGCACAGGAAAGCGACCGCCGGTCTGATGGAGATGCTGGACGAGACCGGCCTTGTCACCTTTGTCGGCAAAGTCAATATGGACCGGAACGTGCCGGAGGACTATGTGGAGACCACGGAGGAGTCCGTCGCAGAGACAAAGAAGTGGCTGGGTCATGTGCGACGGATGAACCTGAGGCACACCTCGCCGATCATCACGCCCCGTTTCACCCCTTCCTGCAGCCGTCCGCTGATGGAGGAGCTGGGGCGGATCGCGGAAAAACTGGATCTTTCCGTGCAGTCTCATCTCTCCGAAAATCAGGATGAGATCGAGTGGGTGAAAAAGCTGGAGCCGGACTGCCGCTGCTATGCGGAGACGTATGACCGGGCGGGCCTTCTGCGCAAGGAACGCACCGTGATGGCCCACTGTGTCTGGTCGGACGAGGAGGAACTTGCGCTTCTGAAGAACCGCGGCGTCGTGATCGCCCACTGCCCGGGATCGAACATCAACGTCCGGTCCGGCGCGGCGCCTGTGTCGAAATACCTCGATATGGGGCTTAAGGTGGGACTCGGAAGCGATGTGGCCGGCGGTCCTTCTTCCTCGATGTTCGCGGCCATGCGGGACGCGGTCACGGTATCAAAGCTCCGGTGGCGGCTGACGGATCAGTCCGTGCGCCCGCTGACCTTTCCCGAGGTCTTCTATATGGCGACGATGGGCGGCGGCGCGTTTTTCGGAAAAGTCGGCGCGTTTCTCGAGGGCTACGAATTCGACGCGGTGGTGCTGGACGACGAGAATCTGCAGACAATCCGCGCGTTCTCACCGGCCGAACGGGCGGAGCGCCTGATGTATCTGATGGACGACCGGAACGTCACGGGCAAGTATGTGCAGGGCCGAAAGCTCTACTAAAATCTCCCGTATTGTGCTACACTGGCACATAAAAGGAGAGGCATACAGATGGAATTCAGAAAACGCGAACCGAAAAAAAAGGAAGAAGGTCCGGATCTCCAGCAGAAAATGCTGAACTGGCCCGACTGCTACTATCGCGAGCGCGAGCCGCGGATCCGGAAGCAGCTCCTCGATGAGGCGGACCGGCAGCATCTGACGCCGGAGGACAACGGGATGCGGAGAAAGCTGTTTACGCTCCGTTACGGTGACGGAAAGCTGACAGGCGAATCCGTTCCGGACAATTATATCAAGGCATGGATCGAGATGCGCTTCCTGTCTCAGAACGGAGGATGCGGCCTCTTCTCGAAAGGTCCGAATCCGAAGAAGATCCGGAAGCTTTTCGAGTCGATCGGATACTACGATGCCGCAGACCAGAGCGAGCGGAACCTGTTATACCAGGAATTCTATCATCTCGGCATGCTTTATATCGCTCTCTGCCAGGAGGACAAGCAGTACAACACGGTGGTTCTCGGATTCGGACGGATCTCGGAGGATTCGCAGGCGAGAAAAATCGCGGGCGAGTTCCGGACCGTAGCCCGAGACGTTCCCGAGGCGTACCATATGTCGGAGGAACTGGAGCTTTTTTCACGGGCCGTGTCGGACGCCTACCGGGACATGTTCCCCGACTACGCCGATCTCCTTGACTGAAGATTTCGCGCGATGCTATCATGAAAACAGGAAACAGCGGGCGTCGGCCCGCATGTGCGTAAAGGAGGAGAAAAGAATGCTGGATGGTAGAATCTACAACTTTTCGGCCGGTCCGTCAATGCTGCCGGAACCGGTGCTCTTGAAGGTGCAGCAGGAACTGCTCAACTGCGGCGGATCCGGTATGTCCGTGCTGGAGATGAGCCACCGCTCCAAGGTCTTCGATGACATCATCAACGAGGCGGTACAGGACGTGAAGGATGTGCTGAACGTGCCGGACAACTACAAGATTCTGTTCCTTCACGGCGGCGCGTCCGGTATGTTCGCGGCGATTCCGATGAATCTCGGGGGCAGGAGCGGATCAGCCGACTACATCGTCAGCGGCAATTTCTCCGGTCAGGCTCTGAAAGAAGCGAAAAAGTATCTGAAGGATGCCCGCAACGCCGGTTCCTCCGAGGCGGACCATTTCAATCATATTCCGCGGCAGGACGAGCTGACGCTGAATCCGGACGCGGATTATGTCCATGTCTGCTGGAACAACACGATCTTCGGAACGACATACAAGTACATTCCGGATACCGGAAATGTGCCGCTGGTGGCCGATATGTCCTCCAGCATCATGTCCGAGCCCGTGGATGTCTCGAAGTTTGCCATGATCTACGCCGGCGTGCAGAAGAATCTGGCGCCCGCCGGTCTCGCCCTTGTCATCATCCGCGAGGATCTGCTCGGGCATGAGATGGGCATCACGCCGAAAATCTGGAATTTCAAGACCGAGGCGGAGAAGAATTCGATGCTCAACACACCGGCCACCTTCCAGATCTACATGGTCAAGATGGTCATCGATTATCTGAAAGAACAGGGCGGACTCGAGGCGATGAAGCGCCGCAACATCGAGAAGGCCAGGATCCTCTACGACTATCTCGATTCCCAGGACTTCTACAAGACTTCTGTCAATCCGGCGGATCGCTCGATGATGAACGTCACATTCCGGACAGGAGACGATGAGCTGGACAAAGAGTTTGTCGCCGGGCAGGCGGCGCACGGCTTCTCCAACCTGAAGGGGCACCGTCTCGTCGGAGGCATGCGCGCTTCAATCTACAACGCGATGCCGAAGGAAGGCGTCGAGGCGCTGGTGGAATACATGAAAGAGTTTGCCGCCGCGCACTGACGCGGGCGGCCCGCAGGTGACGCAAAAACGGACGGACAGCGCAATATGCCGACAGCGGCTGCGTTTTCAGGCACGGACGGCGCGGCGATGAGCCGCGCCGTCCGTGCCTTTTTTATAAGAGAGAGGTGCAGACTGAAATATGAGACCGATCGTAGTGCGAGGGGCCGGAGATCTGGCGACGGGAACGATCATTCGTCTCAGCCGGGCCGGATACAGCGTGATTACGCTGGAATGCGGCCGGCCGACGGCAATCCGCAGGGAGGCGGCCTTCTGTGAGGCAGTCTATCAGGGCAGTAAGACGGTGGAAGGACTGACCTGCGTCCGCGCCGGTACGCCGGAGGCGGCGCTTGCCGCTGTGACGCCGGAGAATCCGCAGCTTCTGATCGATGAAAACGGCTCGTCCATTCCGGTTCTGAGGCCTGACGTTCTGGTCGACGCGGTCATTGCCAAGCGGAACGTGGGCACAAGAATGGACATGGCTCCCCTCACGGTCGCCCTTGGCCCCGGGTTCACCGCAGGCCGCGACGTGCACGCCGTCATCGAGACGATGAGGGGACACGATCTCGGACGGATCATCCGGGACGGAAGCGCGCTGTCCAACACCGGCGTACCCGGACTGATCGCCGGATTCGGGCGGGAACGGGTGATCCATGCCCCGGCGTCCGGGCGGCTCCATACGCTGCATGCGATCGGCGATCTTGTCAGAAAAGGAGAGGCGATCGCGTGGATCGAACGGGACGGCGGCGGACGGACGGAGGTCCCGGCCTCTCTCAGCGGCGTGCTGCGGGGCATTCTTCCGGACGGCTTCGATACGCCGGAGGGCATGAAGATGGCGGATATCGATCCGAGGGCGGAGCAGCGGAAGAACTGCTGCACGGTCTCGGACAAGGCAAGGTGCATCGCCGGAAGCGTGCTGGAGCTGGTCTGCGCTTTTGAGCATCATCATGTGTCCTGACGCGCGGCATGAGACGGACTGGATTCCCGAGCCGCTTTTTCATCTGCCTTCCGGTTCCCGTCTCTATGTCTGCGGCGCCGGCGGCAAGACCACACTGATTCACGTGCTGGCTTCCTTTTATCTCGCAAGAGGCAGAAAGACAGCCGTCACCACGACGACCCATATGATGAGGGAGGAGCCGCTGTGTACGTCTGTCAGGGCGGCCGCGGAGGCGCTTCGGACAGATGGATATGCTTTTGCAGGCAGACTGGATCCGGTGCATCCCGAAAAAATCTGTTCTCTTCCGGAAGAAGAACGAAAAGAGCTGGCGGGGGAGGCGGATCTCATTTTGACGGAGGCGGACGGTGCGCGGCACATGCCGTTCAAGGTGCCGTATCCGTGGGAACCGGTCGTGGATCCCTGGGCCACCGATATCGTCATCGTCTACGGTCTCCGGGCGGCCGGCATGAGGATACGGGAGAGCTGCTACCATCCGGACGGCGTGGCGGAGCTGCTCGCGGGCCGTTTCCCGGAAGCCGCGGAGAAGGGGACCGAAACACGTCTCTCGGAGGAGATGCTGCGTTATGCCGTGGAGAAGGCCTATCTTATGCCTCTCCGCGCCCGTTTTCCGGACGCACATCTTCTCACCGCGGCGGCACACCGGAGGGAGAATTCGACATGTTTCACCTGATCTATCTCGCGGCCGGGTACAGCCGGCGGTTCGGATCGAATAAACTGCTGTATCCGGTCGGGGGACGGCCGATGTACCGCCATCTGCTTGACCGGCTGACCGGCATCGCGGAGAGCGATTCGTTCCGTGCGGATCTGACCGTTGTCACACAGTATGCGGAAATTGCGGATTCAGTCAGCGGCGGGCCTGCCCGCGCCGTTCTGAACGAAGATCCTTCACGCGGCATTTCCTCCTCCCTTCAGACCGGCATCGGTTTTCTTCAGAGAACGGGTGCGCTGAAAGACGAGGATTACCTCGTCTTCTTCACGGCGGATCAGCCATATCTGACGAGAGAGACCGTCGAAGGGTTTCTGAACGCGGTGGAACTGCATCGTCCGCCGCTGGCTGCTGTCGGATACGCGGGTGAGATGATGAATCCCTGCGCTTTTCAGGCTGCCTGGGTTCCGGATCTGATGGCGCTTTCCGGTGACCGCGGCGGCCGGCAGATTCTGAGACGCCATCCGGAGGATGTTCTCCTTTTTGAGACGGATTCTCCCGGCGAACTGGCGGATGTCGACCGATTGTGATAGTATGATGGCATCAGCTGTCTGCGGCGCGGGTGCCGTCGTTCACGCGGTTCTTAATCGGATCCGGCACGAGTAACGGTAACGGGACGGCGGCTGAAAAACAAGGTCAGGCAGCGGAGGTTAGCGGTGACGAGATCCAGGTCCAGGCGATTCTTAGGCATTCCCGATGAATTCTGGGTCGGCTTCGTGGTGATGGTCGGCTTTTTTCTCAAGCTGGTCTATGACATCGAGCTCGGCTATACACGCGGCACCGTCAGCGCGGGCGTCTGGAAGGCGATGAAGGATGGTGTCCCCAACAGCGGCCAGATCGGTGTCATTCAATACTATTTCACCACACACCATCTCCCGGATTTCGACCCGAGATCCGTTTCCTGCTTCTCAAATCCTCCTTTTTACTATATTGTCAGCGCCCTGTATCTGGAGATTATCCACCGGTTGCTCCGATGGGATATCGGCATCGCGCTGCATGTCGTACAGTGCATCAACGTCGTCTATGTACTCATCGGCACAGGAGCGTGCATCGGCATCCTGGGCAAGTTCGGCATCCGGGGCCGGAAGATGGTGATCTCCATCCTCTTTCTCACGTTCTTCCCCACGTTTTATCTTCTGAGCGGCGCGCTGGAGCCGGCAGCGATGAGCTATATGTTCATGATGCTGTCATTGCAGTCCTCCCTCAGCTGGTACAATTCGCGCAGAGCCGGATCGCTGACCCGGACTGCGGTGCAGATCGGGCTCGGACTGATGACGTCCCCCGGCTGTCTGACGGTACTGCTTCCGGTTCTGTTTCTGATGCGTCATGCGGTCACCGACGGAAGGAGAAGCAGCGTACCTTTCAGCCGGCAGTTCCGGAAATTTGCGCTGATCACCGCCGCGCTCGGGCTGTGGTGGCCGCTTTACCGGCTGATCCGGTTCGGCGTCCCGCTTCTTTACTGGGAGACGGCATCAGGAGAACCGATCCGCCAGTCCCTGATCTCAAGGCTCCGGATTCCGTCCCCTGCGATGCTCGCCCATCTCCATACGGTCTCCGGAGGAAAGACGGAATCCAATATCTGGGCTCAGATCTTCAAGACCGCGCTGGTCGGATTTGACTCCCTCGATATCTCTCTCAGAGGAACTTACATCGTGACGATGCTCGCGCTGTACCTCTCGATTCTGATCTGTCTGATCTTCCACGTGATGCTGATCTACACGCTGTTCACAGAACGTCTGGACACAGTGCGCAAACGCTTCATTCTGATCGGTTACCTTTCCATCCTCGTCTCCTTCATTCTGGCGGCAGGATGGTTCCCGAATACCGGAACGGTCGATTTCAGGTATATGGCCCCGATCCTTGTATTTCCGCTGATCGGTTTCGGTCTCTGCGGAGGCGCCGACGGGACGGACAATCTCTTCGAGAAGATTACGCATGCGGCGGTCAGTCCGATGGTACTGATCTTCTCGCTGATTTCCGCATTTCTGTTCGGCTTTTACCTGTGAGCGGACACGATGATCCCGCAGGGAGACGTCTGAGATCCAGTCCGTTTCGTTTACGAAAACAGCAGGAAGGGTGAGTGCATATGGAGCTCTATATCGCCGGAGGATGCTCGGAACACGGACGGAACTGCTTTCATGTCAAAGGGGAGAACCTTTCCTTTCTCGTTGACGCGGGTCTGATGAAGGAAAAGCCGGAGGTGCCGTATCCGGATCTGACGGAGGAACAGATCGGCGGAGCGGATTACCTGTTTCTGACTCATGCCCACAGCGATCATGCGGGAGCACTGCCCTGGCTCCTGAAACACGGCTTCCGGGGCGTGGTGGTCGCCAGCCGGCCCACCTTTGATACCATACCGGCGTTCAGAGGCCGGCGGAAAACGCTGGAGGATCTGTCCGGGCCGCTGGAGGAGTGCATGCTGAGCGGAGGGATCGCGGTGACCTGGGGACGCAGCGGGCATTGTTTCGGCAGCGTCTGGTACCGATTCCGGGCCGAGGGAAGACGCCTTGTCTTCACCGGGGACTACGAGGAGAAATCGCTGGCCTACCGCTGTGACCGCATCCGTGACGTGGAGGCGGATCTTGCCGTGGTCGACTGCGCTTACGGCGTGGAGACAGAGAATGCCTCGGTCAACCGGGACCGGGCGCGGAAGGCGGTCCGGCACTGGAGGAAGAAAGCCGTTCCGCTCTTTTTTCCTGTTCCGGCCAACGGGCGGGGACTTGATGTGATTCGCCTGCTGGCGGACGCCGGCGTGCCCGTTGTCTTTCCCGATGAGACGGCTTCTCGCCTTCGTGATACGCCGGAGACCCGTTTCTGGCTGAAAAAGGGTTTCCTGCACTCGGCTGCATCGCTGAGAAGGGCAGACGGAAAGGAATTCGCGTCCTTCCTCTCGGAATGGGAGAAGGGGCCGGCTGCATTTCCCCGGGGACTTCGGAGAGCCGCTATCCTTGTGAGCGATTCGCAGCTGGCAAGGCCCGAGAACCGGAAGGCGGCGGACGCGGTCACGGCGGCCGGAGGACAGGTGATTCTCACCGGTAAGCAGGATCCGGCGAGCTGCGCAAAGAGGCTTCTGACGGAGCACAGGGCGGAGTTCGACCGTCTGTCGGTTCATCAGAACGCGGAGGAAATGGAGGCACTGGACAAAAAGAACCGGTTCCGCTATGTGATCCCTTACCATTCGCGCCAGTCCCTCCGGTTCGACGACCGGCGTATCCTGGTTCTTGAAACCGGCGACAGAGTGAAATTCTGAGGAAATGGTGGAAAGCCTTTCTGCGTTGGCATATAATGACAGTAACACGTTTGAATGCGGGGGTGACCTAAGATGGCAGTGAAGGATGAGCAGTATGTAGCGTATGTCGGCACCTATACCAACGGGACCAGCAAGGGAATTCATATCTATGACGTCGATGTGAAGGAGGGACTGCTGCATCTCCGCAAGGTGGTGCCCGTCAACAATTCCTCATATCTTACCCGGTCGAGAAACCGGAAGATTCTCTATTCCATCGCGGATGAAGGCGTCTGTGCGTTCGCAATCCAGCCGGACGGCGATCTGAAGCCGATCAACGAGATCGACATCAACGGCATGCGCGGCTGTCATATGTCCGTGGATCTGGACGGCAAGTATCTCTTCGTTGCCGGCTATCACGACGGGAAGGTGACAGTTGTCCATACTCACCGCGACGGGCGGCTCGGCAATCTGATGGACGGCGTGTTCCACAAGGGCATCGGCGCGGTAAACGAGCGCAGCTTCCGGCCTCATGTATGCTGCGTCCGCGTCACACCGGACAACCGCTTCCTGTGTGCGGTGGACAACGGCATCGACCAGATTGTCCTGTACCGGATCAACCACACCTACAACAAGCTTCAGAAGGTGGACATTCTCCGGATGGGGAGGGAAGCCGGTCCGCGGAGCATCCACTTCAGCAAAAACGGAAAGCAGGCTTACGTCCTCTGCGAGATCATGAACGTGGTCCGCGTCTACGATTATTCCGTGACGGACGGCTATCCGAACTTCGATCTCCGTCAGGAAATTTCGACGCTGTCCGACGCCAGAGATCCCCACGATGCGGCGTCCGCGCTCCGTATTTCCTACGACGGCCGTTATCTGTTCTGTTCGACGGCGGGGGATGATTCCGTCGCCTGCTATCAGATCGATCCCCAGACCGGTCTCCTCACGAGACTGTTCTCGCTTCCGACGGCCGGTATTTACCCGAAGGATCTCGCTCTTTTCCCGGATCAGAAGCATATCGCCGTGGTGAACAACGGTTCGGGAACGATCACGACCTTCGCGATTGATTACGAGAAGCATACGCTGGTCATGAAGGGCCGTCCTCAGACGCTGGACACGCCGAACTGCATGGTATTCCAGCAGATTGAAAAAAGGCCTGATGATGTCCGTGAGGTGACGGAAGAGGAGGCGGAAGCCGCCGCGAAGCCGCTGCCGCGGAACTATATGCCGACTCCGATCGGAGAGATGTGCTGAGAGCGGACTCCCGGCCGGAACGAAATGAACCGATGCGGATGAGAAGACAGGAACGCCCCGGGACACCACGTCCCGGGGCCTCTTCATGTGAACGGCCGCTCAGTGGTCCGGCCTGCGGTAAAAGGCTTCGAATGCGTCCATTCTGGCCGACTGATTGATCATCATCTCATCGGTCAGCGTCAGCGCCGCCATCGCCTCCACCACCACCGCGGCGCGTGGTCCGATGACCGGGTCGTGCCGTCCGCGGATCCGGACCTGCGTTTCATCTCCGCCGTCCGTCACGGTCTGCTGCATAAGGGAAATCGAAGGTGTCGGCTTGAAGCTGACGCGGATCAGGATGTCGGCTCCGTCGCTGATGCCGCCCAGAATGCCGCCGGCGTGGTTGGCGGCCGTCACCGTCCGTCCGTCCCGGATCCGGAACGGATCGTTGTTTTCCGAGCCCGAGGAAGAGGCGGCCTGTACGCCGTCGCCGATCTCCACGGCTTTCACTGCGCCGATGGAAAAGAGAGCGCCACCGAGCCGCGCGTCAAGCTTGTCGAAAACCGGCTCTCCGATGCCGGCCGGAACGCCGCGGATCACGCATTCCACCACGGATCCCAGCGAATCGCCGGCGGCGCGGGCCGCCGCGACGGCTTCCTCCGCCTCTGCCATCGGGCGGCCGCCGACGGAGACCACCTTCGTCTTGAACGTGACGCCGACGCGCGCGAGAATCTTCTCCGCGATGGCGGCGGCCGCGACGCGTCCGGCCGTCTCGCGGCCGGAGCTGCGGCCGCCGCCGCGGTAATCACGGATGCCGTACTTGGCCGCAAAGCCGAAATCCGCGTGGCCGGGACGGAAGATGTGAGCGATCGGGCCGTAGTCGGCCGAATGCTGGTCCGTGTTCCGGATCAGAAGGGAGACGGGCGTGCCGGTGGTCTTTCCTTCGAAGACGCCGGAGAGGATTTCAACCTCGTCGGCCTCTTTCCGCATGGTCGACATCGGACCGGCATTCGGCCGGCGCCGCTCCATCAGCGGACGAAAGTCGGCCGGAGAGAGCGGAAGTCCGGCGGGGCAGCCGTCGACGACGGCGCCAAGGGCGGGGCCGTGGGATTCTCCCCATGTGGTAACGCGGAATATGCAGCCAAAGGATGATCCAGCCATTTATAGTCTCCTTTTCCTGTTCAACAGATGCCACCATCATATCACATCGGACCGCCCTCCTGCCAGATCGCATCCGTGATTGACAGCGATTGACGGATTTTTTATAATGAACACAGTTTACGCTTCGAGGTATGCATGAATAATCTGTTCAACAAGCTTGAGAGAAAATTCGGGAAATACGCCATCCCGCATCTGACGTTCGTGATGATCGGCTGTTATGTGGTCGGCTATCTCCTTCAGGCCGTGAACCCGGAGTTCCCGGCCGCGTTTCTGAGTCTTGATATCAGCCAGATTCTGCGCGGCCAGATCTGGAGGCTGTTCACATGGATCCTGATTCCCCCTTCGTCGCTCGATGTCTTCACGCTGATCATGCTGTTCTTTTATCTCAGCATCGGCGTCTCGCTGGAAAGAGCATGGGGAGATTTCTACTACAATCTGTATCTGATCGGCGGGATGATCATCTCCGTCGCGGCGGCCTTCATCTCCTACGGGGTGTTCTCAGCGCTGCGTCCGGGCTTCGGCACGGCGATCGGACAGTGGATCGGGTACGCGTTTTCCACCTACTATATCTGCATGTCGCTGATGCTCGCCTATGCCGCCACTTTCCCGGACGCCACCGTTCTCCTGATGTTTGTGATCCCGGTCAGAATGAAAGTGCTCGGATGGATCTACGGCGCGTATATGGCTTACGATGTCATCACGCTGATCCGCTACGCCGTCAGCGCGCATCAGATTCTCTACTGGATCAATGTCATCGCAATCTGCGCGTCGCTGGCCAATTTCCTGATTTTCTTCCTTTCCGGCCGCAGGGGAAGCCGTCTCACGAGAGAACAGCGGAGGATGCGCCGCTCCTTCCGTGACGCACAGAGGGCTGCCCGCGGCGCGCGTCCCCGCACCGTGGACGGAACCGCACGGGAGGCGGATGTGGAGAAGATCAGACCGTACCGGCACCGATGCGAGGTCTGCGGGCGGACGGATGTATCGGATCCGGATCTTGAGTTCCGATACTGCTCCAAATGCGACGGCGCTCACGAATACTGCATGGACCATCTGTACACCCACACCCATGTGAAGGGACCGCACAGCGCGGATGAAGGCGGACACTGACCCGGAAAGGCACAGAGAAAAACGAGGCACTGAATATGAAAAGACCGTTTACGACAAAAGAGAAGCTCGAGGAAATCAGCAGGGAAATCCCCACGCCGTTTCACATCTATGACGAGAAGGGAATCCGCGAGAACGCGAGACTTGTGAAGAAGGCTTTCTCCTGGAACAAAGGATTCCGCGAGTACTTTGCCGTGAAAGCAGAGCCGAATCCTGTCATTCTGAAGATCCTGAAGGAAGAGGGCTGCGGCTGCGACTGCTCCTCGCTGACCGAGCTGATGATGGCGAAGGCCATCGGCAATGACGGCGAGATGACGATGTTTTCTTCGAACGACACACCGCCTGAGGAGTATGTTTACGCCCATGACATGAACGCCATCGTCAATCTTGACGATTTTACCATGATCGACTGCTACGCGCAGGCCGTCGGGTCTTTCCCGAAGAAGATGTGCTGCCGCTATAATCCGGGCGGCGTCTTCAAGGTTTCGAACGGCATTATGGACACGCCGGGTGAATCGAAGTACGGCATGACGGACGAACAGCTGTTCAAAGCGTTCCGCATTCTGAAAAAGAACGGTGTGGAGGAGTTCGGGATTCACTCCTTCCTTGTCTCCAACGCGATGACCAACGACTACTATCCGATGCTGGCCAAGCTGCTGTTCCAGCTGGCTGTCGAACTTCATCGCGACACCGGATGCCACATCACGTTCATCAACCTTTCCGGAGGCGTCGGCATCCCCTATAAGCCGGATGACAAGGCGAATGACATTCTTGCGATCGGCGAGGGCGTGCGGAGGGCCTACGAGGAGGTGCTTGTCCCTGCCGGGATGGGTGATGTGGCGATCTACACGGAGATGGGCCGCTTTATGACGGGTCCATACGGGGCTCTCGTCACCCGGGCGATCCATGAGAAGAACATCATGAAGCATTACATCGGCGTGGACGCCTGCGCCTGCAACCTGATGCGCCCGGCGATGTACGGCGCCTACCATCACATTACGGTGATGGGCAAGGAGGACGCGCCTCTGACGAATATCTATGATGTCACCGGTTCGCTCTGCGAGAACAACGACAAGTTCGCCGTGGATCGGATGCTTCCGAAGATCGAGATCGGTGATCTGCTTTACATCCACGACACGGGCGCCCACGGCTTTTCAATGGGCTATAACTACAACGGAAAGCTCCGGAGCGCGGAGGTCCTGCTTCATGAGGACGGCAGCTTCGAGAAGATCCGCCGGGCCGAGACGCCGGCCGACTACTTTGCCACTTTCAGCGAGCTTCCGATCTATGACCGTCTGATCGCCAGGGCTGTTTCATGAAGAGAAATTAAGATAGGTTACATCTCAGTTTTTATCGGGGATAGCGATTGATATACATGTCAATTGCTACCCTCGATTTTTTTGCATTGTAGAGGTATAATGTCTTTATAGTATAGGTATATGCCACCTATACAGAAAGGAGGCATTATGCAGAAGCTGGATAAAGTCTATCCAGAGTGGGTGCAGAAGTTTCGGACGAAAGGAACTACTGTGAAGAAAAAAGGAGACGCTTATTATCTTTACAAGCGTACTTCAAAACGTGTGCCTGGCAAAAAATACCCGCAGCCGGTCGACCGTTATCTCGGAAAGATCACACCGGACGGAGTGATCAAAAGTGACATGAGGAAAGTATCTGTCAGTTCCATTGAGGTAAAGGAATACGGTTTTTCAAAAGCAGTATGGGATCTTTGCCCGGAAGATTGGAAAAAACCTCTTGGGGATGATTGGGAAGATGTCCTTCGGATCCTGATCAAAAAGGATTCTCCGAATACATTTCTGGGAAAGGAGTATGTCATCAAAGATGAGGATGAATTCCGCTATCAGTTCGCGGCGCAGAAGTCATCTCTCATCCGGCGGATCTTCAAGGCAACGGGGATCGAATGGGAAGAACTCACTTCCCTGAATACGATATATAAAGTTTATCTGGAGAAAGAGGCAGTCATCTCCAGGATCACATCCGAGCAGAAAGCCCTGTTGGAACGGGCCGGGATAGAACTGGAGGTCGGCTAAGCTGTTGGGGCTGCCTGCTATGTAAGGCCGTTGATCGAGTTCCTTCGGACAGTTCCGGACCCAAGAAAAGAACGGAACCGGCGCCACGACCATGCGGAGATACTGCTGTGCCTGGCTATAGGATATGCGGCGGGAAAGACATCCTATCGCAGGGCGATGGAGTGGTGCGAACGCCATATATCATTTCTCCGTACAGGGATGACATTGAAAAACGGGGTCCCATCCGTATCAACGGTCAGCAGGCTGATGTCTTCGATCGACGAGGAGTTGTTTCTTTATGCCTTTATGGAATGGATCGGAGAGATCCTGGACTCACGGGGACTGCATCTGATCATTGATGGGAAAGCGCTGCGCGGGGCAACATCAAAGGTCCGGGGCGAACGGACCCCTATGATCATGAATGTGATCGACGCGCAGACGAAGCTCGTACTGTGCCAATATCCCATTGATTGTAAGGAAAACGAATGCGCGGCGATACCGAAGTTACTGAAGCTGCTGAATATCCGGGGAAGTACAGTGACTATAGACGCGATCGGCACCAATACTGGTATCATGGAGCAGATCGTGCAGGCGGGCGGTCATTATGTATTGACCGTAAAAAGGAACAATCCAGAGACATATGAAGATCTGGTCAGAACTTTTCAGGAACTGGGAAAGACCTACGAAGACAGTCAGGCAGATGGATCCTGTAAAAAGCGGTACCAGGAACTCCTCGCAAAGTATGAGCAGGATGACCACTATGAAAAAAACAGGGAACGGCATGAACATCGATACTACCAGGTGTGTCATGACCCGACGGTATTGGAACGGACCATGAGGGACTGGGGATCTGTAAAAACGGTCGGATGTGTACGGCAGATACGGATACCAGTCCGGAGAAATGAGAAAGGCGAGGAGACAACGCCAGATGAAAAGACATTTTTACAAAACAGGGAAAAAACAATAGGGGCAGACGCTGATGACGGGAGATCGGCAAAGGTCCAGATGGTCGGGGTGGTATCAGACAGAGAGCTCAGTCTGGATGAGATGGCAAAGATCAAACGGCAGCACTGGATGATAGAGAACAGTCTTCATCATGTGCTGGACGATACATTCCGGGAAGATCGCTCACCAGCTAAAAGATCCAGGAATAATCTGGCCCTGATCAGAAAGATCAGTTATAACGTGTTGAGGATAGCCTTTAAGGAAGAAATATCCCCAGGCGTTATGACTGAAAGGATGGACATATTTGCTGATAGTCCGGATCTGATCACGAAATATTTCTTCTCACCCATACTGAGCCTCAATTAAAGTATAGGTAATCCGGAAGGCTCTGTAAAGGTAGAGAGGGGTATTTTGCGCTTTTTCATGAGGGAAAAAGGGTGATATTCCGGACGCACCCGCCCAATAAGGAAGAAACGTCGCGGAAGCGACGTTTCTAGGAATCAAACCCGCCCGTCCGGAGCAGGGGAATGTAAAAATGACGTGATTCATAGTATAAAGCGGGTCGGAACAGTATTCATGAAACAACCCTGTCTGATCGCTGAAACGCGTTGAGTGATCACGCTTTCTGTGCTATACTTGACTGTGCCTGCGGGCCGGAGTTTCTCTGATGAACATGTATCTGCGGGATGCTCCGTCGCGGCGCAGCGCTTCGCCGGCGTGTCGGAACTGGCAGACGAGGCAGACTCAAAATCTGTTGACCGAAAGGCCGTGCGGGTTCGATTCCCGCCGCCGGCATGATCCCAAAGAGCCGAAAAACCCTCACGGGTTTCCGGCTCTTTCTTTCTTCCGGGTCAAAATCGTGCGTCAGCCGTAATGCAGAAACGGATGCGGAAATCCGGAACGGAGCGGGACGACCGGACGGGACCGGGTTTTCGCCACGGACCGCTTGAAATGGAGAACCGGATCGGCTATAGTATGATCGTAAAAAACAAAGTGACAACACATTCGGAGCGGAATTATGCAGGTATCGACGAAATTTACGATTGCCCTTCATATCCTTGCGGCGACGGAATACTTCGGAAAGGATCAGAAAATCACAAGCGAGCTTCTTGCGTCCAGCATCGGGAGCAATCCGGTTATCATACGGAATATCATGGGATCGCTTCGAAACGCGGGACTCATTGAGATCAAACGCGGGCCCGGAGGCATCACGATCAGCCGCCCGCTTGATCAGATCACGTTTTATGATGTCTACGAAGCGGTGGAGACAAACAAGGACACGCTGTTTCATTTCCATGACGACCTGAATCCGAATTGTCCGGTCGCCCGGAACATGCACGGCGCGCTGGACGGCAAGCTGACGGAGATCCAGAGACAGTTCGGGGAAGATCTGAAGCGGTTCACCGTCGGCGATGTGGTGAGGGACCTTTACAGGAACATCGAAGGCGAGAAGAAGATCAGCTGAAGGGACGGTGAAAGACCGGATGCCCGGCAAGGAAAGACAGACGACCATCACGACATACACCGGAAAACGCTTCGATCCGGTTCATCCGGATCCGGATCTGATTGATATCCGGGATATTGCGCACGCGCTGTCTCTGATCTGCAGAGGCAACGGACAGGTGAGGACATTCTATTCGGTGGGACAGCACTGCATCGCCTGTGCCAGGGAGGCGGAGACGAGAGGATATCCGCCCCGTCTCGCGCTCGCCTGCCTGCTTCATGACGCGGGCGAGTGCTATCTGTCCGACGTCCCGAGCCCGTTCAAACGTGTTCTGCCGGATTACCGGGCGTATGAGAACCGTCTGCTGGAACTGATCTATCGCCGTTATCTCGGCTCTCCGCTCTCGGACAAAGAGCAGTCCGATCTGGACGGGATCGATCATGCCATGCTGGATCGGGATCTCGCGTGTCTGCTGGGAGAGACACAGGCGGAGAAGCCGGATCTGCTCACACGGCCTGATTATACAGTGCGCCCGTTCGAACGGGTGGAGCAGGAGTTTCTGACGCTGTTCCGCCGCCTTGCCGGGGCGGTGAGGGAGACCGGGAAGGGAGAACCGGCGCACACGGAGAGCCGGTATGTCCATGAAGCAGACCGGGAGAAGGGAGAGGGGAGAGCGTGAAACTCGAATGCCGCGACGCGCAGCGCATGGTGCCCGATTATCTCGCGAAGAAACTCGACGACAAGGAGTGCGCCGCCTTCCTTTCGCATGTGAAGAGCTGTCCGCGCTGCATGGAGGAGCTGGAGACCAGCTTTATGATCGACTATTTCCTGCGGTATCTGGACGAGGATACGGACCGGTCCTTCGACATCCGGAGGCTTCTTAAGGAAAATATCCGGAAAAGCGAGCTTCGGATCCGGCGGCACAGGCTGCTCGCGCTTCTTTTCTGGATTCTGATCCTCGTGCTCGCGGCGGTCATCACGCTGATCGTGCTGGTTCTTTTCTTCCCTCGGCTTCTGCCCCATATGTGGGACACGGTTCTTCGTGCATTAACCCGCTTCTTCTGAGCCGCTTCGCGCGCGGCTCCGTTTTTCATTCTGAGGAACGGCGCCGGAAAACCCGGACCGGATCCGGGACGGTTCACCGATCCGGCCTGCATGTCCCGAAAATAAAGGAGAATGATGAGCAGACTATTACTGATTGACGGACACAGTATTCTGTTTCGTGCGTTTTATGGTATGCCGCTTGCGATGACGGCGCCCGACGGGCGTCACACCAACGCGGTATACGGCTTTCTGGCGATTGTCGGAAAGGTTGTGGAGGAGGAAAAGCCGGATTTTCTGGCGGTCGCCTTCGATCTTGCCGCGCCTACGTTCCGCCACAGGCTGTACCCGGAGTACAAGGGGAACCGCGCGCCGGCGCCGGAGGAATTTCATGAGCAGGTGCCTGTGATGAAGCAGCTGCTTGCCGATATGGGGATTCCGGTTGTCACCTGCGAGGGATGGGAGGCAGACGACATTCTCGGCACGCTGGCCTCGAAGGCGGAGAAGGACGGCACGGAGGTGACGATCCTGTCGGGCGACCGGGACCTTCTGCAGCTTGCGGACGATCATACCCGGATCGTGATCCCGAAGACGAAGGGGGGACAGACCGCCTATGAGCGCTACACGCCGGCGGAGGTTCAGGCTGCGTTCGGAGTGAGCCCGGAGGACTTCATCCAGCTGAAGGCTCTGATGGGGGACAGCTCTGACAATGTGCCGGGACTTCCCGGTGTCGGGCCGAAGACCGCTCTCAAAATCATGCAGACCTTCGGATCGATCGAGTCGGCTCATGAGCATGTCGGGGAAATCAGACCGAAGAAAGCCATGGAGGCGATGCGCGACCATTATGACGATCTGATGCTGAGTCTCGATCTGGTGACGATCCGGCGGAACGCGCCGGTCGAATACGATCGCAAGACCTTCGCATTCGGCAGTCCCTGGACGGAAGCGGCGCTCCGGGACTGCCGCGAGCTCGGCTTCCGCTCCATCGTCAGCCGCTATGAGGACAGCGGGAAGAAGCCGGAACCACAGCCGGACGATTTCCGCCGCATCACGGAACTGGCCGCCTTCGAGGAGACGCTCCGCGCCGCTGCGGCTGCGCCGGCTGCCGGCGTTTCCGCGGAAACCGCGGGGGGCCGACTGTTCGCGGCCGCTGTGGCCTTCGGCGATGAGACCGCGGTCGTCGCCCCCGGAGGCTTTCTGACTCAGGAGGTGATACGGGACGGTTTCCGCCGTCTGCTGCATAAGCGGACGGCGGAGACCGCCTGCATGCACGCCAAAGAGCTGATCCGGTTCTGCGGCTTCACGGACGCCTCGAGACTTTTTGACTGCGTGATCGCGTCCTATCTTCTGGATCCGCTGAAATCGGACTGGGACTACGAGGCCATCGCGCAGGGTGCGCTCGGCCGCTCCGTCCCTTCGGAAGACGATCTGCTGGGAAAGAAAGGTCTGGCCGGACTGAACGGGATGACGGACGAGGAGGCGGAAGAGAAAGCGGTCCTGCTTGCCGGATATGAGGCATCCGTTGCTCTGCAGGCGGAGAAACCGCTTGAGGAGAAACTGAAGGAGACGGGAATGCTGGCTCTTTTCGAGTCGGTCGAGATGCCTCTGACAGCGGTACTGGCATCCATGGAAGAAGCCGGAATCCGGGCGAGCCGCGAGGCGCTGGCCCGGTACGGGAACGAACTGGACGCTCATATCAAAGAGCTCACCGGACGGATTTTCGCGGAGGCAGGAGAAGAATTCAATCTCAACAGTCCTAAGCAGCTGGGCGAGATTCTGTTCGGAAAGATCGGCATTCCCGGCGGCAGGAAGACAAAGACCGGCTACTCGACGGCGGCGGGCGTTTTGGAGAAGCTGTCGGACGATTACCCGATCGCGGCGGACATCCTGGATTACCGCACCTACTCGAAGCTCAAATCCACCTATGCGGACGGCCTTCCGTCCTTCATCGGACCGGACGGCCGAATTCACACTACATTCAATCAGACGGTCACGGCCACAGGACGTCTATCCAGCACGGACCCGAACCTCCAGAACATCCCGATGCGGGAGGAGCTGGGCCGGCGGATCCGGAAGTGCTTCTGTCCGGAGGAGGGAAATGTCTTCGTCGATGCGGACTACTCACAGATTGAGCTTCGGATCCTCGCCCATATGTCCGGAGACGAGAAACTGATCGAAGCGTACCGTCAGGCGAAGGATATCCACCGGATTACGGCATCCCAGGTCTTTCATGTGCCGTTTGACGAGGTGACGGACCAGCAGCGCCGGAACGCCAAGGCGGTCAATTTCGGCATCGTGTACGGGATCAGCTCCTTCGGTCTGTCGCAGGGACTGTCGATCTCGACGAAGGAGGCGCAGGAGTATATCCGGCAGTATTTCGCAGCCTACCCGAAAATCAAGAGCTTTCTGGACGGGCTCGTCTCAAGCGCGAAGGAGAAGGGCTATGCCGTCTCTCTTTTCGGACGGAGACGGCCGGTGCCCGAGCTGAAGGCTTCCGCCTTCGCCCAGCGCTCCTTCGGCGAGCGCGTCGCGATGAACAGCCCGATTCAGGGCACTGCGGCCGATATCATCAAGATCGCGATGATCCGCGTCTTCCGCCGTCTGGCGGAGGAAGTGCCGGAGGCGCGTCTGATCCTTCAGATCCACGACGAGCTGCTGGTGGAGGCACCGGCGGAACGGGCGGAAGAGGTCATGCGGATCCTCACGGAGGAGATGGGAAAGGCAGCCGACCTCTCTGTCTCTCTTGAGACGGACTGCCATACCGGCTCGGACTGGTATGAGGCGAAATGATTCGGCGGAAACCGAAAGGGGAACAGCTATGTATGTGATCGGCGTGACGGGCGGCATCGGATCGGGAAAGTCCGCCGTGCTTGCGTATCTTGAGGAACGGTACGGCGCGTTCGTGCTCCGTCTGGACGATGAGGCGCGGGCTCTGACCATGCCGGGAGGCGGCTTTTACCCGGAAGCCGTCTCGATGCTGGGAAAGGAATTTCTCCGGCCTGACGGCACACTGGACCGGGAAGGTGTCGCCCGGCTTATTTTCGGCGACGAAGAGGCGAAGCGGCGCTGGAACGCGCGTCTTCTGCCCATGGTCCGGAGACGCACGGAAGAGAGGCTGAGGGAGAAGCGGGCGTCCGGCGTCCCGCTTTTTGTGATCGAATCCGCCATTCTCCTGGAAGAGAAATACGATGCATTCTGCAACGAACTGTGGTATATTTATGCGGATGAAGCCACAAGATACGGCCGTCTTTCGTCCGCGAGAGGCTACAGCGCGGAACGGATCCGCCGGACGATGGCGCAGCAGCTGCCGGAGAACCGGTTTCGTGCGCGCTGCGATGTGGTGATCGATAACAGCGGTTCCTTCGATGAGACGAAGAGAGCCGTCGATCTGAG
Source organism: Chordicoccus furentiruminis (assembly GCF_019355395.1). GTDB lineage: Bacteria > Bacillota > Clostridia > Lachnospirales > Lachnospiraceae > Chordicoccus > Chordicoccus furentiruminis. The sequence continues at coordinate 3,240,444 of NZ_CP048829.1, forward strand.
AATGAAAGAACTGGAAAGAAAGGGGTCGTTCTCCGGCGCGGAGGACACGCTTGAATGAAATTCTGCAGTATTGCGAGCGGGAGCAGCGGGAACTGCATCTACGCGGGAAGTTCGGAAACGTCCGTGCTGATTGACGCGGGCATCTCGGGAAAACGGATTGAGCAGGGCCTCAATTCCATCGAACAGAGTACCTTGGACATCAACGGGATTCTTGTCACGCACGAGCATTCCGACCATATCAAGGGCCTCGGCGTTCTCGCCCGGCGTTACGGCATTCCGGTATACGGAACGAAGGGGACGCTGGACGCTTTGAAGGAGATGACCTCGATCGGAAAGCTCCCGGAAACGCTCCTGCATACGGTGAAGGCCGATGATCCCTTTTCTATCGGAGATCTGGAGATTCATCCTTTCACGATCTCCCACGACGCCGCCGAGCCGGTCGGGTACAGGATCTCCCACAACGGCCGGTGCTGCGCCGTCGCCACGGATATGGGCTGCTACGACGAGTATATGGTGAAGGAGCTGACTGGTCTTGATGTGCTCCTTCTCGAGTCGAATCACGACGTCCACATGCTGGAGGCAGGCCGTTACCCGTACTATCTCAAGCGCCGCATTCTCGGTGAGAGGGGGCATCTTTCCAACGAGACGGCCGGCAGACTGCTGTCACGCGTGCTTCACGACGGGATCCGCGAGATCTATCTGGGACATCTGAGCCAGGAGAACAATTACGAGGCGCTGGCCTATGAGACGGTGAGAGACGAGGTGACGCTCGGCGACAATCCCTACCGGGCAGATGATTTCCGGATATCCATCGCGCACAGGGACCGGCCGGGCGAACCGGTAGTCTTCTGAAGGACAGACATACCCGGGCGGCATCCGCCGTATCCGGAGACGAACGAGCTCTTACGCATACGCTGGAGGAGAATAGCATGCAGAAAACGATCATCACAGTTGTCGGGAAGGATACGGTCGGCATTATCGCGAAGGTCTGCACGTATCTTGCGGAGCATAACTGCAACATTCTTGACATCTCGCAGACCATCACGGGAGGCTATTTCAACATGATGATGGTCGTGGACATCACGGCTTCCAGAAAACCGTTCATGGAGGTCAAGCACGATCTGGATGAGATCGGTCAGGGGATCGGCGTCTCCATCCATGTTCAGAGAGAAGAGATCTTCGATATGATGCACCGGATCTGAATCCGGGCGGCGGGCCGTGCCCGCTTTTTCTTTGTTCCAGCCATCGAGAGTGCGCACATGCCCGGCATCAGCCGGACGGAACCGCGCGGGGAGACGCCATGATCAACATCAATGAAGTAACGGAAACGAACCAGATGATCGAGAAGGAGAACTTCGATGTCCGCACCATCACGATGGGCATCAGCCTTCTCGACTGTATCGACAGCGACGTGCAGAAAACCTGCGCGAAGATCAGGGAGAAAATACTCGGGCGGGCCGAGAGGCTCGTGAAAACCGGCGACGAGATCGCGGCGGAATTCGGCGTTCCGATCGTCAACAAACGGATCAGCGTCACACCGGTCGCGCTGATCGGAGGCGCCTCCGCGAAGCGTCCGTCCGATTTCGTCACGATCGCCCGGACACTGGATGAGTGCGCGAAGACAGTGGACGTCAATTTCATCGGAGGATACTCCGCCCTTGTCTCCGAGGGCATGACGCCGGCGGACCGCATGCTCATCGAGTCGATTCCGGAGGCTCTGGCGGTGACGGAGCGGGTCTGCAGTTCGGTCAACGTCGGATCAACGAAGCAGGGCATCGACATGGATGCCGTGCGAATGATGGGCGAGGTGGTCGTAAGCACCGCGGAACGGACCCGGGAGCAGGACGGCCTCGGATGCGCGAAGCTGGTCGTATTCTGCAACGCACCTGACGACAATCCCTTTATGGCCGGCGCGTTCCACGGCGTGACGGAGCCTGATACGGTCATCAATGTAGGCGTTTCAGGACCCGGCGTGGTGAAGGCCGCGCTGGAGGATGTGAGGGACGCGGATTTCGGTACGCTCTGCGAGACAATCAAGAAGACGGCCTTCAAGATCACACGGGTCGGTCAGCTGGTGGCGCAGGAGGCGTCAAGACGTCTCGGTGTTCCCTTCGGCATCTGCGATCTGTCGCTGGCTCCGACGCCGGCCATCGGCGATTCCGTCGCGGATATTCTGAAGGAAATCGGCGTGGATCAGGCGGGCGCGCCGGGAACCACAGCGGCGCTGGCGCTCCTCAACGATCAGGTGAAGAAAGGCGGCCTGATGGCATCCTCCTATGTCGGCGGACTTTCCGGCGCCTTCATCCCGGTGAGCGAGGATCAGGGCATGATCGAGGCCGCGGAGGCAGGTGCGCTGACACTTGAAAAGCTGGAGGCGATGACATGCGTATGCTCTGTCGGCCTCGATATGATCGCAATCCCCGGCGACACGCCGGCCGCGACCATCTCCGGCATCATCGCCGACGAAATGGCGCTCGGCATGATCAACCAGAAGACGACAGCCGTCCGTCTGATCCCCGCGCCGGGAAAGCAGGTCGGCGATCAGGTATCCTTCGGGGGACTTCTGGGCCACGCGCCGGTGATGCCGGTCAATTCCTTCGGCTGTGACCGCTTCGTCAGCCGGGGCGGCCGGATCCCCGCGCCGGTGCATTCATTCAAGAACTGACAGGAAACGGACCACCATGAAGACAGCTGCGATCATTGGCGAATTCAATCCTTTTCACAACGGACACAAACTGATCATCGAAAAAGCCCGCCGGCTGGGCGCTGACCGTGTCATCACGCTGGTGAGCGGCGACTACATGCAGAGGGGCGTGCCGGCCGTCACGGACCGACATGTACGGGCCGAAATGGCTCTTCTGGGCGGCGCCGACGTCGTGCTTTCTTATCCGACGCGTTATTCGACCTCATCGGCGGAATCCTTCGCGTCCCACGCGGTCGGCATTCTCGAACGGCTCGGCTGTGTCGACATGCTGCTATTCGGCAGCGAGTCGGGTGATCTCGCCGAGCTCTCAAGATGCGCCGATGCGCTCATCAGCGAGACCGACGGATATAAGGAAGCGCTAAGGGAGGCGCTCCGAAGCGGACTGTCCTTTCCGAAGGCCAGGGCGAAGGCACTCCCCGAATACGCGGAGATTCTCCGATCCCCGAACAACATTCTCGGGATCGAATACCTGAAGGCGCTGAAGCGAAGCGGATCCCGGATTCAGCCGCATACCTGCGTACGCGAGGGGGGAAGCTATCTTGACGATAAGTCGCTGACCCGTCTTTCCTCCGCAGCCGCCGTGCGGCACGCGCTGGCTGTCGGAACCAGCTTTCCGGGTCTTTCCGTCGCGCTGCCGGAGGATTGTCTGGAGGTACTGAAGAAGGACATCGGACTTTACGGGATCACCACCGAAAACGATTATTCCCTTCTTCTCATCGACCGTCTCTGGAAGCTCGGCGAGCCGGAGCTTCTCGTACACTATCAGGATGTGACGGAGGATCTGGCGCATACGATCGTGAAGCACCGGAACCTCTTCACCAACTTTGATGAGTACGCTCAGCGCTGCTGTTCGAAGAACCTCACGCTGTCGCATGTTTACAGGGCCTTTCTTCACATCATCCTCGATTTCCGCGAGGATCCGGGGCTGGATCGGGCGCTTTACACCCAGGTGCTCGGCTTCCGGAGAGAAAGCGAGGATCTGCTCGCCCTGATCCGTGAAAAGGCGGAGATTCCGGTCATCGTGAATCCGCCTCAGGAACGGGAGACGCTGCCTCCGGATGTGCGCCGTCTGTTCGACGAGGAGATGCGCGTTTCGAATCTCTATGAGTCGGTGCGCTCCCAGAAGTCCGGCGTTCCGTTCCGCAATGTACTGACGAAAGAACTGGTAAAAGTCTGATTATCGCTTGTCGTTTGCAGACCGCGCGATATAATGGAATATATGTATACAAAAGTGAAAGGAGAGTATGACACGATGGGATTTATTGATGAGATCAAGGCGAAGGCAAAGGCTGATCTGAAGACGATCGTTCTTCCGGAGTCGATGGACAAAAGAACGTTCGAGGCGGCGGAGAAGATTCTGAAGGAGGGCATCGCCCGTCTCGTGATCATCGGCACGCCTGAGGAGATCGAGAAGAACGGGAAAGGCTTCGATCTGACGGGGGCTGTCTTTGTCGATCCGTTCAACGATCCGAACAAGCAGAAGTATATCGACAAGTTCGTCGAGCTCCGTGCAAAGAAGGGCGTCACGCCGGAGAGCGCGAAGGAGCAGATGGAGAAGGATTATATGTACTATGCCTGCCTGATGTGCAAGTGCGGCGACGCGGACGGCGTGGTTTCCGGCGCCTGCCACTCCACGGGCAATACGATCCGTCCGGCGCTTCAGCTTCTCAAGACGAAGCCGGGCGTTCATTCGGTCAGCGGCTTCTTCCTGATGGAGGTTCCGGACTGCGACATGGGCGAAAACGGACGCTTCGTCTTCGCCGACTGCGCGGTGAATACGGATTTCGATTCCGAGAAGCTGGCTGAGATCGCGGCTCTGTCGGCTGCCTCTTTCCGCAGCTTTGTCGGCGCCGAGCCGAAGGTCGCGATGCTTTCCTATTCGACGAAGGGCAGCGCGAAGCATGACGACGTGACCAAGGTGGCCGATGCCGTGAAGATCGCGCATGAGAAGTACCCGGATATCGCGCTGGACGGCGAGCTTCAGCTTGACGCGGCGCTGGTTCCGTCCGTCGCGGCTCTGAAGGCGCCGGGCAGCTCTGTGGCAGGACATGCCAACACCCTTGTCTTCCCGAGCCTTGAGGCGGGCAATATCGGCTACAAGCTGGTCCAGCGGCTCGCGAAGGCCAACGCCTACGGCCCGGTGCTTCAGGGCCTCGCGATGCCGGTCAATGACCTCAGCCGCGGATGCTACGCGGACGACATCGTCGGCGTGGTCGCGATGACCGCGGTTCAGGCGCAGATGCAGTAAAGAAGAAATGAAGAAGGAGAAAAAGACAAGATGAAAGTACTGGTCATTAATGCCGGCAGTTCCTCGCTGAAATATCAGCTGATCGATATGGAGGACGAATCCGTCAGAGCGAAGGGACTCTGCGAGCGCATCGGGATTGAAGGATCCCGTCTGACCCACAAGGTTCCCGGCAAAGAGGATTTTGTCGTGGAGGAGCCGATGCCGACCCATCAGACCGCGATTGAGCTGGTTCTCAGGGCGCTGATCGACCCGGAGCATGGTGTGGTGAAGTCCGTCGATGAGATCGATGCCATCGGCCACCGGGTACTGCACGGGGGCTCCACCTATACGGAGTCGACGCGCGTGAATGAGGACGTGAAGAAGGTGATCCGTGAATGCTTTGATCTCGGACCGCTTCATAACCCGGCCAACCTGATGGGCATCGAGGCGTGCGAGAAGGCGATGCCGGGCAAGCCGAACGTCGCGGTCTTCGACACGGCCTTCGGCATGAGCCTCAAGCCGTTCGCTTACCGCTACGCGATTCCGGAGGAGTACTACACGAAGTACAAGATCCGCCGCTACGGCTTCCACGGGACAAGCCATATGTATGTGTCCGCGGAGACGATCAAGTATCTCAATCTCCCGGAAGGCCACCAGAGAGTCATCGTCTGCCATCTCGGCAACGGTTCCTCCATCTCCGCCAGCATCGGCGGCAAGGCGGTCGACACGTCTATGGGTCTGACCCCGCTTGAGGGCCTGGTCATGGGCACCCGCTCGGGCGACATCGATCCGGCCGTCGTTCAGTTCATCTGCGATCATGAGCATATCTCTGTCGATGAGATGCTGACGATTCTCAACAAGAAGTCCGGAGTCTACGCGCTGTCCGGCAACCTCTCCAGCGACTTCCGGGATCTCGCAAAGGCCTCTTCGGAAGGCAACGAGAAGGCCACACTGGCTCTGGATGCGTTCCGCCACAAGGTCGTGAAGACGATCGGCGGCTATCTCGGCGTGCTGAACGGCGCCGACGCCATCGCCTTTGCCGGCGGTATCGGCGAGAATGACGCCGAGATGCGCGCGGATATTATGAAGCAGTTCACCTACGCGGGGATCCGGATCGATCCGGAAGCCAACCGGGTACGCGGGAAGCGGGCTGTGATTTCCACCCCCGACTCCACCGTGAAGGTCATCGTGCTGCCGACCAACGAAGAGCTGGCCATCGCGCGCGAGACGGTTCGTCTGACGCAGTGATCCGGTTTGCAGAGAATGCAGGTTCAGGCCACAAAAGTGGTTGACAAAGGGTTTCCATGCCCTGTATAATACAAAAAGTGCGTTAAGGAGGTGTGAAAATGTCCATTTGTCCGAAGAACAAACATTGCTCTGCACGGCGCGACAAGACGAGAGCTCATTGGAAGATGAGCCATCCGACACTGGTCAAGTGCCCGAAATGCGGCGCATTGATGATGCCGCACAGAGTCTGCAAAGCCTGCGGAACTTACAATAAACGCGAAATCGTGAAACAGGCTGAAGACTGATTTTAATCTGCAGAAACAAGCATGCGAAAAGCTGCCGCCGTCTGAATCGGCGGCAGCTTTTTCCATTCGTTCAGGAGTACCAGATATCATAATTGCGCCGGAAACAGCATGCACCGCTTCCCGCCCGGCGCGGACGACATCCGCGCAGACGAACCGCCGGGAAGCGGAGCCGGAAAGGAGTCATCTCATGGATATCATCAGAGTCGCGGTCGACGCGATGGGCGGCGATCACGCCCCGGAAGCTCCGGTCAGAGGAGCCATAGAGGCCGTTACGGAAAACGAGCAGCTCCGGATCATCCTTCTCGGCGACGAGCCGGCGATCCGTTCCATCATCGGAACGTTGCATTACCCGGAAGACAGGGTGACGGTCCAGCACTGCACGGAGCGGATCGAGATGGCCGAGCCGCCGGTGGCTGCCATCCAGAAGAAAAAGGATTCTTCCATTGTCCGGGGCATGATGATGCTTCGGCGCGGAGAGGCGGACGCGTTTGTCTCGGCCGGATCCACCGGCGCCGTGCTGGTAGGGGGGCAGGTGCTGGTCGGCCGGATCCGGGGTGTGGAGCGGCCGCCGTTGGGCGCACTGATGCCGACTGAAAAAGGCATGTCTCTTCTGATCGACTGCGGCGCCAACGTGGACGCCCGGCCGGCCTGGCTTCTTCAGTTTGCGGAGATGGGATCCATCTATGTGGAGCACGCCCTCGGCATTCCCCATCCGACCGTCGGCATCCTCAACATCGGCGCGGAAGAGGAGAAGGGAAACGCCCTCGTGAAGGAAACGATTCCGCTTCTGAAGGAATGCGGAAGTATCAATTTCATCGGGTCGGTGGAAGCGAGAGACATTCCCGCCGGCGCGGCGGACGTCATCGTGACGGATGCGTTCAGCGGAAACATCGTCATGAAGATGTACGAAGGCACCGCGACGACGATCTACCGGATTGCGAAGAACGGACTCAAAAAATCGGTTCCCGGCATGCTCGGCGGACTTCTGGCCAAGGGCACGCTGAAAAAGGCGCTGAAGGATTTCGATGCGTCGAAATATGGCGGAGCGCCGCTTCTCGGTCTGAAAGGACTGGTCGTCAAGGCGCACGGAAGCTCCCAGGATACCGAATTCCGGATCGCCGTGAATCAGTGCGGGATTTTCTACAGGGAGAACATCAACGGTCTGATCAAAGAACGGATGGAGGCAGAGAGCGCGAAGATCCGCGCGCTGAAGCAGAATGGAAACTGAGATCGTCATCGGAATCGCCGCCGGAGTTCTCGGCGTGGAAGCGGAATCGCTCCGCAGCTCGACGGATCTGGTCCGCGACCTCGGCGCGGACAATCTTGACCTTTTCGCGATCGCGGTAGCAGTCGAGGAGAAGATCCGTCGGCCGCTGGACAGGGAAAAGCTGCACACAGCGCGGACAATCGGAGAGATCGCCGCGCTGATGACGGCATAAGACAGCAGGACACGAGATGAAAAATTTACATGAGCTGGAGAAGGCCTGCGGCTATGTATTCCGCGACCCGTCTCTTCTGACGATGGCGGTGACCCATACTTCCTATGCGAATGAGCACCGCCGGAACAAAACGGAACACAATGAACGGCTCGAATATCTCGGCGATGCGATTCTGGATCTCGTCGCCGCCGAGTATCTCTACCGGAAATATCCGGAAAAGCAGGAAGGCGAACTGAGCAAGATGAGGGCCAGTATGGTCAGCGAACAGCCGCTGGCGAAGTGCGCCCGCGACATCGGACTGCCTTCCTATCTTTTTCTCGGCAAAGGCGAGGAGATGATGGGCGGACGGGAGAAGGATTCCATTATCTCGGATGCCACGGAGGCCGTGATCGGAGCGATCTATCTCGACGGCGGTTTTGACGAGGCCAGACGCTTCGTGATGAAGCATGTTCTGCTTGATCTGGACAAGGAGGATCTCTTTACTGATGTGCGGACGCCGCTGCAGGAAATCTTTCAGGACAGGCAGAAGCAGGTGCTTTACCATGTGACAGGCGAAAGCGGACCGGACCACGACAAACGCTTCGAGGTCACAGCCTATGTGGACGGTCAGAAAATCGGGAGCGGATGGGGCAGAACGAAGAAGGCCGCAGCCCAGAGCGCCGCGCAGGACGCCATGAACCGGATCGGACGGAAGAACGGGTAAGGAGAAGACAGAGCGCAGATGTATTTGAAATCAATCGAGGTACAGGGCTTCAAATCCTTCGCCAACAAGCTGAAGTTCGAGTTCCAGAAGGGCATCACCGGCATCGTGGGGCCGAACGGTTCGGGCAAATCCAATGTCGCCGACGCGGTGCGCTGGGTGCTGGGCGAGCAGAGCGCGAAGCAGCTGCGCAGCGGCAGCATGCAGGACGTGATCTTCGCCGGTACCGAGACCCGGAAGCCCCAGAGCTTCGCTTCCGTTGCGATCACCTTCGACAATGCGGATCACCGTCTTGATGTGGATTATGAGGAGGTCACGGTGACGCGGCGTCTCTACCGCTCCGGAGAGAGCGAGTACCTGATCAACAACGCGCCGGTCCGACTCCGGGATATCAACGAAATTTTCTATGACACAGGCATCGGGCAGGAAGGCTATTCGATCATCGGCCAGGGTCAGATCGACCGGATCCTCTCCGGCAAGCCGGAGGAACGGCGCGAGCTCTTCGACGAGGCGGCCGGCATCGTCAAATTCAAGAAGCGGAAGGCGGCTTCGCTGAAGAAGCTTGAGGACGAGCATCAGAACCTCGTGCGGGTCAATGACATCCTGAAGGAACTGACTGACCGGCTTGAGCCGCTGAAGAAGCAGTCCGAGACGGCGCGGATCTATCTTGATCAGAAGGAGAAGCTGAAATCGCTGGACATCAATCTGTTTCTGATCGAGGAGGAGCGAACGGACCAGCAGTTGGCGGAGATCTCAAAGCGTCTCGATATTGTCGGAGACGATATGGCCGAGACGAAGGACCGCTTCGATCAGACGAAGAGCGAGTATGAACGCGTCGATCATGAACTGGAGGATCTCGACGGCCGGATCGCCTCTCTTACGGAAAAAGCGGCAAAAAACGCGCTGCTCCGCGAACAGCTGACCGGCCAGATCGCGCTGCTCCGCGAACAGATCCGGACCGTGGAGGCTCAGAGAGCGCAGAATGAAGAAAGACTGAACCGCCTGGAGGAGGATATTCGTTCGCATGAGGAAGAAATCCGCCGGCGGACGGATGAGATGGAGGCGCAGAAGGCGGGCGACGGAGAGGTGAAGGCCCGCGAGCGGGAAGCTGTCAGCCGTCTTGAAGAGACGGACAGGGCGATCGCGGAGATCACGGACCGGATCGAGCAGGCCCGCCGGAACATGATCGGGATGCTGGAGGACCGGGCGCAGGTTAAAGGCAAGGTGCAGCGCTACGACACGATGCTGGAGCAGATGGGGATACGCCAGTCCGAGATCGGCGGGCGGCTGCTCCGTCTGAAGGAGGAACAGCAGCGAGCCGGTGAGGAAGCCGGACGGAATGACGGCGAGATTGCGTCCATCCGTCAGAAAATCGAAGCGTGCGGGCGGGAGGAAAACGAGGCGGCCGGAAAAACCGGTGAGCTGACCGCCCGCATGACGGAAACCAGCTCACGCCTGGACGAGACCCAGACCGGCTATCACCGTGACAGCTCGCGTCTCGAGTCTCTCCGGTCGATGGCCGAGCGCTACGACGGGTACGGAAACGGCATCCGCCGCATCATGGAACAGAAAAAGCAGAACCCCGGCATCCGGGGCGTCGTGGCGGATCTGATCCGCGTGCCGAAAAATTATGAGACCGCCATCGAGACTGCGCTGGGCGGAAGCATCCGGAACATCGTCACCGACAACGAGGCAACCGCAAAGCATCTGATCGAGTATCTGAAGGCGAATAAACTCGGGCGCGCCACCTTTCTTCCACTGACAAGCATCCGTCCGCGTTCTCTGAACAATGAGGAAGCTCTTCGGGAAAAGGGCGTGATCGGAGTCGCATCCTCTCTTGTCGAAACGGATGAGGAGTACCGCAGCCTGGCAGGCTTTCTGCTTGGACGGATCGTGGTGGTGGACACCATTGACAATGCGATCCGGATCGGCCGAGCCTACCGTCACAGCCTTTTCATGGTGACGCTTGCCGGTGAGTCCTTCGCCCCGGGAGGTTCGATCACCGGCGGCGCGTTCAAAAGCAATGACAATCTTCTCGGCCGGAAGCGGGAGATTGCGGAGCTGACCGAGCGGACAGCCCGGCTCAAGAAAGAGACGGAGACGCTTCGCGTAAAGCTGGACGCTCTGAGAAACGAACGGAACGCGTCGAGGGATAAGCAGGCAGCCGTCCAGGAGTCGAGGCAGAAGCTTCTGCTGCGTCTCAATACGCTTGAGATGACGAAGAAACAGGCGGAGGAACAGATGACGGTGAGCCGGCTGCAAAGCGGCTCGCTGGAGAAGGAGCACGCCGAACTGGAACGGCAGATCCGGGAGGTCCGTGAGAAAAACGCCGCGATTGCCCGGACGATCGCCGATTCGGAGCACGAGGAGTCGAAAGTCAACGAGCAGGCAGATGAGCTGAGGCAGAGAGAAGACGAGCTGAAAGCAAGGCGGGCGGAGGAGGCGAAGAATCTGGAGTCGATCCGGGTCGAAGCCGCTTCCTGGGCTGAGCAGAAGGCGTTCCGCGCCGAGACGATGAAGCGGCTTTCCGATGAGCTGGGACGGCTGCGAAATGAAAAGACTTCTCTTGAGGCTTCGTTTGCCTCGGCCGGTGAGGAGAAGAACGGAAAGGCGGAGCAGATCGCCGAAGTGGAGGCGGCCATTCGCCGCGGAGAGGAAGAGGCGGCCGGAACCGAAGAGGAGAAGCGAAAGCTGGCCGCCCGGAGAAAAGAGCTGCAGGACAGCCACCGCGAATTCTTCAACCGGCGGGACGAGCTGTCGGACCGGATGGGACGGCTTGACCGGGAGCATTACCGCCTGACGTCCCAGCGGGAGAAAATCGAAGGCGGAAAAGAAGAACGTGCTTCCTATATGTGGGAGGAATACAGCCTGACGCCAAGCGAGATCCGCGGCATTGCGCTGACGGAAAGAAGTGAGGACCGCGCGGCTGTCAGGAAGGAGATCACCGGCATCCGAAACCTGATCCGGGGGCTCGGAAACGTCAATGTCAACGCCATCGACGAGTACAAGGAGCTGCTCGAGCGGCATACCTTCCTTTCCTCGCAGCATGAGGACCTTGTGAAGTCGGAGGAGACGCTGAAAGGCATCATCACAGAGCTGGATCAGGGGATGAGAAAGCAGTTCACCGAGAAATTTGCCGAGATCCGGACGGAATTCGACAAGGCGTTCCAGGAGCTTTTCGGCGGCGGTCACGGAACAATCGAGATCGATCCGGACGCGGATATTCTTGAGGCGGGCATTTCCATCATCGCCCATCCGCCGGGCAAGAAGCTTCAGAACATGATGCAGCTTTCCGGCGGCGAGAAGGCGCTGACAGCGATCGCGCTGCTGTTTGCAATTCAGAACCTGAAGCCGTCTCCGTTCTGTCTTCTTGACGAGATCGAGGCCGCGCTCGATGAAGGCAATGTGGTCCGGTTTGCCGGCTACCTGCACAATTTGACAAAGAATACGCAGTTTATTATCATAACGCACAGACGCGGCACCATGATGGCCGCGGACAGACTGTACGGCATCACGATGCAGGAGAAGGGCGTCTCCACGCTGGTGTCCGTCAATTTGATCGAGGATAAGCTGTCCTCCTGATTTCAATACGAAGGAGTGCGCGATGGGTTTTTTTGACCGTCTGAAAAAGGGACTTACCAAGACACAGCATGTGCTTGTCCGGGGCATCGATGACGTGATGGCGCGGCATGACCGGATCGACGAGGACTTCTACGACGATCTGGAGGAAATCATGCTCCGCGGCGACATCGGCGTACGGACGACCGAGGCGATTCTTGACGAGCTTCGTGACAATGTGAGGGAAAAGAGGATCCGCCAGCCGAAGGACTGCGCGGATATTCTCATCGACAGCATCCGGAGCAGGATGCAGGTGACCGACGACGACTACCGGTTCGAGCGCGAAAAATCCGCCGTTCTTGTGATCGGCGTGAACGGGGCAGGCAAGACCACCTCCGTTGGCAAACTGGCCAGCATGTACCGGAAGCAGCACAAAAAGGTGATCCTCGCGGCTGCGGATACTTATCGCGCGGCGGCAAACGAGCAGCTCTCCGAGTGGGCAAACCGCGCAGGCGTGCAGATGATCTCCGGTCAGGACGGAGCGGATCCGGGCTCTGTCGTCTACGACGCCATTGCGGCTACGAAGGCACGGAATGCCGATATTCTTCTGATCGACACGGCCGGCCGCCTTCACAACAAGAAGAATCTGATGAATGAGCTTCACAAGCTCTACCGCATTCTGGAGAAGGAGTATCCGGACGCGATCCGGGAGACGCTGCTGGTTCTGGACGGCACAACCGGGCAGAACGCGCTGATTCAGGCGAAGGAATTCTCGGAAGCGGCCCAGGTCACGGGCGTGATCCTCACGAAGCTTGACGGTACCTCGAAGGGCGGCATCGCCATCGCCGTTCAGTCGGAGCTTGGCATTCCGGTGAAGTACATCGGGGTCGGAGAGAAGCTGGAGGACATGCAGCGCTTCGACGCGGACGAATTCGTCAATGCGCTGTTCAATCAGCCGCAGAGCACGAAATGACACATTCATAACAGCATGGACCGCATCGCTCATGCGCACAAAGGGGATAGAATTATGCTGACATTGGACAAATTTGAGGAAGCGGCGGAAAAAATCCGTGAGGTCACGCTTCCGACGCCGCTGCAGTACAGTGAGTACTTCAGCCGGCAGACCGGCAACAAGGTGTACCTGAAGCCCGAGAACATGCAGCTCACCGGCGCCTACAAGGTCCGCGGCGCGTACTATAAGATCAGTACGCTGAGCGAGGAGGAGAAAAAGAAGGGTCTGATCACCGCCTCCGCCGGAAATCACGCCCAGGGCGTGGCCTATGCGGCGCGCCGCTGCGGTGCGAAGGCGGTCGTGGTGATGCCGACCACAACCCCTCTCATCAAGGTGGAGCGCACGAAGAATCTCGGCGCGGAGGTCGTCCTTTACGGGGACGTCTACGATCAGGCGTGCGAGCACGCGCTTGAGCTCGCGAAGGAGCACGGCTACACCTTCATTCATCCTTTCAATGATCTCACCGTCGCAACCGGTCAGGGTTCCATTATGATGGAGATCATCAAAGATCTCCCGACGGTCGATTATGTGCTGGTTCCGGTCGGCGGCGGCGGGCTCGCGACCGGCGTATCGACGCTCGCAAAGCTGCTGAACCCGCATATCCGTGTCATCGGCGTGGAGCCTTCCGGAGCCGCCTGCCTCACAGCCTCTCTCAAGGCGGGCAAGGTCGTCACGCTTCCGTCGGCTTCTACGATCGCCGACGGCACAGCCGTGCTCACGCCGGGCGACCAGCTCTTCCCGTATCTTCAGAAGAACCTTGATCAGGTTCTGACCATCGATGACGACGAGCTGATCGCCGCGTTCCTCGATATGGTTGAGAATCACAAGATGGTGGTGGAAAATTCGGGTCTGCTGCCGGTCGCCGCTCTGAAACATCTCGATGTGAAGAACAAGAAGGTGGTCTGCATTCTCTCAGGCGGCAACATGGATGTCATCACGATGGCTTCCGTCGTTCAGAACGGTCTGATCATGAGAGACCGGATCTTCACGGTCTCCGTCCTGCTTCCCGACAAGCCGGGATCTCTGGTCCGCGTCGCCCAGGTGATCGCAAATCAGAAGGGCAATGTGATCAAGCTGGAGCACAACCAGTTCTACACCACGAACCGCAGCGAGGCCGTCGAGCTCCGTGTTACGATCGAGGCCTTTGGCACTGCCCACAAGCAGGCGATTCTTTCGGATCTGGAAAAGAACGGATTCCGTCCCCGTCTCGTATCGGCGAATCTCTGATTCTGTCAGGTTTTTGTCTGCGGGAGTTTGTCACGAAGCGCAAACGGGCCATCCGCGGTCCGGCTTGAAGGCCGGATCACGGATGGCCCGTTTGAAGCTTTCGCGGCGCTCCGCTCAGACCCTGTATTTTCCGAATCTCTCCGCATCCTCGCGCGTAAGGGAGGCCCGGACCCGGGTTCCGTCTTCCGTGTATTCCTCAACGGATGCTCCGGCACTCTCCATCAGATAGTTCAGCACATGCCCGGCGCTGTAGGGAAGAAGAAGCTCCGCATCGATCCGGTCCGCGCCCAGCATCTCTTCGATGCGGGACGTGAGCCGGACAATATCCTGATCGAAGCGGGCCGACATCGTGATACGGCGGTCACCGGAGGACATCCCCTCCACCGAGATCCCGGAGGAGACAGGCGCATCAAGCCGGTCCGCCTTGTTGAAGACGAAGAGGCGGGGAATCTGCCCCGCGCCGATCTCCGACAGCGTATCCAGTGTGGTCTTCAGATGCTCACGGTAGTCCGGATCCGAGACATCTGAGACGAGCAGCAGAAGATCGGCGTAGACCGATTCCTCAAGCGTGGAGCGGAAAGCCTTCACGAGCGTCGCCGGGAGCCGGTCGATGAAGCCGACCGTGTCGCTCAGGAGGAAAGGCCGGCGGTTCTCATCCGGCACGATGCGCCGGACCGTGGTGTCCAGCGTGGCAAACAGCATATCCTTCTCGAAGACGATCCGCTCCGGATCCTCCCCGTAAAGACGGAGCATCCCGTTCATGATGGTCGATTTGCCCGCGTTCGTGTAGCCGACTAGGGCGACCCTCGCCAGACCGGAGCGCAGCCGCCGGTTCCGCTGGGTCGCCCGTTCGCGGTCAACCTCCTCCAGCTCTTTCCGGAGTTCCGCCATCCGGCGTTCGATATGCCGGCGGTCCAGATCGATTTTCTTCTCCCCGAGACCCTTATTGGACATCGCACCGCTGGCGCCGCCCTGACGGCCGAGATCGGAATGCATGCCGACCAGCCGCGGAAGCAGATAGGAAAGCCTGGCGGACTCCACCTGCAGCGCCGCCTCCCTTGTCCGGGCCCGGTCCGCGAAGATCTGCAGAATGACTGCCGTGCGGTCCAGCACCTCGGCTTCAAGCGAAGCGGCCAGATTCCGGAGCTGCACCGGCGTCAGAGCATTGTCAAAGACGACCAGATCGATGCCGGTCATCTGAAGATACGCGTGGATTTCTCCGATCTTGCCCGTGCCGATCAGCGTGCCCGTGACGGGCTTCGGAAGGTTCTGGGTAAAGGTTTCCGCCACGGCAAGATCCGCGGCTTCACAGAGAGCGCGCGTCTCGGAGAGGGCCTTTTCGAGTCCCTCTCCGCCGCTGATGGACAATCCCGCCAGTACGCACTGTCTCATCCGTTCATTCTCCCGCGGAAACCTTTGCGGCTCCGCTTTCCTTTTCAAGATTCCGTTCCGCCGTCGTCAGCATCAGCTTGATCCGGTTCAGCTGGTTCACCTCTGAAGCGCCGGGATCATAGTCGACGGCTGCGATGTTGGCTTCCGGGTAACGCCGCCGGATCTCCTTTATGACGCCCTTTCCCACGATGTGGTTCGGCAGGCAGGCGAAGGGCTGGATGCAGACGATATTCGGCACTCCCTCACCGATCAGCTCCAGCATCTCACCGGTCAGGAACCAGCCTTCGCCCGTCTGATTGCCGTTCTGGGCGATGGGCGAGGCGGCCTTCGCCAGCTCGGCGATCTTTGCCGGAGGATTGAAATGCACGCTCCGCGCGAACTCCTTCGAAGCGGCTCCGCGGATCTTTTCGACAGCCGCCACGGCCGCGTTCATCTTCAGCTTGTAGGCTTTTGAGAACCCGAGCTTGTCCGCCTTGAAGTTGCCGTTGTAGAAGCTGTACTGGAAGAAATCAAGCAGATCCGGCACCACCGGCTCGGCGCCTTCCTTCTCCAGCAGCTCCGCAAGATGGTTGTTGGCGGTGGGGGAGAACTTGACCAGGATCTCGCCCACGATGCCGACCCTCGGCTTCACCTCGTCGGTGATGGGAAGCCGGTCGAAGTCATGGATGATGCTGCGGCAGATCTGGCTGTACTTCCGGAAGCTGACGCTCGTGCTCAGGAAGCGCTTGCAGTAAGCGTTCCACCGGCGGTACAGCTTGTCTGCGGACCCCTTCGTCTGCTCGTAGGGCCGCATGCGGTATAGGCACTTCATCATGATATCGCCGAACACGACCGCGTAAACGAGTTTCACCAGCAGACGCGGCGTGATCTGAAAGCCCTCCTGCTTCTCGAAGCCGTTGAAGTTGAGGGAGAGTACCGGGATATAGGACATCCCGGCCTTCGCAAGCGCCCTGCGGATGAAGGCAATGTAATTGGAAGCGCGGCATCCGCCGCCCGTCTGAGTGATCACGACCGCGGTCCTGTGCAGATCGTATTTTCCTGACTTGAGGGCCGCCATCAGCTGCCCCACGACGAGAAGAGACGGATAGCAGGCGTCGTTGTTGACATACTTAAGCCCCATATCGATGGCGGAGCGGTTGTCGTTGCCGAGAATCTCCAGATTGAAACCCTCCGACCGGAACGCTTCCTCCAGCAGTTCAAAGTGAATCGGCGACATCTGCGGGGCCAGGATGGTATAGCGTTCCTTCATCTCCTTCGTGAACGGAACTTTCTGAATCGAGGAGGGCGCGATGCGTTCCTCCGGCTTCTTCTCCGCCCGGGCCCGGATCGCTGCGATCAGCGAACGGATCCGGATCCTGGCCGCGCCCAGATTGCTGACCTCGTCGATCTTCAGACAGGTATAGATCCGCCCGCTGCCGGACATGATTTCCTGCACCTCGTCCGTGGTCACGGCGTCCACGCCGCAGCCGAACGAGTTGAGCTGGATGATGTCAAGGTTCTCATGCTTCTTGATGTAGTTCGCCGCGGCGTAGAGGCGCGTGTGATACATCCACTGGTCGTTGACGCGGAGCGGCCGCTCCAGTTCGCCGAGATGGGAGATGGAGTCCTCGGTCAGCACCGCCATCCCGTAGGTATTGATCATCTCCGGGATTCCGTGGTTGATCTCCGGGTCGATATGATAGGGTCGTCCGGTGAGAACGATGCCGTGGCGTCCGGTCTCTTCCAGATAGCGGAGCGTCTCTTCGCCCTTCCGTTCGATGTCCCGGCGAGCCTTCGACTGCTCCTCCCACGCGGCCATTGCCGCGTTGACCACCTCGACCTTCGGAAGGTCATGGAAAATCTCCACCATGCGGTCGCTGAAGATCTTCTCATTGGTGAGGGAGAGGAAGGGATTCATGAAACGGATTGAGGGATCCCTGAGTTCCTCCACGTTATTCTTGATGTTCTCCGCGTAGCTGGTGACAATGGGGCAGTTGTAGTGATTCACCGCGTCCGGAAATTCGTTCCGCTCGTACGGAATGCAAGGATAGAAGATGAAGCGCACACCCTGGCGGATCAGCCACGTCACATGTCCGTGGGCCAGCTTCGCCGGATAGCATTCCGACTCGCTCGGAATCGATTCGATGCCCAGCTCATAAAGCTTGTGGGACGAGGTCGGAGAAAGCACCACCTCATAGCCCAGCTTCGTGAAGAAGGTGAACCACAGCGGATAGTTCTCGTACATATTGAGCACGCGGGGAATGCCGACCTGACCGCGGGGCGCCTTGTCGGCTGTCAGCGGCTTATAGCCGAAGATTCGCTTGTACTTCCACTCGTAGAGGTTGGGAAGATGATCCTTGTTCTTTTCCTTCCCGATGCCTCGTTCGCAGCGGTTGCCGGAGATGTAGCGGCGGCCGCCGGGGAAATGATTGATGGTCAGACGGCACTGATTCGTGCAGCCGTGGCAGTGCGTCATCGTCGTCTTGTACTCGAAGGCGTTGATCTTCTCGAGCGAAAGCATCGTCGTCGGACGGCCCTCGATGCGTCGGTCTCTGGCGATCAGAGCCGCTCCGAAGGCGCCCATAATGCCCGCGATATCCGGACGGATCACCTCGCAGTCCGCGATCTTCTCGAAGGCGCGGAGCACCGCGTCGTTGTAGAATGTTCCGCCCTGCACCACGATATGCTTTCCGAGCTCGGAGGCGTCGGATACCTTGATGACCTTGTAGAGCGCGTTCCGGATGACCGAATAGGCAAGGCCGGCGGAGATGTCGGCCACTGTGGCGCCCTCCTTCTGGGCCTGCTTCACCTTGGAATTCATGAAGACCGTGCAGCGGGTACCCAGATCGATCGGATGCTCGGCAAAAAGAGCCGCCTTCGCGAAATCCTGAACGGAATACCCCAGCGTTGTCGCGAAGTTCTCGATGAAGGAGCCGCACCCGGAGGAGCAGGCTTCGTTGAGCATCACGTCATCCACGGCGTGGTCCCGGATCCGGATGCATTTCATATCCTGACCGCCGATGTCGAGAATGCAGTCCACATCCGGATCGAAGAACTGCGCCGCAGTGTAATGCGCGATCGTCTCCACCTCACCCTCGTCGAGAAGCAGGGCGGCTTTGATCAGCGCTTCGCCGTAGCCGGTTGAGCAGGCACCCGCGATCACCACGTCGGAAGGCATATGAGCGTATGTTTCCTTGATTGCGCGGATCGAGGTCGCCAGCGGATCGCCGTGGTTGCTGTCGTAGAAAGAGTAGAGGAGACGCCCGTCTTCGGCAATCAGCGCGGTCTTCGTCGTCGTCGAGCCCGCGTCGATGCCGAGATAGGCCCGTCCGTGGTAGCCGGCCAGATCCTCCCGGGCCACCTGGTACCGGCCCTGCCGTGCAAGGAAGGCGTCATAGTCCTCCCGCGACGGGAAAAGCGGATCCATCCGGTTGACCTCGAACTGCATGCGGACGCCGTGCTCCAGACGGTCCGTCAGATCCTTCAGAGAGACCAGCTGTTCGCCCGGCACAAAGGCGCGTTCCGCGATCTTCGCCTCTGATTTCGCGGCCTCGACTGCGTTCATCGCGGCGCCGGCCGCCGCGAACAGGTGAGAGTTCCCGGGTACGATGGCATGCTCCTCATCGAGACGCAGCGTACGGATATAAGCCGCGCGGAGCTGGTCCAGGAAATGCAGCGGTCCGCCGAGGAAGGCGACATGGCCGCGGATCGGCTTGCCGCAGGCGAGTCCGGAGATGGTCTGGTTACAGACGGCCTGAAAGATGGAAGCGGCCAGATCCTCCTTCGTCGCTCCCTCGTTGATCAGCGGCTGGATGTCCGTCTTGGCAAAGACGCCGCAGCGGGCCGCGATCGGGTAGATCGCCTGATAATGGCGCGCGTACTCGTTGAGTCCCGAGGCGTCGGTCTGCAGAAGGTCCGCCATCTGGTCAATGAAGGATCCGGTGCCGCCGGCACAGATACCGTTCATGCGCTGCTCGACATTGCCGTTCTCAAAATAGATGATTTTCGCGTCCTCGCCGCCCAGCTCGATGGCCACATCCGTCTTCGGACAGAAGGACTTGATCGCCGTGGCGACGGCTACCACCTCCTGGACGAAGGGGACGCCCAGATTCTTCGCGAGCGTCAGACCGCCGGACCCGGTGATGGCCGGGGACACCTTCACATCGCCCGTCCGGTCATAGGCCTCCCGGATCAGCTTCGCCGCCGTAGTCTGAATTTCCGCAAAATGACGCTGATAATCCGAAAACAGGATCTGTCCGCTCTCGTCCATAAGCGCGATCTTCACTGTCGTCGAACCGATATCGATACCAAGTGTATAGCTGTGTTCTGTCATGCCGCTCCTTTAACTGCCTGACTGCCGGTGCTTCTACTTAATTAATGCATGCCGGCCCGAGTTACGTCTGCGAGTATAAGGCATGGAGAGGAAAATAACAAGAAACACATTGCCGAAAGCGTTACCTGTGCTATGATAGGTCTAAATGCGCGGAATCTGATGATTTTCTGTATCTTAAGCAGGGAGGCACAATGGCATCATACGAAATTCTGAAGGAGGAAGGCCGGGCGAAGCGGGCCCGCTTCAAAACGGCTCACGGTACGATCGAGACACCGGTTTTCATGAACGTCGGGACGGCGGCGGCCATCAAGGGCGCGGTGTCCTCGCCGGAACTCAGGGAACTCAAGTGTCAGGTCGAGCTGTGCAATACCTACCACCTGCACGTCCGTCCGGGCGACGACGTCGTAAAGGAGATGGGCGGCGTAAGAAAGTTCATGTGCTGGGACGGGCCGGTTCTCACGGACTCAGGCGGCTTTCAGGTCTTTTCTCTTGCGAAGCTCCGTCAGATCAGAGAAGAGGGCGTGACGTTTCATTCCCATGTGGACGGCCGGCTGATTTTCATGGGTCCGGAGCAGAGCATGCAGATCCAGTCCAACCTCGGCTCCACGATTGCGATGGCTTTTGACGAATGCCCGGACGCGCTGGCGGACGCCTCCTACATCGACCGTTCCATCGAGCGGACGACCCGGTGGCTCGTCCGCTGTCAGGCGGAGATGAGGCGTCTCAACTCGCTTCCTGATACGGTCAACCCGGATCAGCTGCTTTTCGGCATCAATCAGGGCGGCATCATCGACGGGCTGCGGATCCGCCATGCACGCCAGATCGCCTCGCTCGGTCTGGACGGCTACGCGGTGGGCGGGCTCGCCGTGGGAGAGACGCATGAGCAGATGTACCACGTGCTGGAGGAAGTCGTTCCGGCCCTTCCGCGCGACAAGCCGACCTACCTGATGGGTGTGGGAACGCCGGCCAATATCCTGGAGGGTGTGGAGCGGGGCATCGATTTCTTCGACTGCGTCTATCCTTCCCGCAACGGGCGGCACGGTCACGTCTACACGAGCCGCGGCCACCTCAATCTGTTCAACGCGCAGTACCGGACCGATCCGCGTCCGATCGACGAATCCTGCGGGTGCCCTGTCTGCCGGACTTTTTCACGCGCGTACCTGCGCCATCTGCTGAAATCCGGTGAGATGCTGGGAATGCGCCTCTGCGTGATGCACAACCTGTACTTCTACAACAGTCTGATGGAGAGCATCCGGCTGGCTCTGGACGAGGGCCGGTTCGCCGAATTCAAGAAGGATACGCTGGCTGCCTACGGAGAGCATCCGGTTCACAACACCGTCATGCACGCGGACTGGCGGCCCTGAAGCCCCGGGAAAAGCACTTGCGGGGACGGGACGGAGAGTGTATGATTGACATGTTCTACGAATTCAGATAAACGGAGGCATCTACAATTATGATCAATGCGATTCTTCTCGACTCCGCCAGCGCGAGCTCCGGAAGCGGCGCTGCGGGCTGGGGCACCATGCTGATCTGGCTTGTGGTCATGATCGGCATCATGTATTTCCTGATGATCCGTCCGCAGAGGAAGGAGCAGAAAAGGCTTCAGTCCATGCTGAACGACATGGCCGTCGGCGACAGCGTGGTCACCACAAGCGGCTTCTACGGCGTGCTCCTCGACATCACGGACGACGATGTGATCGTCGAGTTCGGCAACAACAAGAACTGCCGCATTCCCATGCGCAAGTCGGCCATCGCCGAAGTTGAGAAGGCGGATGCCGCCTATGCTGCGCCGGAGTCCAGGGAAAAGGACCGGAAGTAATCCAGTATAGCATTACGATACGGAGATGGCATATGCCGTCTCCTTTTTCAAAGGAGCATAAGATGAACGTTCAAATCGCACTGATACCGGGCGACGGAATCGGACCGGAGATTGTCTCGCAGGCGAAGCGGGTGCTTGACCGCGCCGCAGAGCTGGGAGGTCACACATTCCATTACCGGGAGGTACTGCTGGGCGGCTGTTCCATCGACGCCGCCGGCGTACCGCTCACGGACGAAACCGTTGCGATATGCCGCGCGTCGGACGCGGTGCTGATGGGTTCCATCGGCGGCGACGCCGCCACTTCGCCGTGGTACCGCCTTCCGCCGGAAAAGCGGCCGGAAGCGGGGCTTCTCGGGATCCGGAAAGCGCTGGGGCTGTTCGCGAATCTGCGCCCGGCTGTTCTATATCCGGAGCTGAAGGGAGCCTGCCCTCTGAAGGAATCGGTGATCCGGGACGGCTTCGACCTCATGATGGTGAGGGAACTGACCGGCGGCCTGTACTTCGGAAAACGTTACACGAAGGACGTAAACGGCGTCCGCACGGCGGTGGATACGCTTTCCTACAACGAGGAGGAGATCCGCCGCGTGGCGGAGCGGGCCTTCGGGATCGCGGAGAAGCGGAGACATCATCTGACGCTGGTTGACAAGGCCAATGTGCTGGATTCGTCGAGACTGTGGCGTGACGTTGTGACGGACACGGCGGCTTCCCACCCGGACGTCCGTTTCGACTGGATGCTGGTGGACAACTGCGCGATGCAGCTTGTGAAGAATCCGGGTCAGTTCGACGTGCTTCTGACGGAGAATATGTTCGGCGACATCCTGTCCGACGAGGCCAGCATGATCGCCGGCTCCATCGGGATGCTGCCCTCCGCCTCGCTGAACGGGACGGGTTTCGGCCTCTACGAGCCGTCGGGCGGTTCCGCTCCGGATATCGCCGGCAAAGGGATCGCCAACCCTCTGGCGACGATTCTGTCCGCGGCGATGCTGCTCCGGTACAGCCTGAACCTTGACCGGGAAGCGGACGCCGTCGAGCGGGCCGTCCGGCGGGTGCTGGCTGACGGATACCGGACCGCCGACATCATGAGCGATGGGTGTACGCAGACGGATACCGCCGGGATGGGTGACCGGGTTCTGGAGCGCATGGAGCTCTGAGGCGCGGTCCGAACATACCCGGAGTCCCGGATGGCTTTGCCGATCTCTCCGCGTTTCGCTGACCGGAGATACCGGCGCAGAGAAAAGCCGAAGAACAGGCCGCAAAACGGATGGGCGGCAGGAAGAATCCGGATACCGCAAAGGAGAAGACAGCTATGAGAAGTGATACAGTCAGAAAAGGACTTCAGCAGGCACCGCACCGTTCCCTCTGGAACGCACTGGGCGTCACGAAGGAGGAGATGGAAAAGCCGCTGGTCGCGGTTGTCAGTTCATGGAACGAAATCGTTCCGGGCCATATGAACCTCGACAAGATCGCCGAGGCGGTGAAGCTCGGTGTCGCCGAGGCCGGCGGATTCCCTGTCGTGATTCCGGCGATCGCCGTCTGCGACGGCATTGCCATGGGACACACCGGAATGAAGTATTCCCTGGTGACAAGAGATCTGATCGCCGACTCCACGGAATCGATGATCATGGCTCATCAGTTCGACGCGATGGTCTGCATCCCGAACTGCGACAAGAACGTGCCGGGTCTTCTGATGGCGGCCGCGCGTCTCAATATTCCCACCGTGTTCGTGAGCGGCGGACCGATGCTTGCCGGTCATGTAGGCGGAAAGCGCACCTCGCTTTCCAGCATTTTCGAAGCGGTGGGCCGCCGTCAGGCCGGTACGCTTGACGAAGCGGGACTTGAGGAATATGAGGAGTACGGGTGCCCCACCTGCGGTTCCTGCTCCGGCATGTACACCGCCAACAGCATGAACTGCCTCACGGAGGCCATCGGGATGGGGCTCCGGGGCAACGGCACGATTCCGGCCGTCTACTCGGCCCGCCTAAGACTCGCGAAGCACGCCGGCAATCAGGTTATGGAAATGCTGCGCCGGAACATCCGTCCCCGTGACATCATCACGGAGGCGTCGATCCGGAACGCACTGACCGTGGATATGGCGCTCGGATGCTCCACGAACACGATGCTCCATCTTCCGGCCATCGCGCATGAGATCGGCATGAACCTCGACATGCGGATGGCGAACGAGTACTCGGCCCGGACTCCGAACCTCTGCCATCTGGCGCCCGCCGGTCACACCTATATGGAGCAGCTGAACGAGGCCGGCGGCGTTTACGCCGTCATGCACGAGCTGGCGAAGAAGAATCTTCTCAATCTGAACTGCATGACCGTCACGGGCCGCACCGTCGGGGAAAACATCGAGCACGCCGAGAACCGTGACCCGGAGGTGATCCGTCCGATTGATCACCCGTACTCGGAAACCGGCGGACTCGCGGTCCTCTCCGGCAACATCGCGCCGGAAGGCGGCGTGGTGAAGCAGAGCGCGGTTGCACCGGAGATGCTGGTCCATGAGGGACCCGCTCGCGTCTTCGACTGCGAGGACGACGCGATCCGCGCGATCCTCGGCGGTCAGATCCGCAAGGGCGACGTCGTGGTCATCCGTTACGAAGGTCCCAAGGGCGGTCCGGGCATGCGCGAGATGCTGAATCCGACTTCCGCCATCGCGGGAATGGGTCTCGGATCGACGGTCGCACTGATCACGGACGGCCGTTTCAGCGGCGCCTCCCGCGGCGCTTCCATCGGCCATATTTCACCCGAAGCGGCTGTCGGCGGCCCCATCGCCCTGATCGAGGAGGGAGACATCATCGAGATCAATATTCCGGAGAAGACGATTCACCTCCGTGTTTCCGATGAGGAGCTCGCAAAGCGGAAGGCCGCGTGGAAGCCGAGAGAACCGAAGATTACAACCGGTTATCTCGCGCGTTACGCGGCGATGGTCACATCCGGAAGCCGCGGCGCAGTGCTCGAGGTTCCGAAGCGCTGACCGGACGGAGCGTGCCCGCCGCGAAGAACGGCGGGCGCCTTTACAAAGCACGCTGATTCGGAAAGGAGAGAAGCGTCATGCAGCTGACTGGAGCACAGATCGTCATCGAATGCCTGAAAGAGCAGGGCGTGGACACCGTCTTCGGCTACCCGGGCGGCACGATTCTGAATATTTATGACGAACTTTACAAGCACAGATCTGAAATCCGCCATATCCTGACCTCTCACGAGCAGGGCGCGGCCCACGCGGCAGACGGATACGCACGTGCCACCGGCCGCGTCGGCGTGGTGATGGCCACATCCGGTCCCGGCGCCACCAATCTCGTCACCGGAATCGCCACCGCCTACATGGACTCGATTCCCGTCGTGGCGTTCACCTGCAACGTGGGGGTCTCCCTTCTGGGCAAGGACAGCTTTCAGGAGGTGGATATCGCCGGCATCACGATGCCGGTGACAAAGTACAGCACCATCGTCCGCGATGTGACGCAGCTGGCCGACACCGTGCGGCGCGCGTTCCGGATCGCGAAGAGCGGCCGGCCCGGCCCGGTGCTGATTGACATCACCAAGGATGTCACGGCCGCGTCCGCGGAGTACACGCCGGAAAAGCCGCTTCCCGTTCCGGTGAAGACCGATACGATTCGCGAGGAGGACCTGCGCAGAGCGGCAGAGATGATCGAAGACGCGAAGCGGCCGGTCATCTTTGTAGGCGGAGGCGCCGTTCTGTCCGGCGCGTCCGATGAAGTCAGGGAACTCGCGCACCGGATCGACGCTCCGGTTACGGATACGCTGATGGGCAAAGGCGCCTTTCCCGGCACGGATCCTCTCTATATGGGCATGCTGGGAATGCACGGAACCAAGACAGCCAACAACGCGGTGCACCGCTGCGATCTGCTGATCACGCTTGGAAGCCGTTTCTCGGACCGGGATACAGGCAAGACGGACATGTTCGCGCATCAGGCGAAGATTCTCCAGATGGACATCGACGAAGCGGAGATCAACAAGAATGTCCTCGTGGACCAGACGGTGGTCGGCGACCTGAAGGCCTCTCTCCGGAGGCTCCTTCCTCTTGTGAAGGAGCAGCGTCATCCCGAGTGGATCCGCGATGTGAAGGCCTACGCGGAAGCTCATCCTCTCCGCTACGAGTATCCGCGGCTCACGGGGCCGTACATCATCCGCCGGCTCTGGGAACTGACTGGCGGGGACGCGATCATCTCGACGGATGTGGGCCAGCATCAGATGTGGACCGCGCAGTACTTCACCTTCACGGCTCCGCGGACCTTCCTTACCTCGGGAGGGCTCGGCACGATGGGCTACGGGCTCGGCGCCGCAATGGGCGCGAAGGCGGCTTTTCCTGACCGGACCGTCGTCAACATCGGAGGGGACGGCTGTTTCAGGATGAACATGAATGAGGTGATCTCCGCGGTCCGCAACGGACTCAACGTGATTGAAATCGTGATGAACAACCAGGTGCTCGGCATGGTCCGCCAGTGGCAGCACCTGTTCTACGGCGAGCGCTACTCGAGCACCGTGCTCACGGACGGATGCGATTTCGTGAAGATCGCGGAAGGGATGGGCGCGCTGGGGCTTCGGCTCACGAAGCCGGAGGATGTGGACCGGGTGCTCACGGAGGCGCTTCATGCCGGCCGGCCGGTCGTCATCGACGCGCGGATCGATAAGGACGATATGGTGTTTCCGATGGCTCCGGCGGGAAAACCGATCGAGCAGGCGTTCGATCAGGATGACGTCAGACTCTGAACCGTCAGACATGATGAATCAAATGAAGCGAAGGAGGGTGCTTCCCATGTACACATACAGATGTCTCAACAACATTTCCACTGTCGGCCTCGAGCACTTCAGCGATGCG